>NZ_JBEZZJ010000004.1:0-356936 GCF_040639095.1 Micromonospora sp. NPDC023966 | reverse complement strand
AGTCGTTTCCAGCTGGCCCGTCGTTTCCAGCTGGCCCGTCGTTTCCAGCTGGCCCGTCGTTTCCAGCTGGCCCGTCGTTTCCAGCTGGCCCGTCGTTTCCAGCTGGCCCGTCGTTGCCGGTTGGCTCGGCGTTCTCTGCTGGCTCGTCGTTCTCGGCTGCCGGGATGCCGTCCGGCGCGGCCGTGCGGCCGGGTTCGCCGGCGGGGGCAGCAGCCGGGTGGCGGGCCGGACTGTCGCCGTCCGGCGGCACGGTGGCCGGCTGCTCGTCGCCGCTCGCCGTCGCGTCGGCGGGCCGCTCGTCACCGTCGGTCACCGGCGAAGGGTACGACCAATCGGGCGAGGCGGGAAGAGTCCCCCGCGCGCCGCCCCGAGCCGAACCGGCTCAGCCCGCCCGCGCTCTCAGTTCGCCGCCCACAAACTGTTTCGCCGCCTACAAACTTGATGAGGTAAACGCCTCAGCCCCGACGGCGAATCGCCCCCGGCGAGATCTTGGTAGGAAACGGCCCCCAGAGGGGCCGAAATCGTCCAAGATCCAGGGCGAGCAAGAGAGCGGGCGCGGATGCCACCACCTCCCCGAGCCGGAGGGCGCTCGGGAGGTGGGGAGCGTCTGTGGCATCACCTCGAACGGCGGCCGATCAGAGCCACCGGAACCGCCGGGCGGAACTCGGAGCCGGTGGATCAGGGTCAGATCTTTTCGCCGGAGAGGGTGAGCAGGGTCTTGTCGAGCGCCCAGAGGGCCACCAGCACCGCGCCCGGCACGGGCCGCCCGGCCAGGGCAAGCAGCAGGCCGCCGGTGAGGAAGCAGGCGGCCTGCACGCTGAGCTTGGCCGGCGCGGGCAGCGCCACGGTGGCCCGGGGCGAGCAGAACAGACCCCAGACCGCGGCGATCGCCAGCGGTGCGCCGAGGCCGGCGAGCAGCCGTACCGGCCAGCCGGCGTCGAGGGTGAAGCCCCACCAGCCCGCGGCCGCGAGCAGGGCCAGCTCCAGCAGGAAGATGAGCGTGAGCAGGGCAGCCTTCACCGGGACCTCCAGTTGCGGTACGCGGTGTCCAGCGCGGCCACCATCTCGTCGAAGGAACGGTCGATGTCCCGGGGCAGACCGAACCCGCCGGCCGCCTCGAGGGTGATGAACCCGTGCACCGCCGCCCGGAACATCCTGGTGGCGTCGACCGCCGCGTCGCCGCTGAGGTCGTACCCGCGCAGGATCGCGTAGATCGCGCCGACGGCCCGCTCGGCGGCGGCGAGGTGCTCGGGGTCGTCGGGGTCGGGTGCCCGCTGCGTGGCCGGGTAGCGGCCGGGGTGCCGGCGGGCGTACTCCCGCAAGGCGTTCGCGGCGGCGCGCAGCGCGTCACCACCGGCCCGGCCCGCGGCGGCGGTGGTCAGCTCGGTGGCGACCTCCGCGGTGGCCAGCACGGCCAGCTTCTGGTGCAGCGCGTCGACGCCCCGCACGTGCTTGTAGAGGCTGGGCAGCGCGACACCGAGCCGGGCGGCGAGCGCGGCCAGGGTGAGCCGGTCGTGGCCGACCTCGTCGGCGAGCACGGCCGCCTCGCGGACCACGGTCTGCGGGGTCAGGCCGGCCCTAGGCACCGGAGGTCACCGACAGGAACTCGACCAGGTCGGCGGCGGTCGCGTCGGGCTGGTCGGCGTGCGGGTAGTGGCCGGAGTCGGCGATCATGCGGGCCTCGGCGGTGGCGAAGTGGCGGCGGGCGGCCCGCGCCTCGGCGCCGGGGTCCGGGAAGTCCGGGTCCTTCGTGCCCATGAGCACCAGCACCGGCTGCCGCACCTCCCGGGCCCGCGCGGTCCAGTGCGGGTCGACCGGCGCGACCACGCCGCGCACCGCGGCCATCCGGCCGCGCAGCTTGGCGACCATCTCCTTCCGGTACGCGGCGTCGTCGGCCGGCCGCGCGCCCGGGAACAGGGTGCGGTGAAACATGCCGAACAGCCGCGGGCTGCGCAGCACGACCGCCTGGGCCGCCCGCAGCACCGGGTTCGGCTTCGGCGCGGCGACGAACGGGCTGACCTGCACGATGCCGTTGACCAGCGCCGGGGCGTCGGCGGCGGCGAAGACCACGGCGGCGGCGCTGGACGAGCTGCCGACCAGGGTGGCCGGGCCGCCGCCGATCTCCCGGACCACGGAGAGCAGGTCGGCGCCGACCTCGGCCGGGGCGTAGCTGGGCCAGCGCGGGCTGGAGTCGCCGTGCCCGCGCACGTCGGCAGCGGCAACCCGGTAGCCGGCCGCCACCAGCCGGGGCACCAGGTGGCGGAAGGATCCCCGGTTCTCTCCCATGCCGTGCGAGAGGACCACCAGCGGCCCCTCCCCGTGCACCTCGTACGCGATGGTTCCGCCGTCCCGGGCCACCTGGCTAATCGTCATAGCTAGAAAGCTAATGCCATTAGCTTCCACCGTCAAGGGTTGACCTCAAGTCAGGTGCAGCTCGGAGGATCCTGCGCATGCCGCTCACCGCAGACACCCACGTACGCCTCGCCCGCCCCAGCCGCGACCTGGCCGTCGCCGAACGGTTCTGGGCCGACGGCCTGGGCCTGGACGTGCTCTACCGGGGCGCCGCGGACGGGCCCGGCGAGCACGACCTGGTGATGCTCGGCTGGCCGGGCGCGGGCTGGCACCTGGAACTGGTCGGCGGCGGGCAGCCGACCGTCGCGCCACGCCCCACCACGGAGGACCTGTTCGTGCTCTACCTCGACGGGCCGGTCGACGACGAACTGGCCGACCGACTGGAACGGGCCGGCGGGACCAGGGTCTCCGCCGGCCCGTACTGGGACCGCTGGGGGGTGACGTTCGCCGATCCGGACGGCTACCGGCTGGTGCTCTGCACCCGGACCTGGTCGAACGCCTGAATCACTTCTTCGACATCAGCGCGCGGCCGAAGAACACCATGTTGGCCGGGCGCTCGGCCAGCCGGCGCATCAGGTAGCCGTACCACTGGTCGCCGTACGGGACGTAGGTGCGCACGGTGTAGCCGTCGCCGACGAGGCGCTTCTGCTCCTCGGGGCGGATGCCGAAAAGCATCTGGAACTCGAACCGCTCCGGGCCGCGGTCGAACCAGCGGGCCCGGTCCTCGCCGATGGCGATCAGGCGCGGGTCGTGGGTGGCCAGCATCGGATAGCCATCCCCGGACATCAGCACGTTCAGGCAGCGCACGTACGACTTGTCCACCTCGCGGGCCGACTGGTACGCCACCGACTCGGGCTCCTTGTACGCGCCCTTGCAGAGCCGTACCCGGGAGCCGGCGCCGGACAGCTCGCGGCAGTCCGACTCGGTCCGCCGCAGGTAGGCCTGGAGCACCGCTCCGGTCGACGGGTAGTCCTTGCGCAGCTTGGCCAGGATGTCCAGGGTCGAGTCGGTGGTGGTGTGGTCCTCCATGTCCAGGGTGACCGTGGTGCCCGCCGCGTCGGCCGCCGCGCAGATCGCCCGCGCGCTGTCGTACGCGAGTTGCTCGTCGAACATCTGCCCGAGCGCGGAGAGCTTCACGCTGACCTCGGCGGCCGGGGTGAGCCCGGCGGCGCCCAGCAGGCGCAGCAGCTTGAGGTATTCGTCCCGGGTGGCGTTCGCCTGCTCCGGGGTGACGGTGTCCTCACCGAGGTTGTCGAGGGTGACCGCTTGGCCGTCGGCGACGAGTGCGCGGGTCGCGCGCAGCGCGTCGTCGGTGCCGGCGCCGGCGACGAACCGGCGGACGACGTCCCGGGTGAACGGGGCCGTCGCGACGAGCCGCTCGACCTGGGATGACCGGGAGGCGGCGAGGATGACGGAACGGAGCATGAGCCGAGCGTAACGCCCGGCGGTGGGCCCGCGCCGGGGGGCGGCGGGCAACGTCACGCAGCGTTCCGACGGGGACCGCGGGACCGCCCGGCTGGCGGGGATCCGCTACAACGATCACGTGGAACGACGCCCCCGACGCCGGCTCCGGTCGGCCACCGTGCAGCTCGGCGCCCTGACCGCCCTGGCCCTCGCCCTCTCCGGCTGCAACACCGGATACGACGACGACGATGACGACTGCGCCCTGGGCCCGGCCGGTGGAGGTGGCGACACCGTCGCCGTGGCGCTGCGGGTCCCCGCACCGGCCACCGCCGCCCGGGACACCCCGGCGCCGGTCGCCGCGGCGCTGCCCGAGCGCGGCGGCTTCGGCACCCACCTCGCCTCCTGCGGCGGCTGAGGTGCGGCGCGAGGCGAGCACCCCGCGCCCCGACTGGGACGCCACCGTCCGGGCCCAGGGCCTGGTGTACGTCGACACCGAACTGCCCGACGGCGGGATCATGTCGTACTGGGACGAGACCGCCGCGTACGCCTTCGAGCTGGACGAGGTGCTCCGGCTGGAGGAGGCCACCGAGGAGCTGCACCGGATGTCGGTGGCCGCCGCCGAGCACGTGGTGGCCCGCAACCGGTACGCCGAGTTCGGCATCCCGGAGTGGGCCGCCGAGGCGGTCGCCCGGTCGCTGCGGGAGTCCCCGCCGATCCTCTACGGCCGCTTCGACCTCTGGTACGACGGAAGCTGGCCCCCGAAGCTGCTGGAGTACAACGCCGACACCCCGACCGCGCTGGTCGAGGCGAGCATCGTGCAGTGGTACTGGCTGGAGCACACCCGCCCGGACGCCGACCAGTGGAACAGCCTGCACGAGCGGCTGGTCGGCGCCTGGGCCAAGATCGGCGCCGGCCTGCACGACCCCCGGGTGCACGTGGTCTGGTCGGCGGAGGAGGAGTCGGGCGAGGACCAGATCACGGCCGGCTACCTGGCCGAGACCGCCCGGCAGGCGGGGTTGGACGTCACGCTCCTGCCGATCCAGCGGGTCGGCTGGGACGGGCGGCGCTTCGTCGACGCCGAGGACCGGCCGATCACCACCTGCTTCAAGCTCTACCCCTGGGAGTGGATGCTCGCCGAGCCGTACGGGCCGCCGGCGCTGGCGCCGGGCACCCCGACCACCTGGATCGAGCCGGCCTGGAAGCTGCTGCTGTCGAACAAGGCGCTGCTGGCCGTGCTCTGGGAGCTCTATCCGGGCCACGAGTACCTGCTCCCCGCGTACCTGGACTCGCCGCGCGGCATGACCGAGTACGTGGCCAAGCCGCTGCTCGGCCGGGAGGGCGGCTCGGTCCGCATCGTCACCGCCGGCACCGAGATCACCAACCCGGGGATCTACGGCGACGAGGGCTTCTGCTACCAGGAGTTCCGGGCGTTGCCCGAGTTCGCGGGCAGCCGGTTGGTGCTGGGCAGCTGGATCGTGGACGGCGAGTCGGCCGGCGCGGGCCTCCGGGAGAGCGAGAGTCTCATCACGGACGGTTACGCGCGGTTCCTGCCCCACTACATCGACGCGCCGCGTAGCACGTGAGTCGTCTACCGTTGGTGTCGTGAACTTCGACGCGTACGCCCGGACCGGTGTTGATCTCGTCAACGCCCGTCTGGACGACCTCGACGACCTGCGGGCCCTCTTCCCGGACGACAACGCGTGGATGCGCGACGAGGTCGCCGATCGGGACCTGGCGATCTTCCGGC
Source organism: Micromonospora sp. NPDC023966 (assembly GCF_040639095.1). Taxonomy (NCBI): domain Bacteria; kingdom Bacillati; phylum Actinomycetota; class Actinomycetes; order Micromonosporales; family Micromonosporaceae; genus Micromonospora; species Micromonospora sp. NPDC023966. Next base: position 351,433 of record NZ_JBEZZJ010000004.1, on the reverse strand, counting down.
GGGCGCAGAAGCGCCTGCGCGACATCTTCGACTACGGCACCTCGGGCCGCGACGCCGAGGCGGTGACGGAGCTGAACGCGCTGCTGGAGTCGTTCCCCGTGCAGCCGCGCATCTCCGGCCACGACTCCTCCGACTGGCATATGCACGTGACCAGCCGGGGCGCCTCGGTCAGCTCCGAATACCTGGCCGGCGCGGTCTGGGGGCTGTCGGTCTGGCTCTGCGAGTACGGCAGCGCCCGGTTCGGCGTCTGCGCAGACGAGCGCTGCGGCAACGTCTACCTGGACACCTCGTCGAACTGCTGCCGGCGGTTCTGCTCGGAGCGCTGCGCCACCCGCTCGCACGTGGCCGCGCACCGGGCCCGCAAGCGGGCCGCCGTCGGTGACCAGGTGACCGTTCCGGCCCAGCCGGAACCGCTGACCCCGGTGAGCTGACCCGCCGCTCCGACTCCTGGTCAGGCCTCGACCGGGGAGGGGGCGGTCAGGTTGGCCCGGGCGAACTCGAGCGACTCGCGCAGGTCCGCCTCGCGGACCGCGCGGCTCTTCGCGCCCCGGGTGGTCACCTCGACCGCCACCGAGCCGGTGAAGCCCCGGCCGGCCAGCGAGCGGAGCAGCTCCGCGCAGGGCTGGCCGCCGCGCCCGGGCACCAGGTGCTCGTCGCGCCCCTCGCCGGTGCCGTCGCCCAGGTGCACGTGGGCCAGGGCGGACCCCATCCGGTCGGCCATGGCCAGGGCGTCGGTGTGCGAGGCCGCGCAGTGCGAGAGGTCCAGCGTGTAGGCGGCGTAGCCGGTGTCGGTCGGGTCCCAGCCCGGCACGTACGGGACGAACTGCCGGCCGGCCATCCGCACCGGGTACATGTTCTCCACGGCGAAGCGCAGCCCGCCGAAGCGGCCGGCGATCCGGTCCAGCCCGTCGGCGAAGTTGCGGGCGTAGTCGCGCTGCCAGGTGAACGGCGGGTGCACCACGACGGTGGGCGCCTCCAGCGTCTCGGCCAGCTCGGCGGCCCTGCGCAGCCGCTCCCACGGGTCCGGGCTCCACACCCGCTGGGTGACCAGCAGGCAGGGCGCGTGCACCGAGAGGACCGGCACGCCGTAGTGGTCGGCGAGGCCGCGCAGCGCGCCCGGGTCCTGGCTGACCGGGTCGGTCCAGACCATCACCTCGATGCCGTCGTATCCGAGCGTCGAGGCGAGCTGGAACGCCGCCGCGGTCCGCTCAGGGAAGACCGAAGACGTGGACAGGAGCACCGGAACGCGGGAAGTCACACCCCTGAGGGTAGCCGCACCCGCCACAAAGCATCGGGACGAGTATCCACAAAACACCTGGAGCGGCAGGCCGGGATCACATCGGCGCCAGCTGATCCAGTCGACGCAGGATGACCCCCTCGCGCAGCGCCCAGGGGCAGATGTCCAGGCAGTCCACGTCGAGCCGGCGCAGCACCGCCTCGGCCACCACCGCCCCGGCGAGGAGCTGGTGGGCCCGCTGCGCGCTGACCCCCTCCAGCTCGGGCAGCTGGGCCGGCGGGATGTGCCGGATGAAGCCGAGCACCTGCCGCAGCCCGGTACGGGTCAGGCTGCGCCGGGCCCAGAGCCCGGCCCCGGAGGGCGCCGCACCGGCCAGCCGGGCCAGCGTCCGGAACGTCTTCGAGGTGGCCACCGGACGCTCCCAGCCCACCTCGGTGAGCTGTTCGACCACCGGGTCGAGCTGCGCGTCGACGTACTCCCGCAGCTCCTCGACGGCCTCGGCCGACGGCGGGACGGTGCCGGACGGGTCGACCTTGAGCCGCTCCCGGCTCAGCCGCCCCGCGCCCAGCGGCAGCGAGACCGCCACGTCCGGGCCCTCGTCTATGCCGGCGGCCAGCTCCAGGGAGCCGCCCCCGATGTCCATCGCCAGCAGCCGGCCGGCGGACCAGCCGAACCAGCGCCGCACCGCCAGGAAGGTCATCCGCGCCTCGTCCGCGCCGGAGAGCACCTCCAGGCGTACGCCGGTCTCGTCGCGGACCCGGGCCAGCACCTCGCCGGCGTTGCTGGCGTCGCGCACCGCGCTGGTGGCGAAGGCCAGCAGGTCTTCGGCCTCCAGCCCGTCCGCCGCCGCCCGCGCCATGCTGACGGCCTTGACCAGCCCGTCGGCGCCCGCGTCGGTCAGCGCGCCGTCCGGGCCCATCTGCTCGGCCAGCCGGAGCACCACCTTCTCGGAGTGCGCCGGCCACGGGTGGGCGCCGTGGTGCGCGTCGACCACCAGCAGGTGCACCGTGTTGGAACCGACGTCGAGGACACCCAGTCGCATGCTGACGACCCTAGGGCCAACACGTTTCCTCGGCTCGCCGGCCGGGTGGCGTCACCCCGCGTACGCTGGTCCGGGTGACAGGGCAGATCGAACTTCACGTGCTGGTGGACGACCCCGACGACCCGCGCAGCCGGGAGGTCGGGCTGGACTTCCCGCGGGAGTGGATCGAGTTCGTCGACCCGGCCGACGCGAAGCACGTGGTGCGGGCCGACCTGACCTGGCTGCTCTCCCGCTGGACGTGCATCTTCGGCAAGGGCTGCCACGGCATCGTCGCCGGCCGCGCCGCGGACGGCTGCTGCTCGCACGGCGCGTTCTTCACCGACGGCGACGACGAGAAGCGGGTCCGGGCGGCGGTCAAGCGGCTCACCCCGCAGACCTGGCAGCACTTCCGCCGGGGCTTCAAGAACTGGACCGAGAACGACACGATCGACGGGAAGAACCCCGCCCGGCGGACGGCCACCCGGGCCGCCGACGCGCCCTGCGTCTTCCTCAACGACGTCGACTTCCCCGGCGGGGGCGGCTGCGCGCTGCACGCCCAGGCGCTGCGCGACGGGGTGCACCCGCTGCAATACAAGCCGGACGTCTGCTGGCAGCTGCCGATCCGCCGCGACCAGGACTGGCACAAGCGGCCGGACAACACCAAGGTGCTGATCTCGACGCTCAGCGAGTTCGACCGGCGCGGCTGGGGCGCGGGCGGTCACGACCTGGACTGGTGGTGCACCTCCTCCACCGACGCGCACGTCGGCGCCGAGCCGATGTACATCTCCTACGGCCCGGAGCTGACCGCGCTGATCGGCGCCCCCGCGTACGCGAAGCTGGCCGAGCTCTGCGCGGCCCGGCTCCGTCAGGGCCAGGTCGCCCCGCACCCGGCCACCGAGGCTTAGGGCCCGTCCGGCGGATCATCTGACTGGTCCGGGCAGCACGACGACGCCGTCGTCGTCGCTGTGCACCTCCGCACCGGGCGCGAAGACGCAGTTGCCGAACGACACCGGCACGTCCCGCTCGCCGGCGCCGGTCTTGGCGCTCTTGCGCGGGTTCGTGCCGAGCGCCTTGATGCCGATCGGCAGGGCACCGAGGGCGACGACGTCGCGGACCGCGCCGTTGATCACCACGCCGGCCCATCCGTTCTCCGCTGCCGTGCCGGCGATGAGGTCACCCATCAGGGCGGTGTGCAGCGAGCCGCCGCCGTCCACCACCAGCACCCGGCCCTCTCCCGGCTCGGCCACGATCGACTTGACCAGGGCGTTGTCCTGGAAGCAGCGCACCGTGACGGCCGGGCCGGCGAAGGCCCGGACCCCGCCGAACTGACGCAACTGGGTGTCGCACGAACCGAGGGCGTCGCCGTGCCGGTCGTAGAGGTCGGCGGTCGTGGGAGTCTCCATGGTCGTCCTTCTCTCACTCGGGGATCGGATCCGCGGGCGGCGGCCGGTGCAGGCGGGAGGCGGCGACGGCCGCACCGGCCAGGCCGGCCGCGGTGCAGGCGAGGACGCCGGCCGCGCCCGTACCGGCCGCCAGCGCGCCGGCCGCGCTGGGGATGAGCACCTGACCGAGCCGATTGCCGGTGAGCCGCAGCGACATCGCCCGGCCGCGCAGCCCGGGCGGCGCCACCTCGGCCAGGAACGACATGGTCAGCGGCTGGCCCGCACCCAGCCCGAGCCCGGCCACCGCGACCACGACGAGCAGCACCGCGAACGGCAGCGGCGGCAGCAGCAGGGCCAGCCCGACGGCGGAGAGCGCCACGGTGCCGACCAGCACGACCCGCCGGCCGAGGGCCGCCACCAGCCGGCCGAGCAGCAGCCGGGACGCCATCGAGGCGACCGCCCGGACCGCGAGCAGGATGCCGATCGAACCGGCGGCGATGTCGCGTTCCGCGCCGAGCGCGGGCAGGTAGACCAGGGTGATGTCGACCGCCGCCAGGACGACGCAGCTCACCACGAGGGCGCGGACCAGGCCGGGCCGGCGGAGCAGGTCGCGCAGCCCATTGGCGCCGGAACCGTCGGCGGCCTGCCGGTGGTGTCCGGACGGGCGCAGGAACAGCGCGACGACCAGCAGCGGCAGCGCCACCACCGTGGCGCCGAGGAAGATGGCCCGGGTGGCGGGGATCGGGCGGTCCCCGCCGAAGAGCACGATCAGGCCGGGCCCGAGCGCCTGACCCAGCGAGGCGGCGAAGGTGTAGTAGCCGAACGCGGCGTCGTAGCGGTCGGCCGAGGTGCGGTTGGCGACCAGCGCCTGCTGGGCGACGACCGCGCAGAGGTGTGCGGTGCCGAGCGCCATGCTGGCCAGGACCAGGCCGACCACCGAGCCGGCGAGCAGCACGAAGCCGAGGCCGGCGGCGACCAGCAGGGCCGACCCGGCGAGCGCGACGCGGCGCTCGCCGAGCCGGTCCACGGCGTGCCCGGAGGGCACGGCCAGCACCAGGGGTACGACGGCGAAGCTGGCCCCGAGCACACCCAGCCAGGCCCCCGGCACGTCCAGCTCCAACGCCCGGTACGCGGACGCCGGCCGGAGCATGAAGGTGACCGCCTGCACCGCGACGGTGTGCGTGAGCAGCAGGCCGGCCTGGGCGCGCCCGGGGACCGCGGAGGCCCCGGGCGCCACTCAGTCGGCCTTCACGGCGAGCACCGGGCAGGGCACCCGGAGCAGGATCTCCTGCGCGGTCGAGCCCATGATCAGCTTGCCGACCGGAGTGCGGTGCCGGATGCCGATCACGACGAGCGACACGTCCTCCGTCTCGACGATCTCGGCGATCTCCTCGGCCGCGTCCCGCCCCCGCATGAGCTGCCGGACGTCGTGCGGCACCCCGGCGGCGACCAGTTCGCGGACCACCCGGTCCAGATCCGGCTCCTGGGCGAGCCGCGGGTCGACGTACGCGTCGCCGCGCGAGGTGTTCAGCACCAGCACCGGCTCGTCCCGGAACCGGGCCTGCTCGATCGCGGCCCGCAGGGCCGCCTCGCCCAGCGGCGAGGGGACGTACCCCACCAGCACCGTCATGCCGTCACCGACCTTCCGCGCAGCGGACGGACCACGAACCGGCCGATCAGCGGCCAGAGGAGCACCGCGGCGACCGTGGCGTAGATCAGCCAGGACACCCAGCCGCCGATCAGCCCGTGCAGCTCACCGCCGGAGAGCTGCAACGCGCGCCGGCCCTGCAGCTCGGCACGCGGGCCGAGGATGGTGCCGACGATCAGCGGCAGGATCGGCAACCCGAAGCGGCGCATGCCGAAGCCGAGCAGGCCGAGGGCGAGCAGCAGGAACAGGTCGAACGGCTGGGCGTTAACCGCGTACGCGCCCATCGAGGCGAAGAAGAGGATCCCGGCGTAGAGGTAGGGGCGCGGGATCCGCAGCAGCCGCGCCCAGGCCGGGGCGAGCGGCAGGTTGAGCACCAGCAGCAGCAGGTTGCCCACGAACAGGCTGGCGATCAGCGTCCAGACCAGGCTGGACTCCCGGGTGAAGAGCAGCGGACCGGGCTGGATGCCGTACCCCTCGAAGGCGGCCAGCATCACCGCGGCGGTGGCGTTGGTCGGCAGGCCGATCGCCAGCATCGGCACCAGGGTGCCCGCGGCCGAGGCGTTGTTCGCGGCCTCCGGCCCGGCGACGCCCTCGATCGCCCCCCGGCCGAACTCCTCCGGGTGCTTCGTCAGCTTCTTCTCGGTGACGTACGACAGGAAGGTGGGGATCTCCGCCCCGCCCGCCGGCACCGCGCCGAACGGGAACCCGAACGCCGTGCCGCGCAACCACGGCTTCCAGGACCGCTTCCAGTCCTGCCTTCCCATCCACGGCTGGCCCACCGGGATCACCTCGCCGGACTTGCGCCGCAGGTGCGCGGCGATCCAGAGCGCCTCGCCCACGGCGAAGATGCCCACGGCCACCACGACCACGTCGATGCCGTCGGCGAGCTGCGGCAGCCCGAAGGTGAGCCGCTGCTGGCCGGACTGGTCGATGCCGATCACACCGATCACCAGGCCGAGCACCAGCGAGGCGAAGCCGCGTACCCGGGACGCGCCGAGCACCGCGGTGACGGAGACGAACGCCAGCAGCATCAGCGCGAAGTAGTCGGGTGCGCCGAGGCTGATCGCGAACTGCACCACCGGCGGCGTGACCACCACCAGCAGCACGGTGGCGATGGTGCCGGCGACGAACGAGCCGATCGCGGCGGTGGCCAGCGCCTGGGCGGCCCGGCCCGCCTTCGCCATCCTGTTGCCCTCGATCGCGGTCACCACCGACGAGGACTCGCCGGGGGTGTTCAGCAGGATCGAGGTGGTGGAACCGCCGTACATGCCGCCGTAGAAGATGCCGGCGAACATGATGAAGGCCTGGGCCGGCTCCATCCCGTAGGTGACCGGCAGGAGCAGCGCCACGGTCATCGCCGGGCCGATGCCGGGCAGCACGCCGACGGCGGTGCCGATGGTCACCCCGAGCAGCGCGAACAGCAGGTTCATCGGGGTCAGCACGTTGGCGAACCCGTCGAGCAGATTGGCGAAGTTGTCCATCTACAGGATCCCTTGCAGCACGCCCGCGGGCAGGTCGACGCCGAGCCCGATGGCGAAGGTGTAGAACGTGATCAACGACAGCGCGACGGCGATCAGCAGGTTGCGCACGTAGTGCCGGTTGCCCAGCGCGTACGCCGAACCCCAGAAGAGGATCGTTCCGCTGATCACCCAGCCGAGCCGCTCGATGAGCACGGCGTTGACCAGGAACGCGCCGATGAGCAGCAGCACGGTGCGCCAGTCGACGGGAACGGTCAGATCGACGTCCTCGCCGGCCTCCGGCTCGCCGGCGCCGCCGCGGGCCACGTCCACCGCGTAGATCGCCGCGATGACGAGCAGCAGCACACCGAGCAGGATCGGCACCGGCTTGGGGCCGATCGGGTCGGCGGTGTTGATCGCGCTCCCGATCCGGGTCGTCGCGTCGAAGATGACCAGCCCACCGACCAGGGCGAGAAACGCACAGACGCCGTACTGCGCCCGGTCGGGCTTGCGGACCGGCTCCGCCACGACGTCCGCCGCCGGGTCGGTCCCGGTCGCCGGGGCCGCCGGCTCCTCCGACGTACGCGCGGCGCCCGGCTGCGCCGGGATGTCCGGTACGACCGGGGGCCGGGACGGCGGCTCGCCGCCCCGGTCCGGTCGCGTCGTCATGCCGCTCATGCCAACCCGAGCTGCTTGAGCACGTCGGCCACTGCCTTGTCCTGCTCGGTGAGGAAGGTGCCGAACTCGTCGCCGGTGACGAACGCGTCGGTCCAACCGCGCTTCGTCAGCTCGGCCTTCCACGCCTCCGACTCGTGCATCTTCGTCAGCACGTCGATCCAGACCTTCTTGTCGGCGTCGCTGATGCCGGGCGGCGCCACAATGCCTCGCCAGTTGGTGAAGACCAGGTCGATGCCGGCCGACTTCAGGGTCGGCACCTCCTTGAGCGCCTCGATCGGCGCCTCGCTGGTCACCGCGAGGACCCGGATCTGGCCGGCCTCGACCTGGTCGAGGAACTCGCCGAACCCGCTGGCGCCGAAGGCCACCTTGCCGCCGAGGACGGCGGGCAGCAGTTCGCCGCCACCGTCGTACGAGACGAAGTTGACCTGGCGCGGGTCGATGCCGACGGTCTTGGCGAGCTGCATGGGCAGCAGGTGGTCCGGACCGCCGGGCGAGGAGCCGCCGCCGACCGCGATGCCCTTCGGGTTGGCCTTCCACGCCGCGACCAGGTCGTTGATGGTCTTGTACGGGGAGTCCTTCGGCACCACGATGGCGCCGGCCTCCTCGATCAGCTTGGCCAGCGGGGTGGTCTGGGTCAGCGTCGCCGCCGACTTGGAGGTGTACGAGGCACCGACCACGCCCAGGCCCATCTGCATGGCCAGCTTGCCGTTGCCCTTCTCGTTCACGGTCCGCTGGAGGCCGACCGTGCCGCCCGCGCCGGGCAGGTTGAACACCTGCACGCCGGTGGCGATCTTGGCGTCCTCCATCACCTTCGCGGCGGTCCGGGCGGTGGTGTCGTATCCGCCACCGGGGGTGTTCGGCACCATGATCCGCAGTCCGCTGACCGGCTTGCCGTCGTTGCTGGAGCCGCCCTCGTTCTTGTCGGCGGTGGCGCCACAGGCAGCCAGGGCCAGCGCCGTGGCGGCGGCGACCCCCATGACCAGCACGTTTCTCCTAGTTGCCATCTTGTTTCTCTTCCGTTTCGAATGAGTCCAGCGGCAAGATGGTGGCCTCCACGCGGGCAGCTTGTCTGCGTTGTGTCACCAGCGGAAGTTGAGGTCTTTGTGGTCGCGGTCACGTCCCGGCGCCGCACGCTCGCCGGGCAGCTGCTGATCCTCCAGCTCGCGATCATCGTCGTGGTGCTGGTGGCGGTCGCCGCCGTCTCGCTGGCCCAGTCGGCGGCGACGTTCAACCGGGTCGAGGGGCGCCGGGTCGCCACCCTCGGCGAACGGCTCGGCGGCAGCCCCCTGCTCCGCGACCAGCTCGACCAGCCCGCGCCGGGCGAGGCCATCGCCCCGCTGGTGCAGAACACCTTCACCCAGTACGGCGTCACCTCGGTGACCGTCGCGAACGCCCGGGGCCGGGTGGTCGCCTCGACCAACCCGACGCTGGTGGGCAGCCGGGTGGTGCTCGGCGACCCCCGGGTGGCGGACGGCCGGAGCTGGTTCGGCGAGCTGGAGATCGACGGCTCGCGGCAGCTGGTGGCCCAGGTGCCGGTGCTCGGCGACGACCCGAAGACCAAGAAGAACCTCGGGCGGTACCTGGGCGTGGTGGTGGTCGGCGAGGCGGCGCCGACCTGGTCGGAGCGGCTCGTCGGCGCCTCGTCCTACCTGCTCACCTACCTGGGCATCGCCTGCGGCCTCGGGGTGGTTGGATCGTGGCTGCTGGCCCGCCGGATCAAGCGGCAGACCCTCGGCCTGGAGCCCCGGGAGATCGCCGGGCTGGCCGAGCACCGGGAGGCGCTGCTGCACGGCATCGCCGAGGGGGTGATCGCGTTGGACCCCCAGCACCGGATCACCCTGGTCAACGCGGTCGGCCGACGCCTGCTCGACCTGCCCGAACACTGCCTCGGCCGCAGCCTCGCCGAGCTGAGGATCAACGGCCGGCTGCGGGACGTGCTGGCCGGCGCGGGTAGCGGCCCGGAGGCCCGGGACCAGGTGGTGGTCCGGGGCGGCCGGGTGCTGGTGATGAACCGGATGACGGTCCGCAAGGACGGTCACCGGCTCGGCTCCGTCACCACCCTGCGGGACCGGACCGAGCTGGCCCGGCTGGAGCAGGAGATCGGCTCGTTCCGCAGCACCACCGAACTGCTCAGGGCGCAGACCCACGAGTTCGCCAACCAGTTGCACACGATCTCCGGGCTGATCCAGATCGGCGAGCACGACGAGGTGGTCCGGTACGTCGACGCGCTGAGCCGGCACCGTGCCTCGCTCGACCTCACGGTGACCAGCCGGATCCACGACACGGCGGTGGCGGCACTGCTCATGGCGAAGTCGGCGGTGGCCGCCGAGCGCCGGGTGGAACTGCGGGTCTCCGAACGGACCGGGCTCGACCGGCTGCCCCCGGAGCTGGCGGCGGACGTGGCCACCGTGCTCGGCAACCTGGTGGACAACGCGGTCGAGGCGGTGGCCGCTGACTCGTCCGATCGCCCCGCCTGGGTGGAGGTCGAACTTCGCCAGGACGCCGCCTCGGTGGAGATCGTGGTCCGCGACTCCGGCCCCGGGGTGGCGCCGGAGCTGGCGCAGGAGGTGTTCACCCACGGCTTCACCACCAAGGCGGCCGAGGGCGGCGAGCGCGGGATCGGCCTCGCGCTCACCCGGCTGGTCTGCCACCGCCGCGGCGGCGAGGTGGCCGTGGCGAACACCGACGAGGGCGCGATGTTCACCGCGCGGATCTCGGTGCCCCCGAACGTCTGGCAGGAGGCGCGATGATCGACGTACTCGTCGTCGACGACGACTTCATGGTGGCCCGGATCCACCGTGGCTTCGTCGAGCGGATCGACGGCTTCCGGGTGGTCGGCGCCGCCAGCACCGGCGAGCAGGCCGTGACCGCGGTGGGCCAGCTCCGCCCCGACCTGATCCTGCTCGACCTCTACCTGCCCGACATGTTCGGCCTGGACGTGGTGACCCGGATCCGGGCCGCCGGACACGACTGCGACGTACTGGTGATCAGCGCCGCCCGGGAGGCCGAGGCGGTCCGCCGGGCGGTCCGCTACGGCGCGGTCAACTACCTGCTCAAGCCGTTCGGCTTCGACGAGCTGCGCACCCGGCTGGAGCAGTACGCCGTCCGCCGCACCGCGCTGCGCGCGGCCGTCGTCGCCGACCAGGCCGACGTCGACCGGGTGCTGTCCCGCAGCGGCTCGCCCGCCGTCACCGCGACCCTGCCCCGGGGCCTCAGCCCGGAGACCGCCGAGCTGGTCGAACGCGCCCTGCGCGAGCACGAGGGGACCCTCTCGGCCAGCGAGTGCGCCGACCGGGTCGGCATCTCCCGGGTCAGCGCCCGCCGCTACCTGGAGCACTTCTCGGGCACCGGCCGGGCCGAGGTCACCCTGAAGTACGGCGCGGCCGGCCGGCCCGAGCGCCGCTACACCTGGCTGTCCTGACCTGAAGATGCCGCTGGCCGGCACCCCGTGTTCCGGGGTGCCGGCCAGCGGTTCTTGGCTCAGCTGTTCCAGTCGTGGGCGACGATGTCGGCGGCCTGCCGCTCCCACTGGGCGTAGGCGTCCGGGTAGGCCGAGACCTGCACGGTCTGCGCGGCGTCGGTCAGCGGCATGTCCTGCCAGCCGTCGACCTGCTTCAAACCCTTCAGGAACGCAAGCGTCGAGTACTCAGGGTCGGTGATCTGCTCCGGCGAACCCCAACCGCTCGACGGGCGCTGCTGGAACAGGCCCAGCGAGTCATGGTCATTCTTGTCGCCGAGGTGGCCCAGGTTCTCCAGCTTCGACTCCTGCAGGCTGGTCGCGATCGAGATCACCGCGGCCCGCTCCGGGAGACCGGCCTTCTTCGTCGCGGCGATGATCGCCTTAGCGTTGGCCGTCTGCTCATCGTTCAGATCAATCTTCGACTGGGCGCCCTGCACACCGTGCGGGATCAGCTTGTCACCCTGCACCGCCACCGCGGCCGGCTTGCTGTCGTGCACCGGCTCGGCGTGAGCGGCGATCGGACCGGCGAACACACCACCGGTGAAAGCCAGACCAGCAATACCCAGCACGCTCTTACGCAGCATCGTGTTCATGAGGGACAGCTCCATTCGGGGGTTGGCGCACACCCCGACCGGGGGAGGTCGGCAATCCGGTGTGCGCAAGCACCGTCAGGCGCTCAACAAAGTCTTGAGGGGGGTCGAGCAAAATCTTGATCCTCCAGCGCGCGGGGCAGGGCCTCTTCGTCGCGCCGGGACCATGTATAACGACCGGCGGCCCACCATCATTCCGGGCTCAGCGCGCCCACCTCGGCGGGCAGTCCCTGGGGCTGGCCACCCCGCTTGCGGGGCGTCTTCCTCGGCCGTTCACCCGGATACAACGACCCCCGCCCGCCCGCCATTCCGCCGCCAGAGTGCCGCCCACCACCCACGAACCGGACATCCCGCCCAGGCCGACCACGTCGGTGGAACACCATGTAGGTCATAGGGCCCCCGGAGACATACATGGCGTTCCCACTCAGCGCACCATGGACGCCGGGAACCGGACATTGCACCCAGCCCTCACCCGTAGCCAGGGAAGCTCCAGGCCGCCGCGCTGGGGTGCCTTAGTGCACCCCCGGACATCGCCACCCCGCCGAGCTGGAGTCGATCACCGAACGGGCGTGGCGCCGATCATGAAGTTGTTGCCCTGACACGCCGGTGCGGACGGAAATAACTTCATGATCACCGCAAACGGGACGCGGGGGCCGAAGCCGGGCCGGTCACGGCTCGAACTTGTAGCCCAGGCCGCGGACCGTGACGATGTAGCGCGGGGCGGACGGCTCCGGCTCGACCTTGGAGCGCAGCCGCTTGACGTGCACGTCCAGCGTCTTGGTGTCGCCCACGTAGTCGGCGCCCCAGACCCGGTCGATGAGCTGCCCGCGGGTGAGCACCCGGCCGGCGTTGCGGAGCAGCAGCTCCAGCAGCTCGAATTCCTTGAGCGGGAGCTGCACGGCGCCGCCGTCGACGGTCACCACGTGCCGCTCGATGTCCATCCGGACCGGCCCGGCGGCCAGCGTCGGCGCACCGGACTCGGCGGCCTCGGCGGTCTGCCGGCGCAGCACGGCCCGGATCCGGGCGACCAGCTCGCGCGGCGAGTACGGCTTGGTGACGTAGTCGTCGGCCCCGATCTCCAGGCCGACCACCTTGTCGATCTCGCTGTCCCGGGCGGTGACCATGATGATCGGCACGTGGGACCGCTGCCGGAGTTGGCGGCAGACCTCGGTGCCCGACATCTCGGGCAGCATCAGGTCGAGCAGCACGATGTCGGCGCCGGTCCGGTCGAACTCGGTGAGGGCGGAGGGACCCGTCGCGGCGACGGAGACCTCGAAGCCCTCCTTGCGGAGCATGTAGGACAGGGCGTCGGAGAACGATTCCTCGTCCTCCACCACCAGTACGCGGCTCAACGGGGTGTTTCCTTTCCTGTCGGTCAGACCTGCCGGAGCTCGGCCGGGCCGGCCTCGATCTCAGCGGAGGAGAGTGTCGCCTCCGGGTCGTCCGGGGGGCGGGCGGGCAGCCGGAGGGTGAACGTCGACCCCCCACCAAGAGTGCTCGACACATCCACCCGACCGCCATGGTTGCTGGCGATGTGTTTGACGATGGCCAGACCCAGGCCGGTGCCCCCGGTGGACCGGGAGCGGGCCTGGTCGGCCCGGTAGAACCGCTCGAAGATCCGGTCGACGTCGTTCGGGGCGATGCCGATGCCCTGGTCGGCGACGGCGATCTCGACGTGCTCGTCCGTCGCCCGGGTGGTCACCCGGACCGTGGTGTCCTCGGCCGAGTAGTTGATGGCGTTCTCCACCAGATTCGCCACCGCGGTGGCGAGCTGGCTGTCGCTGCCGTACGCGGTGAGCCCACGCCGCCCCTCGACGAGGATCTCCACGTGCCGGGCGGTGGCCGCGGTCCGGGTCCGGTCGATCACCTCGGCGATCACCCAGTCCAGCGAGACGGGCTCGGGGGCGGGCTGCGGCTCGGCGCCCTGGAGTCGGGTCAGCTCCAGCAGTTCCTGCACCAGCCGGCCGAGCCGGGTCGACTCGTGCTGGATCCGCTCGGCGAACCGCCGGGCGGCGACCAGGTCCTCGGAGAGTTCGGCCGGCCCGTCGCCGGCCGGTTCGGTGGCGTCCACCAGCGCCTCGGCGAGCAGCTGGAGGGCGCCGATCGGGGTCTTCAGCTCGTGGCTCACGTTGGCCACGAAGTCCCGCCGCACCCGGGCCAGCCGGTGCGACTCGGTGACGTCGGCCGCCTCGATCGAGATGTAGCCGGCGCCGAGCCCCATGGCCCGCAGGTGCACGCCGAGCGGGTTGTCTCCCGCGGTGTCGCGACCGCGCGGCAGGTCCAGCTCGATCTCGCGGCGCACGCCCGTGCGGCGGACCTGCCCGGCGAGGGTACGGATCAGCGGGTGCGCGGCGATGGATCCGGGTGTCGCCCCGGTGCGGAGCAGGCCCAGCGCCCGGGCGGCCGGGTTCACCAGCACCGGAACGTCGTCCGGGTCGAGAACCACCACGCCGGCGCGCAGTGCGTCGACCGTCTTGCGGCCGAGCCCGGAGAGCCCGCCCTGCTGGTCGTCGGGAATCGCGGGCCTCCCTGAACTGCGGCGGGAGGACCGGCCTCCCGGCGACACCGACCGGCGCCGCCATTCCTGGACGGGTCCGGACAGCAGGATTCCGGCGACCAGCCCGGTCGCCAGCGCCACGGCCACCACGACCGCCACTGCCCATTCCACCCGGCGATCGTAGGGTCATTGTTAACCCGGTGATCGGTCAGAACGGGACGAACCACTCTCACGTCCGGCAAAGTTCACTCGCGGGTCCCGCGTCGTTCACCCGCGTTCATCTTGACGGCGGTTCCCCGGCCTACCGTGGGCCGCGCACCTGCTCACGCCGTACCCGGCCATTGCGGCCGAAGGCGGCGACACCGACCCCAGGAAGTGACGATGCGCGACGAGTTCCGGGCCGACCTGCAGATTGTCAGCCAACTGCTGGTGGACATGGCCGAGGGCGTACGGGCGGCCATGCGGCAGGCCACCAGGGGCCTGCTCACCGCGGACCGCGTCGCGTCGGAGACGGTGATCGCGCGGGACGCCGAGATCGACGAGCTGTATCGGCACGTGGAGGAGCGGGTCTGCGACCTGCTGGCCCGGCAGGCCCCGGTCGCCTCCGACCTGCGCGCCATGATCACCGCCCTGCACGTGGCCGCCGATCTGGAGCGGATGGGCGACCTGGCCGACCACGTGGCCAAGACGGCGCTGCGCCGGCACCCCTCGCCGGCGGTGCCGGCCGAGCTGCGCCCGGTCTTCACCGACATGGCCGCCATCGCCGACCGGATGGCCGAGAAGATCGCCTCGGTGCTGGCGAAGCCCGACGCCGACCTCGCCGCGGAGCTGGACCGCGACGACGACACCATGGACGACCTGCACAAGAGCCTCTTCGGCGTGCTGCTCGGCGACGACTGGCCGTACGGGGTGGAGACCGCAATCGACGCGACCCTGCTGGGCCGCTTCTACGAGCGCTTCGCCGACCACGCGGTGAACGCGGGCGAGCACGTGGTCTATCTGATCACCGGCGAGACCGCGCCCTCGGCGAGCTGACCCGGACACGACGAAGGCCCCCGGTCACCCGGGGGCCTTCGTCGTCGGCGTCAGCGGCCCTGGTTGGCGACCGCGGCGGCGGCCTCCTTGGCGGCGTCGGGGTCGAGGTAGGTCCCGCCGAGGACCTGCGGGCGCAGGTCGGGGTCGAGGTCGTAGCGGAGCGGGATGCCGGTGGGGATGTTCAGCTTGGCGATCGCCTCGTCGGAGATCTGGTCGAGGTGCTTGACCAAAGCGCGCAGCGAGTTGCCGTGCGCCGCCACCAGCACCGTCCGGCCGGCCAGGACGTCCGGCACGATCGAGTCGTACCAGTAGGGCAGCAT
This sequence comes from Micromonospora sp. NPDC023966, assembly GCF_040639095.1. Taxonomy (NCBI): domain Bacteria; kingdom Bacillati; phylum Actinomycetota; class Actinomycetes; order Micromonosporales; family Micromonosporaceae; genus Micromonospora; species Micromonospora sp. NPDC023966. Next base: position 336,108 of record NZ_JBEZZJ010000004.1, on the reverse strand, counting down.
CCGCTCGACGACGTCCTTCAGGCACTCGGTCCGCGGCATCAGCTCGGTCGGCAGCAGCTTGTACCGGGGGTCGCCGACCTGCGACCACTCGTCCGCGTCGTCGATCGGGGGCGGCGGCGTGTCGTACGAGCGGCGCCAGAGCATGAACTGGTCCTCGCCGTACTCGTCCAGGGTCTGCTTCTTGTTCTTGCCCTGCAGAGCGCCGTAGTGGCGCTCGTTGAGCCGCCACGACCGGCGCACGGCGATCCAGTGCCGGTCGGCGGCGCTGAGCGCCAGCTCGGCGGTGCGGATGGCGCGACGCAGCACGCTCGTGTGCACCACGTCCGGCAGCAGGTTGTGCTCGCGCAGCAGCTCACCGCCGCGCCGCGCCTCGGCCTCACCCTTGGTGGTCAGGTCGACGTCGACCCAGCCGGTGAAGAGGTTCTTGGCGTTCCAGTCACTCTCGCCGTGCCGCAGCAGGACCAGCGTCCCGACGGTGGGCCCCTCGCTCGCAGTCATGCCGATCATCCTGCCGTACCGGCTCGGCGGACACGCGGGGACGGGTCGTGACGACCACCACGTGGAAAAGCTGATGACCGGCGTTCCGGGGCGGGACTAGGTTGTAAGGCGCTGGGGATAGATCGGTCATTACAAATCGGGGGCGCGGGAATGCGGACGGTACGGGGCTGGTTCCGGGACACCACAGGCGGGCTACCGAGGACCTTCTGGTACCTCTGGACCGGCACCCTGATCAACCGGCTCGGCTCGTTCGTCCTGGTCTTCCTCGCCATCTACCTCACCCAGGAGCGCGACTTCTCGGCCTCCCAGGCCGGTCTGGTCATCGGGCTCTGGGGCGTCGGCGGCGCGGTCGGCACCACGGTCGGCGGCACCCTGACCGACCGGTGGGGACGCCGGCCCACCCTGCTCACCGCGCACCTCGGCGCGGCCACCATGATGGTCGCGCTCGGCCTGGCCCGGCCACTCTGGGCGGTGGCGCTGGGCGCGCTGCTGCTCGGCACCTTCGCCGAGGCGGCCCGCCCGGCGTTCGGCGCCATGATGGTCGACGTGGTGCCGGAGAAGGACCGGCTGCGGGCCTTCTCGCTGAACTACTGGGCGATCAACCTGGGCTTCGCCTGCGCCGCGGTGCTGGCCGGCGTCGCCGCCCAGTCCAGCTACCTGCTGCTCTTCCTGGTCGACGCGGCGACCACGCTGGTCACCGCGCTGATCATCTTCACCCGGGTCGGGGAGACCCGGTCCGCGCTGGCCGGCCCGGTGAGCAAGGGCGCGGCGGCTCCCGCGGGCGCCCTGCGGACCATCCTCACCGACCGGGTCTTCCTGGGCTTCGTGGCGCTCAACCTGTTCGCCGCGCTGGTCTTCCTCCAGCACATCTCGATGCTGCCGATCGCCATGGGCGACTCCGGGCTGAGCCCGGCCACGTACGGCTCGGTGATCGCGCTCAACGGGGTGCTGATCGTGGTGGGCCAGCTCTTCGTGCCCAAGCTGATCAAGGGCCGGAGCCGCTCACACGTGCTCGCGCTCGCCGCGCTGGTGACGGGCGTCGGCTTCGGGCTGACCGCGTTCGCCGACACCGCCTGGCTCTACGGCCTGACCGTGCTGATCTGGACGGTCGGCGAGATGCTCAACTCGCCGTCCAACGCCACCCTGATCGCCGAGCTGTCCCCTGCCGCGCTGCGCGGCCGCTACCAGGGCGCCTTCTCGCTCTCCTGGCAGCTCGCCGGGGCGACCGCGCCGGTCCTCGGCGGCCTGGTCCGTGAGCACGCCGGCAACACCGCGCTCTGGCTCGGCTGCGCGGTGATCGGGGCCGTGATGGCGGTGGCCCACCTGGTCTCCGGCCCGGCCCGGGAACGGCGCGCGGCCCGGCTAAGCACCCCGGGCATCCCGGTCACGCCGGTGACCGTGGTCCGCACCCCGGTGCCGGAGGCCGCCGAGGCCGCGGCCACCGCACCCGCCGAGCCGGTCCGCGTCACCTCCTGAGGTACGCCGACCGAGGGGTGACGAGCGCCACGCCGGCAACCGCCCGCTCGGGCCACTACGGTCAACAGAGCGGATCGGTTAACAAACTTTCCCAGGAGGACGGGTGCGCGGCCTGCGGCGCTGGTGGGACGACACGGCCGGCGGACTCCCCGCCACGTTCTGGTACCTCTGGTCCGGCCTGCTGATCAACCGGGCCGGCGCCTTCGCCATGCTCTTCCTGTCGCTCTACCTGACCGCCGCCCGGGGCGCCTCGCCGTCGCTGGCCGGCCTGGTCGTCGGGGCGTACGGGGCCGGCGGCGCGGTCGGCACGCTGCTCGGCGGGGTGCTGGCCGACCGGTGGGGCCGGCGGGCCACCCTGCTCGCCGCCCACCTGGGCGCGGCCGGGCTCATGGTGGCGCTGGCGTTCAGCCGGCAGCTTGCGGTGATCGCCGTGCTGGCCGCGCTGGTCGGGCTGGTGCACTCGATGCCCAGCCCGGCGTTCGTCGCCGCCATCGTGGACGTGGTGCCGGAGGCCCGCCGCTCCCGCGCGTTCAACCTCCAGTTCTGGGCGTTCAACCTGGGCATGGCGGTGGCCTCGCTGCTGGCCGGGGTGCTCGCCGAGGCGAGCTTCCTGGCGCTGTTCCTGGTCGACGCGGCAGCCACCCTGGCGGCGGCCGTGGTCATCGCGCTGAAGGTGCCGGAGACCCTCACCCGCCGCCCGGCGATCACCCCACGCGCGGTGGCGGGCCGGCGGCCCGGGCTGCACACCGCGCTGACCGACCGCACCTTCCTGACCTTCGTCGGGCTGACCTTCCTGCTGGCCGTGCTCACCATGCAGACCTCGACGATCATGCCGCTGGCGATGCGGGCGGACGGGCTCCGCCCCTCGGCGTACGGGCTGGTGGTGGCGCTCGGCGGCGCGCTGATCGTGGCCGGGCAGCTCTTCGTGCCCCGGCTCATCGAGCCCTACCGGAAGTCGACCGTGTTGGCGGTTTCCACCGGGCTGATGGCGCTCGGCTTCGGAGCGCTGACCGTCGCCGACGGCCTGTCGCTCTACCTGGGCGCGGCCGTGGTGTGGACGGTCGGGCAGATGCTCGCCGCGCCGCCGAACGCGCAGATCAACGCCGACCTCGCCCCGCCCGAGCTGCGCGCCCGCTACCAGTCGGTGTTCTACCTGACCTTCCCGGCCGCGTCCTTCGTGGCGCCGGCGCTGGGCGGGCTCAGCCTCCAGCATCTCGGCGAACGGCACTGGCTGGTGGTGGGGGCCCTGGGCCTGGTCGCGGCGGCCGGCCACCTGCTAGCCGGGCCGGCGCGGGAACGCCGGGTCGTTGCGCTGCGGGTCGCGGCGGAGCGGGCGGAGACGGTCTCGGCGGCGCGCTGAACGTCCCCGGAACGGCGTCGAGCGCCCACCACGACCCCCGTCGTGATGGGCGCTCGCACCGTACGACCCGGCGGCGGCGGGCGACCCTCACCCCCGTAAGCGTCGCCCGCTCGCGCCGCCGGTTCCACGGGTGGCACCGTCCCCCAACGGTGTGATCCACCCGATCCCTCGCGCCTCGCTTGCGCGGATCTGATCGATCCGCCGCTCCCCCGAACGATTCCAAGCGTGGCGCGGTGCAATAAAGTTAGTTCGCCCGGATTCCGGATTCAACCCAGATCGCTGTCTTGCCCGTCACAGCGTCCGTGTCGGAAATCCGGCTGTCCCTGCTCCGGTCTCTTCGTTGGCCAACAGCGGGTTCCCGCCGGCCATTCCCCTAAACCTCAGGCGTCCTCGCGATTCGGGTTCTCAGTCCGGAAGAAGTTGCTCTGCCGGCCGTCCCGCATCTGCTCCTGGTAGATCAGGTTCAGCCCCCGCAGGTCGAACGTCCGGAACCAGTCGTCCCAGCTCACCTCGCGGATCCGGCTGCTCTCCCGGTATCCGGGGATGTTGAACGTCAGCACCCCGGGACGGTCGTCCCGCTCGGTTCCGGCAATGGTGGCCGGCTTGGCGTTGCGGGCCCGGGCCCACCGCTGGATGACCTCGTGGTTGGTCGTCACCAGGCTCCGCCCGGGACGCTCCGGACGATCGTCCAGCGACGTGATCTGCTGGGACGAACTAACCGACCGGGAGGCCGACCGGCCGCTCCGGACCGACGTGGCCGTCGCCGCCGTACCCCTGCCCCGGGCCGGCCCCGCGCCGCCCACGGCCTTCTTCGCCGGCGCGGCCTTGGCCCGGCCGCCGGCCGCCTTCTTCGCGGGCGCGGCCTTGGCCCGGCCGCCGGCCGCCTTCTTCGCCGGTGCGGCCTTGGCCCGGGCCCCCACCGTCTTCTTCGCGGGCGCCGCCTTGGCCCGGGCCCCCACCGTCTTCTTCGCGGGCGCCGCCTTGGCCCGAGTACCCGCCGCCTTCTTCGCCGGCGCGGCCTTGGCCCGGGCGCCCGTGGCCTTCGCCGCCGGCGCGGCCTTGGCCCGGGACGGCGCGGTCTTGCGTGCCGCCGTCGTCTTCTTCGCCGCGGTGGTCTTCTTCGCCGCGGTCGTCCTCTTCGTCGCCGGCGCCCGGCCGGCCGGGCCGGTGCTCTTCCGCGCCGCGCCGCCGCGACCCTCCGAGCGCAGCGACCGGACCAGGGTCTTCACCAGGTCCGGCTTGCGCATGGCGGAGGTACCGGAGATCCCGCGCCGGCGCAGCTGACCTCGAATGTCGTCGACCTTCATCCGGGAGATCTCGGATTCGGAGATCCCCGGGGTGTTCGCCGTCTGATTGCCCGGCTGGCGTTTGGTCGCAGTCGTGCCGCGACTTGAGCTGTTGCGCTGAGCCATGGGACACGCTCCTCGACAGTCCGTCCTCGGCCCGCGGTGGGTCCCAAATGCCGCACCGCGCGGTGCGGCATACCCGTCAGGACGGCGCCGAACCTCCGGCGGCCGGGCCGGCCGAGGTCGAGGGTTCGAAGAGGTGAGCGAACGCCGCCAGATTGGCCGTCGACTCGCCCCGCTTGACCCGCCACTCCCACTCCCGGCGGATGGCGGTGCCGAAGCCGATCTCCAGCATGCTGTCGAAGGACTCGTCGGCGTAGGTCAACACCGACCCGAGCAGGCGGTCCAGTTCGTCGGCGTCGACCCCGGCCAGGTTGACCCGACCGGTCAGGTAGACGTCGCCGACCGCGTCGATGGAGAAGGAGACGCCGTACATCCGGGCGTTGCGCTGGAGCAGCCAGGCCCAGAGTTCCTCGCGGCGCTCGTCGGGCTGGCGCATCACGAACGCCTCGACCCGCAGCGCGTGCTCGCCGACGATCAGGTTGCAGATCGTCTTGAGCTTGTGCGTCCCCGGCAGGGTGACCGCGTACGACGTCTCGCCGGTGGATTCCCACTCCAGCTCGCGGTCGGCGCAGACGGCCTCGATCAGCGCGGCGACCTCACTCCTGCGGCTCATCGCACCCACTCTACGGCCGGCCCCCGGCGGCCGCCGCTCACCAGGAGCAGGTGAGCGCGGGGTCGCCGAGCCGGCCGGCCAGCCGGGCCCGGTGCTCGGCCATCGCCTCGCCGTAGACGGTGAGCAGGCCGGAGACGGTGCGGTTCCAGGAGAAGGCGAGGGCGTGCCGTTCGGCGCCCCGGGCCAGGGTGGCCCGGCGCAGCCGCTCGGGCAGCAGGCGGGCCAGCGCCCGGGCCCAGTCGACCGGGTCGTGGCCGTCGATGAGCACCCCGCTGACGCCGTCCCGGACCGCGGTGACCAGCCCGCCCACGGCGGCCGCCAGCACCGGCGTGCCGCAGGCCTGGGCCTCCAGCGCGACCAGCCCGAACGACTCGTTGTACGAGGGCACCGCGACCAGGTCGGCCGCGCGGTAGAGGGCGGGCAGGTTGTCGCCGGTCTGCGGCGGGAGGAACCGCACCCGGTCGGCGACCCCTAGCGAGGCGGCCAGCTCGATCAGGGCGGTGGGACGGTCCAGCCCGCTGCCGCTCGGGCCGCCACAGATCACCACGGTCACCTCGTCGGCCAGGGCGGGCTCCCGCTCGCGCAGCGCCGCGACAGCCCGGATCAGCACGTCCGGGGCCTTGAGCGGCTGGATCCGGCCGACGAAGGCCACCACGTAGCCGCTGGTCGGCAGGCCGAGGCGGCGGCGGGCCGCCAGGACAGCCGCGTCCCGGTCACCGGGAGCGGGGCGGAACCGGTCCAGGTCCACGCCGGGCTCCACCACGGCCACCCGGGCGGGCTCGGCGTCGTACCGGCCGATCAGGTCGTGCGCCTCGACCCGGGTGTTGGCGACCAGCCGGTCGGCCTCGGCGACCACCTGCTCCTCGCCGATCACGCGCGCCTTGGGCTCGGGCCGGTCCCCGGCGGCGAGCTGAGCGTTCTTGACCTTCGCCAGGGTGTGCGCGGTGTGCACCAGCGGGACGCCCCAGCGCTCCTTGGCCAGCCAGCCCACCTGCCCGGAGAGCCAGTAGTGCGAGTGGATCAGGTCGTAGTGACCGGGCGGGCGGGCCGCCTCGGCGCGGAGCACCCCGGCGGTGAACGCGCAGAGCTGGCCGGGCAGCTCCTCCTTGGTCAGCCCTTCGAGCGGGCCCGCCGTCACGTGCCGGACGCTCACCCCGGGCGCCATCTCGACCACCGGCGGCAGGTCGCCGGAGGTGGCCCGGGTGAAGATCTCCACCTCGACGTCGGCCTCGGCCAGCCGCCGGGCGACCTCCAGGATGTACACGTTCATGCCGCCGGCGTCACCCGTGCCGGGCTGGTGCAGCGGCGAGGTGTGCACGGAGAGGGTGGCGATCCGGCGCGGCCTCGGCCACGGCAGGGCACCTCGCTGACGACCGACACCGGTGTGCAAATCCGCCACGTCCGCTCCCTCTGTCACGGTTGATGCCGTCCCGCACGACCGGCGCATCTCGGTCAACCTCCGCGCCGGATGTCATCTTCCCCATCGGGGTTCGGAAATGCGCCCTGGCGGGTCCCCGGCGTGACGGACCTCATCACCGCGTGGAGCGGGGCGCCGGGTGAGAATGACCGGATGACCTCAGTCGCCATCATCACCGGGGCGTCCAGCGGGATCGGCGCGGCCACCGCCCGCCGGCTGGCCGCCGAGGGCTTTCACGTGCTCGCCGCCGCGCGGCGTACCGACCGGCTGGCCGGCCTGGTCGCCGAGATCGAGGCGGCCGGCGGCGCGGCCACCGCGGTGGAGTGCGACGTGACCTCGGAGGAGTCGGTCGCCGGCCTGGCCGCCGCGGCCGCCGCCGCTCCCGGCCCGGTCACCCTGCTGGTGAACAACGCCGGCGGGGCGCGCGGGCTGGACCCGGTGGAGGCCGCCGACGTGGACGACTGGCAGTGGATGTACGACGTCAACGTGCTCGGCACGCTCCGGGTCACCAAGGCGCTGCTGCCCGCGCTGGAGTCCTCCGGCGCCGGCACCGTGGTGATCGTCAGCTCCACCGCCGGGCACGTCGTCTACGAGGGCGGTGGCGGCTACGCGGCGGCCAAGCACGCGCAGACCGCGATCGCCGGCACGCTCCGGCTGGAGCTGTGCGGCCGACCGGTCCGGGTCATCGAGATCGACCCCGGCATGGTGAAGACCGAGGAGTTCGGCCTCGTCCGGTTCGGCGGCGACGCCGACCGGGCCGCCGCCGTCTACGCCGGGGTGGCCGAGCCGCTGGTCGCCGAGGATGTGGCCGACTGCGTCGCCTGGTGCGCCACCCGCCCGCACCACGTCAACATCGACCAGCTCGTGGTCCGCCCGCTGGCCCAGGCCGCCCAGCACAAGGTGCACCGGACCGCCTGATGGCCCGGCCGCTCGGGGTGGTCACCCGGGGCACGACGAATCCGAACCGGCTCCGGCGGGTGGACAACTGGATCGTCGCGACCTGCGGCGAGGCGCTGCGCGCCGCCGCCGACCCCCTCGTGGTCGACCTGGGCTACGGCGCCACCCCGGTCACCGCCGTCGAGCTGCGGGCCCGGCTCGCGGCCGCGGTCCGCGCCGACGTCCGGGTGGTCGGGCTGGAGATCGATCCGGTACGCGTGGCCGCCGCCCAGCCGGCCGCCGACCCGCCCGGGCTCACCTTCGCCCGGGGCGGCTTCGAACTGGCCGGGCTCCGCCCCGCCCTGGTCCGCGCGTTCAACGTGCTGCGGCAGTACGACGAGGGCGAGGTGGCCGACGCCTGGCGTACGGTCACCGGGCGGCTCGCCCCGGGCGGCCTGCTGGTCGAGGGGACCTGCGACGAGCTGGGGCGGCTCGGCGGCTGGGTGCTGCTCGACGCCACCGGCCCGCGCACGCTGACCCTGGCCGCGAAGCTCACCACCCTGGCCAGCCCGGCCGAGCTGGCCGAGCGGCTGCCCAAGGCGCTCATCCACCGCAACGTCCCCGGCGAGCCGATCCACGACCTGATCCAGGCCCTGGAGAGCGCCTGGCAGTCCACCGCCGGCTACGCCCCCTTCGGCCCCCGCGACCGCTGGACCAGGACCGTCGCCGCGGTGAAGGAGGCCGGCTGGCCCGTCCTGGACCGCCCCCGCCGCTGGCGCCTCGGTGAACTCACCCTCCCCTGGCCCACGATCGCCCCACCTGACCCAGCCCGCCCGGCCCGCCACCATCCCCGTTGATCATGAAGTTAGCGCCAACTTCTGTCCGATTTGTCGCCGCTAACATCATGATCGCCGGGTTGAGGGGCGTGGGTGAGGGTGGGACCCGGGGGTCAGATTGTGCAGTTGATGAGGACGGGTTCGGGGTGGAGGGTCACCCCGAAGCGGGCGTGGACGCCGTCGCGGATGTCGCGGGCCAGGGCGACCAGGGCGGCCGTGCTCGCGGTGCCGGTGCGGTTGGTCAGGGCCAGGGTGTGCTTGGTGGAGATGGCGACGCCCTCGGGGCCGGTGTGCCCCTTGCCGAAGCCGGCCTTGTCGATCAGCCAGGCGGCGCTCACCTTGACCGTGTCTCCCGGGCACGGCCAGGACGGCGGCTCGCCCAGGTCGGCGGCGCGCTCCCGGAGCAGCTCGTACGCCTCCCGCTCCAGCACCGGGTTGGTGAAGAACGAGCCCACCGACCAGGTGTCCGGGTCCTGCGGGTCGAGCACCATGCCCTTGCCCGCGCGCAGCCGCCGCACGGTGGCCCGGGCGTCGGCCAGCGGCACCCGGTCACCCACCTCGACACCGAGCGCCCGGGCCAGTTCGGTGTAGCGCACCGGACCGGAGAGCGGCGAGCGGGTGAGCCGGAAGTCGACCGAGAGCACCACCCAGCGGTCGCTGTACTTGAAGATGCTGCCCCGGTAGGCGAACCCGCAGTCGGCCGCCGCGATCCGGACCACGGTGCGGTGGGTCCGGTCGTACGCCTCGACCGCGGTGATCGTCTCGGCCACCTCCTGGCCGTACGCGCCGACGTTCTGGATCGGGGTGGCGCCGGCCGAGCCGGGGATGCCGGAGAGGCACTCCAGCCCCGACCAGCCACGCTCGACGGTGGCGGCGACGAGGTCGTCCCAGGGCTCGCCGGCCTCGACCCGTACGGTGACGGTGTCGGCGTGCTCGGCGACGACCCGGAAGCCCCGGGAGCGGATCAGCACGACGGTGCCGGGGAAGCCCTGGTCGCCGATCACCACGTTGCTGCCGCCGGCGAGCAGGAGGACGGCCTGCTCGCGCGCCTCCGCCTCCTGCACCTCGCGGACGATGTCGTCGGCGCTGGTGGCGATCTCCAGCCGTCCGGCCGGGCCGCCCAGGCGCAGCGTGGTGTAGCGCGCCAGGGTGGCCGGGTCGGTGGGGTCGGCTCCGGTCGTCGGTTCGGCGTAGACGTCTGACACGCCTCTCACCCTAGGCTGAGGGGTAGCCGCGGCACCCACTGGTGGCCCGGTCACCCCCGGGAGGATGGCGATGAGCAGACTGCACGGCACGAAGGACTTCTGGATCGGCGCGTTGCGGATGGAGGGCCCCGCCTTCGCCGCCGCCGTCGCGGAGGCGCCCCCCGAGACACCGGTGCTGTCCTGTCCCGGCTGGACGGTCTCGCACCTCGCCCACCACCTCACCCGGGTCTACGTCTGGGCGCGCACGGTGGTGACCGCCGGGACGACCAGCCGCCCCGAGCGGCACGACCCGGAGCCGCCGGCCGGCCTGACCCCGGCCCAGTGGTACGGCCAGGAGTACGAGCGGCTGCTCACGCTCTTCGAGGCGCTGGACCCGGAGGCGCCCGCCTGGAACTTCGCCCCGCAGCCGAAGAAGGCGGCCTTCTGGCCGCGCCGGATGGCGCACGAGACCGCGGTGCACCGCTGGGACGCCCAGCTCGCCATCGGCGCGGGTGGGCCGATCGAGGCCAAGCTCGCGGCCGACGGGGTGAGCGAGGTGCTGGACACCTGGCTGCCGGCGGGCCGGCGGATCCAGCCCGGCCAGTGGCACGGGGTGGTCCAACTGACCGCCACCGACGCCGCCCAGGACTGGTACCTGCGGCTGCGCGGCGAGGGGATGGCCCTGCTCGACACCGCGACGATCCTCGACCACGACGACCACCACGCCCGGGTGCAGGTGACCGGGACCGCCAGCGACCTGCTGCTGGCGGTGATGGGCCGGATCAGCTTCGACGCCCTCGGGGTGGCGGGCGACCGCCGCCTGCTCGGCGGGCTGCGGGTGGGCTGACCCGCCAGGGCTTCCCGCGACATCGGGCGGAGAGCGGCGTTTCCTACCCGGGCGCCACTCTCCGCCTTTTTCCGGGCGCTCTGAGAGCGCTCTCTTGACAGGTTCCGGGGCAGCCACCACCCTGTCGTGAGAGCGCTCTCTCAGTTCCGGAACCGCCCGCCACCACCCGATACGCCTAGAGGGGTCAGATAAGAGATGGTCACCTTCACGCGCCGCCGCCTGGCCGCGGTGGCCCTGGTCGCCACCACCGCGCTGCTGGGCGCAACCGCCTGCGGGGGCGGTGAGGACGAGGCCGCCGCCGGCGGCCCGGTCACGCTCACCGTCGACGTCTTCGGCCAGTTCGGCTACGAGGAGCTCTACAAGGAGTACATGGCCGGCCACCCCGACGTGAAGATCGTCGAGCGGGGCACCGGCAGCAACCTGGACGAGTACTCGCCGAAGCTCACCCAGTGGCTCGCCGCGGGCAAGGGCGCGGGCGACATCGTCGCCATCGAGGAGGGCCTGCTGGTCGAGTACAAGGCCAACCCGCAGAACTTCGTCAACCTGCTCGACCACGGCGCCGCCGACCTGAAGGGCAACTTCCTGGACTGGAAGTGGAACCAGGGGCTCACCGCCGACGGCAAGCAGCTCATCGGCCTCGGCACCGACGTCGGCGGCATGGCCATGTGCTACCGCAAGGACCTGTTCGCCAAGGCCGGCCTGCCCACCGAGCGGGAGGCGGTCTCGAAGCTCTGGCCCACCTGGGCCGACTACATCAGAGTCGGCGAGCAGTTCAAGGCGAAGAACACCGGCGCCGCGTTCCTCGACGCCGCCACGAACACGTTCAACACCATCCTGCTCCAGACCGCCGGCAACACCACCGGCTACAGCTACTACGACACCGGCAACAACCTGGTCGTCGACAGCAACCCCGCGGTGCGGCAGGCGTACGACACCACGATGGACATTATCGACTCCGGCCTGTCGGGCCGGTACGGATCGTGGTCGGAGGAGTGGGTCTCCGCGTTCAAGCAGTCGAAGTTCGCCACCATTGCCTGCCCGGCCTGGATGACCGGGGTCATCGAGGGCAACGCCGGCCCGGGCGCCAAGGGCAAGTGGGACATCGCCCAGGTCCCCGGCAACGGCGGCAACTGGGGCGGCTCCTTCCTCGCGGTGCCGAAGCAGGGCAGGCACCAGGCCGAGGCCATCGAGCTGGCGAAGTTCCTGACCAGCGCCAAGGGGCAGATCGGCGCGTTCAAGGCCAAGGGCCCGCTGCCCTCCTCCCCGCAGGCGCTGGCGGACCCGGCGATCGTCGAGTCGACCAACGCGTACTTCTCGGCGGCGCCGGTCGGCAGGATCTTCGCCGCGGGCGCCACCAGCCTAAAGCCGGTCTACATGGGCCCGAAGAACCAGGCCGTCCGCACCGAGGTGGAGAACGTCGTGCGCACCGTGGAGCTGGGCAAGCGCAGCCCGGAGCAGGGCTGGACCGACGCGGTCTCCAACGCCGGGAAGGCCGCCGCCAAGTAAACCCGAGCCAGGCGTGCGGGCGGCCCCGGCGACGGGTGCCGCCCGCACGACGGAAAGGAGTCCCGGGCCATGGCAGTCCAGCTCGACGCCCGCCCGCCGGTCCTACCGGCACCCGGTGCCGCCCGCCCCTCCCGGGGCGTCCGGCTCAGCCGGTTCGACACGAGATACTCGCCCTACCTCTACATCGCCCCGTTCTTCCTGCTCTTCGGGGTCTTCGGGATCTACCCGCTGGCCTACACCTTCTGGGTCTCGCTGCACGACTGGGACCTGCTCGGCGCCGAGCACCCGTTCGTCGGGCTCGACAACTACAGCCAGTTGCTGGCCGACCCCGACTTCTGGCACTCGGTGGTCAACACCCTCGGCATCTTCGTCATCTCCACGGTCCCGCAACTGCTGCTCGCGCTCTGGCTGGCCAACCTGCTCAACCGGCAGCTCCGGGCCCGGACCACCTGGCGGATGGCGGTGCTGATCCCGAACGTCACCTCCACCGCCGCGGTGGCGATCGTCTTCGCGGTGCTCTTCGGCCGCGACTTCGGCATGATCAACTGGCTGCTCGACCACGTCGGCGTCGACGCGATCGACTGGAAGGCCAACCGGCTCGCCTCCTGGGTGGCCATCTCCACCATGGTCGACTGGCGGTGGACCGGCTACAACGCGCTGATCTTCCTGGCCGCCATGCAGGCCGTCCCGCGCGACCTCTACGAGTCCGCGGCGATCGACGGGGCCGGTCGGGCCCGGCAGTTCTGGTCGATCACCGTGCCGCTGCTCAAGCCGACGATCATCTTCGCGGTCATCATCTCCACCATCGACGGGCTCCAGCTCTTCACCGAGCCCCGGCTGTTCAACTCGGGCACCAACGCGATCCGCGGCGGGCCGCTGCGCGAGTCGCAGACGGTGACCATGTACATGTTCGAGAACGCCTTCGCGCCGCACTACAACTTCGGCTACGGCTCGGCGATCGCCTGGCTGCTCTTCGCGCTCATCGCGGTGGTCGCGGCCGTCAACGTCCTGCTCCTCCGCCGGCTCGGTGGCGGCGCGCGCAAGGAGGACCCCCGATGACCCGCCTCTGGTCGGCCGGCCGGCTCACCTACCTGGCGCTCACCCTCACGGCGCTGATGTCGATCTTCCCGATCTACTGGATGTTCGTGGTGGCCAGCCGGACCAGCGACGCCATGGGCCAGGTCCCGCCCCCGGTCACCCCGGGCGGCAACCTCGGCGCCAACATCGCCCGGCTCTTCGCCAACACCGACGCGTACTTCCTCACCGGCCTGATCAACTCGGCGATCGTGGCCGGCACGGTCACCGTCTCCGTGGTCTTCTTCTCCACCCTGGCCGGGTTCGCCTTCGCCAAGCTGCGCTTCCGCGGGCGCAACGCGCTGCTGCTGGTCATCGTGGCCACGATGATGGTGCCCACCCAGCTCGGCGTGATCCCGCTCTACCTGCTGATGACCAAGCTGAACTGGAACGACCGGCTGCCGGCGGTCATCGTGCCGGCGCTGGTCACCGGCTTCGGCGTGTTCATGATGCGCCAGTACGCCGGCCAGGCGGTCAGCACCGAGCTGATCGAGGCGGCGCGGATGGACGGCTGCAACACCGCGCGGATCTACTGGAACGTGGTGCTCCCGGCGCTGCGGCCGGCCGCCGCGGTGCTCGGCCTGCTCACCTTCATGACCACCTGGAACGACTTCCTGTGGCCGTACGCGGTGCTCAACGATCCGGAGAACCCGACCGTGCAGCTGTCGCTGCGGGCCCTGTCCGACGGCTACTACCAGGACATGTCGCAGGTGTTCACCGGAACGGCCATCGCCACCCTGCCCCTGCTGCTGGTGTTCGTGGTGTTCGGCCGCCAGATCATCGGAGGAATCATGGAAGGCGCGGTCAAGGCGTGACCGCGCTGCAGGCCGTCGCCCGCGGCGTCGACCTGCGCGGTTATCTCGTATGGTCGTTGCTGGACAACTTCGAATGGGCCGAGGGCTACCGGAAGCGGTTCGGGATCGTCCACGTCGACTACCTGACCCAGCGGCGCACACCGAAGGAAAATGCCCGTTGGCACCAGGGGGTGATCTCCCGGAACGGGCTGTGACGAGGTGGTGGTGACGGGGATGACGACGGCACAGCGACCGACCCTGGAGGCGGTGGCCAAACGGGCAGGGGTGTCCCGGGCCACGGTCTCCCGGGTGGTCAACGGCTCCACCACGGTCGCCGCGTCGATCCAGCAGGCGGTCCGCCGGGCGGTCGAGGAACTGGGGTACGTCCCGAACCTCGCCGCCCGCAGCCTGGTCACCCAGCGCACCGACTCGGTGGCTCTGGTCCTGCCCGAGGCGGCCACCCGGGTCTTCTCCGACGACCAGGTCTTTCCGGGGATCATCCGCGGCGCGGCTCAGGAACTGGAGGCCGCCGACAAGCAACTCGTGCTCATGCTGGCCGGCTCGCCGGCCGGCCACGAACGGGTCGAGCGGTACACCACCGGGCGGCACGTCGACGGGGTGCTCTTCGCCTCGCTGCACGGCGAGGACCCGCTCCCGGGCCGGCTGGCCCGGCTCGGCATCCCGGTGGTGTGCAGCGGCCGCCCGCTGGACGGCGCCGAGGTGCCGTACGTCGACGTGGACCACGTCGGCGGGGTGGCCGAGGCGGTCCGCCACCTGATCGGGAACGGTCGGCGGCGGATCGCCACCATCGCCGGGCCGCAGGACATGGTCGCCGGCATCGAACGGCTGATCGGCTACCGGGAGACGGTCGCCGCGGCCGGCCTGCCGGAGCTGGTCGCGTACGGCGACTTCACCCGGGAGTCGGGCTCCGCGGCCATGCGGCAGCTGCTCGCCGCCGACCCGGAGCTGGACGCGGTGTTCGCGGCGTCCGACCTGATGGCGCACGCCGCGCTGCGCACCCTGCGGGAGGCCGGCCGGCGGGTGCCGGACGACGTCGCGGTGATCGGGTTCGACGACATCGAGACGGCCGCGTACACCGAGCCGCCGCTGACCACCGTGAAGCAGCCGATAGTGGAGCTGGGACGGGCGATGACCCGGCAGCTGCTCCGAATCGCGGCGGGCGAGCAGGTCGAGCAGGCCCTGATGCTCCCCACCGAGCTGGTGGTCCGCGAATCCGCCTGATCCGCTGCCTGCTGCTCGGGTCGAACGACGCTTGAAGCGAAGCTCGGTCACTCCTCTCGTCGAGGGGCGACCGAGCTTCGGTCATACGTGTGGAACACCGGCGCAAGGCATCAGTCCGCCGAGTCGTCGCCTTCCGGCAGCCCGAACTCACCCAGGGCCGGCAGCAGTCGCTGCCGCGCATCGTCCAGCAGCTGGCTGTAGTTGGCGGCGAAGATCTCCGCCAATTGCGTCTCCAGGCTGCCGGCCAGCTTGAGCAGCGGCGACCAGACCGCGCGGTCGTCGACCACGGCGGCGAAGTCCTTCTCCGACATCCGCCGGTCCAGCCAGTCGGACAGCACCAGGGCCTGCTCCCTGGACAAGGTGACTCTGATGTCGGGCCGCTCGGGCGGTTCCATCAGCGCCTCCTCTACAGAACTCCGTGGTCAGCAAGGTATCGCAGCTGCTCACCTACAGATTTTCCGACCGCGAGCGGCCGCGTATTGCGTCGCGGGCCGGGGCGACCGGCGCTACGGTCGCCCGGTGACCGGCATCGTGCGCCTGATCCGCGCGCCTCAGCTCTCCGACGTCGCCGAGTACGCCTACGCGGCCGAGGTCGCGCCGCCCGCGCGGTTGATCTTCACGGCCGGGGCCTGCCCGCTGGACGCCAAGGGGCGGACGGTCGCGCCGGGCGACCCCGCCGCCCAGGCCCGGCAGGTGATGGCCAACCTGGAGACCGCACTGGTCGCCGCCGGCGCCCGGCTCGGCGATGTCGTCAAGACCACCGTCTACGTGGCCAGCGCCGACCGCACCGACCTGGTGTCCGTCTGGCAGGTCGTTCGGGACGCGTTCGGCGACCACGATCCACCCAGCACGCTGCTCGGAGTGGCCGTGCTCGGCTACCCGGACCAGCTCGTCGAGGTCGAGGCGGTCGCCGCGCTCCGGGCGGAGATGGGCTGAGCCGACCCGCCCCGATAAACCCGTCGCGGGTGAAGGGGCGACGGCCCTAGGGTCGGCCGGATGACCGAGGACCTGATCAGACGTGCCCGCCCCGAGGACGCGGCCGGTGTCGTGGCGCTGCGCACCGTCGTCCACCCGTACCTGGTGCGGGGCGTCGAGTCGACCCGCCGCATGATCGCCGAGCCGCCGCCCGCCGAGGACTGGGCGGCCTGGGTGGCCGAGGTGGACGGGCAGGTGGTCGGCTGGGTGTCGGCGTACCGGAACAGCCACACGTCGGCGGCGAACGTCGGGGAGATCTCGACCCTGCACGTCCACCCGGCGCACCGGCTCCGGGGACTCGGCACGGCCCTCCTGGACGCCGCGCTCGGCCACCTGCGCCTGATCGGTGCGAAACGGCTGCTCACCTGGTCCCAGCCCGACTCCCTGCCGTTCGCCCGGCGGCACGGTTTCACACCCAGTCGCGAGCTGCGCTACTCCGCGCTCGACCTCCGGCCCGCCCCGCCGATGCCCGAGCCGCCGCCCGCCGTGCGGCTTCTCACGGCCACCGAGGTGGACCCGCGCCGGATCCACCGGGTGGACGCCGAGTCGTCGATGGACGAGCCGGGCGACGTCCCGACGGACGCGCTGGGCTACGACATCTGGCACCACGAGGTCTGGGAGAACGTGGGCCTGGATCGGGACGCCAGCACGGTGGCCGAGGTGGACGGCACGCTGGTCGCCATCAGCCTGGTCAAGCGGGACGGCGACCGGATGTGGTCGGACTTCACCGGCACGGTCCCCGGACACCGCGGGCGCGGCCTGGCCCGGCTGGCGAAGCAGGCCGCACTGCACCGGGCCGCGACCTCCGGGGTACGCACCGCGTACACCTCGAACGACGAGGCGAACGCGCCGATGCTGGCGATCAACGCCCGGCTCGGCTACCGGCCGGTGGCCGCCCAGTGGTCCTGCCTGCGCGACCTCACCTGAGGCCGGCGAAGAGGTCGTCCTCCGGCAGCGAGACCGGCACCCGGGCCTGGGCCAGCTCGTAGTCCTCGGTGGGCCAGGCCATCCGCTCGATCTCGCGGGAGTGGGCGAAGAACGGGTGGGCCGGGTCCACCTGGGTGGTGTGCGCCCGCAGCGCCCGGTCGCGGGTGGCGAAGTACCGGGCGCACTCCACCCGGGTCGTCACCCGGGGCTCGGGCAGGTCCTCGGGCAGCTCCCGCAGCACCTCCGCCATGGCCGAGGGCAGCCCGGCGGCGCGAGTGGCGTCGTGCAGGGCCCGGAACCAGGACCGACTGAACGAGACCAGGTAGTAGAGCTTCGCCGCCGCCCAGGCCGGGCCGTTTCCCGGATACGCGACGGGGTCGGCGGCGGCGTCGAAGGCGTGCCGGGTCACCCGGTGGGTCAGCAGGTGGTCGGGGTGCGGGTAGCCGCCGCTGGGGTCGTAGCTGACGATCACCTGGGGCCGGAACTCGCGGACCAGCGCCACCAGGGGGGCCGCTGCCACGGCGAGCGGGAGCCGGGCGAACGCGTCGGCGGGTAACTCGGCCCCGTCGGCGGGCAGTCCGGAGTCGACGAAGCCCAGGAACCGCTGCCGCACGCCGAGCACGGCCGCGGCGGCGGCCATCTCCGAGGCGCGAACCCGGGCCAGGTCGGCGCGGACCTCCGGGCGGTCCACAGCCGGGTTGAGGATGTCGCCGCGCTCTCCGCCGGTGCAGGTCACCACCAGCACGTCCACCCCCTCGGCGGCGTACCGGGCCAGGGTGGCAGCGCCCTTGCTGGATTCGTCGTCGGGGTGGGCGTGGACGGCCATCAGCCGCAACGGGGTGGACATGTGCTCCTCTCGTCAGCTCCGGTCGAGGCCGGCGGCCAGCTGCGAGAATGTGCGGGATCCGGCCTCGGCCAGGGCCGCTTGCACCTCGTCCTCGCCGTGCCCGGCCCGGATCAGCCGGAACGCCTTGTCGAACAGCACCCGGTAGGCCCCGGCGAGTTGCGCGGCGAGCACCCGCATGGGCAGGTCCTCCGCACCGGTTCCGCGTTCGTCGGCGAGCCGGGCGGCAAGGGCTCGTTCGCGCAGCTCGTGCAGCTCGCGCAGGCGGGCGGAGAGCGCCGGGCTGTCCTGGATCAGCCGGACGAACGGCTCCCCCGCGAAGCCGACCAGGGCGTCCCGCCGGGCCACCGCTTCGGCGTACCGCCGCTGGAGCGCAGCCAGCACCTGCTCCCCGGCGGGCCGGTCGGCGACCGCCGCCGCCAGTAACGCGACGAAGTCGTCGGCGATGTCGAGGGCCAGGTCCTCCTTGCGCGGGAAGTAGTTCGTCACGGTCATCTTCGCGACCCCGGCCGCCTCGGCGATCTCGGCGATGGTGACCTGCTCGTAGCCGCGGGCCAGGAACAGCCGGGTCGCCACGTCAGAGATCGCCTGCCGGGTCAGCCGCTTCTTGCGGTCGCGCAGGCTCTCGCTCACCCCAAGAGCATACATGTGCTCGTCCTAAATTTGTGTTGAGCACAAGAATTTTGCCCCGTAGCGTGTCACCGAACCGAAGGGAGGCAGCGATGAATCTGCGCATCACCTGGTGAACCGTTCCACGCCGGGCCCGCCCCGGGGCGGGCCGGCTCAGCCCCCGGTGGCGACCCGGACGGCGGTCGCGTAGGTGTCCGCGCCGAAGAGCACCAGCCGGGCCTCGGTGACGTTCACCGGGGTGGCCGCGTGCAGCACGGCCAGCGCCTGCGCCACCGCGTCCTCGACCGGCCAGCCGTAGATGCCGGCGGAGATCAACGGGAAGGCGACGCTCAGGGCTCCCAGGTCGTCGGCGACCCGGAGGCTGTTGGCGTAGCAGTCACGCAGCAGCGCCGACCGGTCCTCGCGCGGGGAGAAGACCGGCCCGACGGTGTGCACCACCCAGCGGGCCGGCAGGTGGCCGCCCGTGGTGGCGACCGCCTGGCCGGTGGGCAGGCCGTCCGGGTAGCGGGAGGCGCGCAGCGCCCGGCACTCCTCCAGGATGGCCGGTCCGCCCGCGCGGTGGATCGCGCCGTCCACGCCCCCGCCGCCGAGCAGCGACGAGTTGGCCGCGTTGACGATCGCGTCGACCTGCTGTGCGGTGATGTCCCCCTCGATTAGGACCGTCTCCATGTCACCCCTCCTCGACCACGGACTGCCCGAGCGCCCGACGGGCCAGCAGGGTGGCCCCGGCCACGGCGGCCGGCATGACCAGCACCGCGCCGAGCGGGATCAGGAAGCAGACGAACACCGCCACCCCGAAGCCCAGGGTGGTCGGCCGGTCCGCCCTGAGCAACGACCGCCGCTCCGGCAGTCGCATGCCGCGCCGGTAGAACGGCGCGCCGACCAGCTCCAGGGCGAGGAACCAGCCGCCCACCAGGGCGCCGACCACCGGGACCACCGTCTGCCCGACCACCGGGATGAAACCGGCCACGAAGAGGGGTACGCCGACCAGCGCCGAGATGGCCACCAGGCGCAACGAGTCGAGGATGCTGCGCCGCAGCGAGGCCCAGAACGGCACCTCGACTGCGCCGGGCGTACCGCCGAGGCGGTCCTCCACCCGCTCGGAGATCTTCTCGTAGAACGGGTCGCCGACGGCCAGCGTGACCGCCGTGAAGGTGAGCACCCCGAGCAGGCCGGCCAGCCCGACGACGGCGAGCCCGGCCGCCACCCGGACCAGGCTCCGCCAGGTCTCCGACCAGTCGTCCGCGAACGGGGTGACCAGCGCGGCCAGGTCGTCCACGAAGTAGAGCAGGGTCGCGAACAGGGCCACGAAGAGCACGCCGGAGATCAGCGCCGGCACGATACCGAGCAGCATGAGGCCGGGGCTGCGGACGTAGAGGCCGAGGCCGCGCAGCAGCAGCCCGGCGCCGGCGAGGAAACGGGTGACGGCGCCGGTCACGGGGGCGGCGAGGCGGGGTGCGTCCACGACCGGAGAGCCTAGTGGCCGACCGCACCCCGTACCGGTTTCGCGCCGGGGGCAGGATGGGCGGGTGCGCGCGTCCCGGCTGATCTCGCTGATCCTGCTGCTCCAGTCGCGGGAGACGATGACCGCCGCCGAGCTGGCGCGGGAGCTGGAGGTCTCCGGGCGCACCGTCTACCGCGACGTGCTGGCGCTCTCCGCGGCCGGAGTGCCGGTGTACGCCGACCGCGGCCGGACCGGCGGCTACCGCCTGCTCGGCGGCTACCGGACCCGGCTGACCGGGCTGACCCGGGACGAGGCGGAGGCGCTCTTCCTGGCCGGGCTGCCCGGACCGGCCGGCGACATGGGGCTCGCAGACGCGGTGGCCGCCGCCGAGCTGAAGGTGCTCGCCGCGCTGCCGCCGAGCCTGCGGGACGCACCCGCCCGGGCCGGCCAGCGGTTCCACCTGGACGTGCCGGGCTGGTTCCGGGAATCCGCCCCGCCGCCGTGGCTGGCCGAGCTGGCCCGGGCGGTCTGGCGGGACCGGCTGGTCGAGCTGCGCTACCGGCGCGGCGACCGGGAGGTGACCCGCGCGGTCGCGCCGTACGGGCTGGTGCTGAAGAACGGCGTCTGGTACCTGGTCGGGCGGGTCGGCGACGGGTGGCGGACGTACCGGGTGGACCGGGTGGTCGGCGCCGAGGTGAGCGAGGAGGGCTTCGTCCGGGACGAGGGCTTCGACCTCGGGGCGTACTGGCGGGAGCAGGCCGAGGCGTTCCTGCGCGACCTGCTCCGGGCCGAGGTGACCGTGCGGCTCAGCCCGGCCGGCCTGCGCGCGTTGCGGCACCTGGCCGACGCCCCGTTCGTCTACGCCGAGGCGGTGGCCGCCGCCGGCCGGCCCGACGGGCAGGGTCGGGTGGTGCTCCGGCTGCCCGTCGAGTCGGTCGAGGTGGCGTACTCCCAACTGCTGGCGCTCGGCCCCGAGGTGGAGGTGCTCGACCCGCCCGAGCTGCGGGCCCGCTGCGCCGCGGCGGCCCGCCGCGCGGCCGCGCTCTACGCCGACGACGCGGACCCGCCGGACGCCGGTCAGCGGTAGCCGGTGTCGTTCGCCGGCTTGCCGGGCCGGACCACCTCCTCGTAGTAGCGCGCCCAGTGCGGGCGGGTGCCGTCGAGGTCGGTGAAGCCGTACACCTGGGCTAGCCCGCCACTGTCCACGGACCGCCCGTTCCAGCGGGCCCGGTCCGGGTCGGCGGCAAGGGCGGCCACCGCGCGCCCGACGAAGGCCGGCGTCTCCGACATGACGAAGTGCGGGTCGGTGGCCGCGCCGTCGCGCCAGTTCGCCTCGGTGACGCCGAAGTGCTCCAGCATGGCCTCCGAGCGCAGCCAGCCCGGGGTGAGCGCGACCGCCGTGGCGCCACGCGGCGCCAGTTCGTGCGCCTGGCTGAAGGCGAGCCGGTTCACCGACACCTTGGCCAGGTCGTAGAAGACCGAGAGCCGGTATTCGGTGTCGTTGTACTCCTTGGTCCCGTCACCGATCTCGACCACCAGGCCCCCGGGGTTGCGGATCAGCAGCGGCAGGGCGAAGTGGCTGGTGATGATGTGGGTGTCGACGGCCAGCCGGAGGGTGCGGAAGCCGGCGTCGAGGGGCTGCTCCCAGACCGGCTTCTCCCAGGTGATCAGCGGGTCGGCGCCCCAGATGTCGTTGACCAGCACGTCGAGGCGGCCCTGTTCGGCGTCGATCCGCGCGACGAGGCTACGGACCTGCTCGGGATCGAGGTGGTCGACGGCGACGGCGATGCCGGTGCCGCCGGCCGCGGTCACCAGCTCGGCGGTCTCCTCGATGGTCTCCGGCCGGCCCATCTCGGAGCGGCGCTCGCGGGTGGAACGGCCGGTGGCGTAGACGGTGGCCCCGGCGACGCCGAGCTGGACGGCGATCTGCCGCCCGGCGCCCCGGGTCGCGCCGGCGACGAGCGCGATCTTCCCTGTCAGCGGTGTCGTCATGCCACCACCATGGCACCGATACCTGACAGCGGAAGTCCGGTTTCCCGAGCGATCCGGATCGGCCATCATGGCCGGCATGCACCTGCTGCTCTCCGGAATCGTCGGCTCGGTCGCGTACGGGCTGGCCGGGCCGGGCTCGGACGTGGACCGGATCGGCGTCTTCGCCGCGCCCACGGTCGCCTTTCACGGCCTGCACCCGCCGCGCGAGTCCGTGGTGACGACGGATCCGGACGTGACCCTGCACGGGTGCGCGAAGTACGCCCGCCTGGCGCTGAGCGGGAACCCGACCGCCACCGAGCTGATGTGGCTGCCCGCGGAGTGCTACGAAACCCGCACCGGGTTCGGCGAGCGGCTGATCGACATCCGCGCGGCGTTCCTCAGCGCGCCCCGGGTCCGGGACGCCTACCTCGGCTACGCGAGCCAGCAGTTCCGCAAGCTGACCACGCGAGACGCCGACGGCTCCAGGTCGCGGCGCGGCGGCAGACGCGCCGAGCCGGAGTCGTCGCAGGTCGGCGGTCGGCGGCGGTCGGCAAAGCACGCCCGGCACCTGGCCCGGCTGCTGCACCAGGGCCGGGTGCTCTACGCGACCGGCGTGCTGGAGATCCGGCTCGCCGACCCGGAGTGGTTCCGGGCGTTCGGCGAGCGGGTCGCCGGCGGCGCGCTGGCCGAGGCGGAGGCCCTGGTGGCGGCGGCCGAGCAGGACTTCGCCCGGATCCGCACCCCGCTGCCGGAGCGCCCGGACGAGGAGGCCGTGGAGCGGTGGCTGCTCGACGTCCGGGCGGCCCACCTGCCGCGCTGACCCTCAGTCGGCGAGTCGGACGCGTACCCGGCGGTTGGCGCGGCCCTTGCTCTCCACCTTGACCACCTGGACCTTGCCGATCTGGGCGGTGGAGGCGACATGCGTGCCGCCGTCGGCCTGCACGTCCAGCCCGACGATGTCGACGATCCGTACCTCCTGCTCCTCCGGCGGGATCAGGTTGGACTGGGTACGGATGATGTCGGGCAGGGCCAGCGCCTCCGCCCGGGGCAGCACCCGGACGGCGACCGACCGGTCCGCGGCCACCTCGGCGTTGACCAGGTCCTCGATCCGGGCCTTGAAGTCCGGCGGCACCTCGGGGAGGTTGAAGTCCATCCTGGCCTCGCCCGGTTCCATGTTGCCGCCGGTGACCAGCGCGCCGAAGTCGCGGAACACCACGCCGCAGAGCACGTGCAGGCCGGAGTGGGTACGCATCAGCATGGTCCGCCGGGTGTCCTCGACCGCGCCGGCGACGGCGGTGCCGACCGGCGGCACCGGGTCACCCTCGGCCGGGACGAGCCAGAGGTCGTCGCCCTTGCGGGTGCCCACGATCCGGGTCTGCACCCCCTGCCAGAGCAGCACCCCGTGGTCCGGCGGCTGCCCGCCGCCGCCCGGGTAGAAGGCCGACCGGTCCAGCACGATGCCCTGCTCGGGATCGGCCGCGAGCACCGTGCAGCGCCATTCCCGCAGGGTGGGGTCGGCGAGGTCGAGGCGGTGCGTGCGGCCGTGATGTGTGACGCCCATGACCGCCGACGTTACCCGTTGAGGAACGTCGAGATCCGCTCCCTCAGGTCGGCGCGTTCCGTCCAGAGCACGCCCGGCCGGTCGTACACGTGCAGGGTGGCCCCTGGCAGCGCGGCGGCCAACTGCTCGGCGACGGCCACCGGGTGCAGGTCGTCGCCCGCGCAGCCGATCACCAGGGCCGGCGCGGTGACCGTGGCGAGCGCCCCGGCGTCGCGCAGCGGGGCCTGCTCGGGCAGGCCGGCCAGGCCCGGCGCAAGGCCGTCGCGGAGGAGTTGGTCGAGCCGCTGCCGCAGGTAGGCCCAGCCGGCCGGGGTGTTGCGGACCGAGGGCGGCAGCTCCAGCGCAACCACGTCGGCCAGCGCGGAGGCGTCGCCGTCGGCCACGGCGTCGAGCAGGTCGGTGAGCCGGGCCCGGGCCACCTCGCCGCGCGGGGTGTCCAGCACGGCCGGCAGGAAGAAGACCAGCTTCTCGAAGCGGTCCGGGCTCTCGACGAGCAGGCGGCAGAGCGCACCGGCGCCGAGGCTGGCCCCGAAGGCCCGGGTGGCGCCGCCGAGGTCGGCGACGGCCCGCAGGTCACGAGCCAGATCGAGGTAGCTCCACGGGCCGGGCGGCGAATCGGAGCGGCCGTGCCCGCGGAACTGGAAGAAGATCCGCCGGCCGGTGACCCCGCTGCCGAACGGGCGGGTGGTTGCGATGCCGTTGCCCAGCCCGTGCGCGAACACGGTGACCGGGTCACCGGTGCCGGTGACCAGCCGTTCCAGGCGTACGCCGTGCGGGGTGGTGACCAGCTCGGTCTCCGGCTCGGGCAGGGCCGGCCGGCCGGTGCGGGGCGCCCCGGGGCCGGGGCCCCAGGTGCGGGGGCCGCCGTCCGGCGGCGGGGGCCAGCGGAAACTCCTCACCAGAAGCCCCGGCCGTCGTGCAGGTCGCGCAGCCCGACCCGGACGTCCAGCAGGTAGATCAGCGCCGCCGCGATGCCGATCAGGCCGAAGATGCTCAGCACGCCGCCCCCGACGCCGAGCAGGGTGAGCACCATGCAGACGGCCAGGATGGCGATCCAGCCGCCCTTGGGCAGGGTGCCGATCGCGGCGAACGCGTCGGACCGCTGGGTGATCGCGTGCACCAGGGAGACGGCCTCGATGACCAGGGCGAAGACGAGCAGGATCAGCTCGATCACGAGGCGGACGTCGTCGAAGAAGAGCGGCGCGGCAGTGGCCATGCCGGCAAGCTTATGCCGAGACCCCGGAAACGTCCGACAGGACGCTGTCCGGGGTCTCGGTCCAGCTTCGACTCACTCGGCGGCCGGGCGGGTCCGCTTCGTGGTCTTCGGCAGCTTCGCCGAGGGGGTGTCGGCCTTGACGGTGGTCGCCTTGGCCCGGGTCCGCTTCACGGCGGGCTTGGCGTCGACGACCGCGGCCACCTCGGCCGGGGTGGGGACCTCGGCCGGCGCGACCGGGGTGGTGTCGGCCTCGGTCGCCTCGATGTCGGCGTTCACCGTGTCGGCGGCCTCCAGCACGCCCGCGCCGACGACCCGCTCACCGCGGGCGACCAGCTCGGCGTACGCGGCCAGGGCCCGCTCCTGCGCGGCCTGCGCGCCGGCCAGCACGACGGCGGCGTTGCGGCCGGCGGCCTCCCGCAGCTTGTCCAGGTTGGCGACCTCGCGGAGCTTGTCCAGGTTGGCGGCCTCGCGGAGCTTGTCCAGGTCGAGGTCGGCGGAGCCGGCCTTCTCCCGGAGCTCGGTCGCGGTCAGGTTGGCGGTCTTCAGCGTCTCGGTCGCCCGCTGGCGCAGCTCGAAGCCGGTGAGGACGGCCTTGCCACCGAGGTCGGCGACGACCCGGACGCCGAGGCCACTGACCACGGTGGGCAGCTTGCGCAGCTGCTGGAGGGCCAGCTCGCCGGCGCCGGCGGCGGCGTAGACGGGGGCGGGGATGCGGTTGGTCTTCGGCTGGGTCATGACTGCTCCTCTTCGGCCGCACCGGCGGCCTTTCGGACCACCGTGCGGGCGGTCTTCTTCTGGGGGACGGCGGTGCTCGGGGCGGGCGCCGGGCCCGCCTCGGTGACGGCGACCGACTCGAGGACCGCCTCGGTCGGGGTGCCGTCCGGCGTCGTGGGGCCGGTCGCAGCCGGCGCGACGGTGGCCGGGGCCTCCGGCGCCGTGCCCGGCTCGGTCGGTTCGGTGGCCTGCGCCGCGGCCGTCGCCTCGGCGAGGCGCGCGTTCTCCCGACGGAACGTCTCGTAGATCTGGGTGAGCGACTGCTTCTGGGCCATGGTCAGCTCGGGGTCGACGGCGATCGCCGCGAGCACGCCCTGCCCCTCCTTGTCGTCCAGCAGCCCGGCCCGGAGGTACATGGCCGGGGTGGAGACGCGCAGTGCGCTGGCGAGCTGCTGGAGCACCTCGGCGCTCGGCTTGCGCAGGCCGCGCTCGATCTGGCTCAGGTAGGGGTTGCTGACGCCGGCCTGCTCGGCGAGCTGACGCAGTGAGATCTTCGCGTTGCGCCGCAGGTCGCGAATGAACCCGCCGACGTCGGGAAGGTCCTTGCTGGTGGCCATGACCCCACGCTAGCCCGTGATGCTAGCTGCTGCAAGCAAAACGCTTGCCGGAGTTAGCGAGGTCACGGACAGCCGGTTGCGCGCCCGGCGTCCGGTCCGTACGGTTCCCCCGTGGTCAAGATCGAAGTCAATGGCGCCTCTTTCGCGTACGACGAGGCCGGCACCGGCAGCCCCGTGGTGCTGTTGCACGCGGGCATCGCCGACCGGCGGATGTGGCGGAGCCAGCTGTCCGCGCTCGCCGCCCGGCACCGGGTCATCGTCCCCGACCTGCGCGGCTACGGCGACTCCGAACTGCCACCCACCCCGTTCGCCCACCACGACGACGTGATCGGGCTGCTCGACGCGCTGGGCGTCGCGCAGGCCGCCCTGGTCGGCTGCTCGTTCGGCGGCAAGGTCGCGGTGGACACCGCGCTGGCGTATCCCGACCGGGTCGCCGCGCTGGCTCTCTTCGGCGCCCCGGTCTCCGGCAACGAGTGGTCCGAGGAGACCGAGCAGCTCTGGGAGGAGCTGGTCGGCGACGTGGACCCGGAGGACTTCACCGCGACCGCGGCCGGCGAGGTGCGGTTCTGGGTGGTCGGCCCGACCCGTGAGCCGGCCGACGTCGACCCGGAGCTGATCCGGTTCGCCGAGGAGATGGACCGCCGGGCACTCGCCGCCGAGCAGGCGCTCAGCGCGGTCGAGGCGGGCGAACTCGATCCGCCGGCGATCGACCGGCTGACCGAGCTGTCGATGCCGGTGCTGGTCGGCGCGGGCGCGGACGACCTGGCCGACATCCGCCGGCTGGCCGACCGGATCGCCGCCGAGGCCCCGCGGGGCGTGCGGCTGCCGGACGTGCCGGACGCCGGTCACCTGCTGCCGCTGGAGCGCCCCGAACCGGTCAACGCCGCGCTGCTCGACTTCCTCCGCTGAGCGGCCCGGTCACCAGACCGGGCGGACCGCCCCGACCGGCAGGCCGCCGCCGAGCAGCGGCACCTCGGCGTACTCGGTCAGCACCGGGGCCTCGACGCCGAGCCGGCGCAGCGCCGACACCAGCACCGGCATCCGGGCCCGCGCGCCGCCGTCGTCGATCTTGAGGGCGACCGCGCCGACCCCCGGCACCGCCGCCGCGATCACGCCTTCCGCGCCGACCTTGGCCAGCAGCCCGGGTACGCCGCGCATCAGCCGGGTGTCATCGGCCTGGGTGCCGCCGACCAGTTCCGGGTACGCCCGCATCGCGTCGGCCACGGTCCGCTCGACGGTGCCCGGCTCGGCGGAGACCAGCCGCAGGAAGGCCCGTGCCAGCCCGGTCAGCGAGACGGCCAGCACCGGAGCGCCGCAGCCGTCCACCCCGACGGCCGCCGCCCGCTCCCCGGTGAACTCCTCGATCGCGGCGCTGAGCCGCTGCTGGAGTGGGTGCTCGGGGCGCCAGTAGCCGTCCAGCGGCCAGCCGGCGGTCAGGCAGGTGAGCAGCATCCCGGTGTGCTTGCCGGAACAGTTCATCAGGGTCCGGGTCCGCCCGCCGCCGGCGCGCAGCACCGCTTCCCGGGCCGCCTCGCCGACCGGCAGGTCCGGCGGGCAGTGCAGCGCCTCCTCGGTCAGGCCGGCGCCGCGCAGCAGGCCGGTCACCCGCTCGACGTGGAACTCCTCGCCGGCGTGGCTCGCCGAGACCAGCGCCACGTCGGCCGGATCGGTGAGCGGCAGGCCGGCCCGGAGCATCCCGATCGCCTGCATCGGCTTGTTGGACGACCGGGGGAAGATCGCCGAGCTGGTGTCCCCCGTCCCGGACACCGGCGCGCCGGTGGCGTCGAGCACCGCCACGGAGCCGCGGTGGACGCCCTCCACGAACCCGGACCGGACCACCTCGGCGAGCGGCACGCCGCCCTCGTACGTCTTTCCCACGAGGTGGACGGTACCGACGGCCTCAGCGAGCCCGGCACCGGGGTGACCAGCGGCGTCGGCCGCCGGCGTACAGGGGTGCCGGGCGGACCGTCGCTTACAGGCCGAGCAGCGCCCGGGCCTCGGCGGTGGTCAGCGGCGGACGCTGGGCGAGCTGGGCGAAGCCGACCGCCCGGGCGACGAGTTGCATGTTGGACTCGACCGGCCGGCCCTTGGCGTAGGTGACCGTGTCCTCCATGCCGACCCGGAGGTGACCGCCGGCCGAGAGCGAGGCCAGCATCACCGGGATGGTGGTGCGACCGACGCCGGTGGCCGAGAAGGTGGTGCCCTCGGGCAGGTCGCGCAGCATCTGCTGGGCGGCGACCAGGGTGGCCGTGGTGCCCGGCATGCCCCCCGGCACACCCATCACGAAGTCGACGTGCACGTGCCCGCCGTGCGGCAGGCCGTACTTGCCGAGCAGCCGCTGGAGCGCGGTGAGGTGGCCGAGGTCGAAGATCTCGTACTCGGGGACGACGCCCCGCTCCTGCATCCGGGTGTGCAGGTCGACGATGAACTCCCAGCGGTTGAGGAACACGTCGTCGCCGAAGTTGACCGTGCCCATGGTGCAGGAGGCCATGTCCGGGGCGGCGTCGAGCACGGCCAGCCGGGCGGCCTCCGGGTCGGTCACCGCGCCGCCGGAGGAGAGCTGCACGATGAGGTCGGTGCTCTGCCGCAGCGCCGCCACGGTCTCCCGCAGCCGGCCCTGGTCGAGGGTGGGCTGCGCCTCATCGTCGCGGATGTGGACGTGGATCACGGCGGCGCCGAGCGCCTCGCACTCCTTGGCGGTCAGCAGCAGCTCGTCGAGGGTCACCGGCAGCGCCGGCACCTCCGCCTTGGCCGACTCCGCGCCGGTGGGGGCAACCGTGATCAACGTCCCTGTGGTCATGCCGGGATCCTAAACCGCCGACTCCTCTCCGGTCGACAGCCGGAACGCAGCAGAATCGGGTGCGACGACCACCGGAAGCGGAAGATTTTCCGCCTTACGGCCGCCAGGACGACATCCCTTACGCCGGATCGATGGCGGCGGCCGTTTCGCCGACCATCAGCCGGGCGTCGTCGGCCACGTTGCGCTTGAGCACGGCGAGGGCGATCTGACCCAGCTCGAAGTGGTGCACCGCGGTGCCGACGAAGCCGACCGCCCGGCCGTCCAGGGTCACCGGCGTGCCGGCGGTCGGCGGCTGGTCGGTGGTCACCCCGTCCAGGTGCAGCAGGACGAGCCGGCGCGGCGGCTTGCCCATGTTGTGCACCCGGGCCACCGTCTCCTGCCCGCGGTAGCAGCCCTTGTCCAGGTGCACGGCCGGGCCGATCAGGCCCACCTCGGCGGGGATGGTCCGGTGGTCGGTGTCCACCCCGGCCCGCGCCCGCCGGGCGGCCACCCGCACCGCCTCGTACGCCCACAGCCCGGCCACCGGCACGCCGGCGCCGCGCAGTTCCTCGACCACCCCAGCCATGGCCGGGCGAGGCACCAGCAGGTCGACGCCGAGCGCCACCCGCCGGGCCCAGCCGCCGACCGCCAGCGGCTTCACGTCGTACACCACGGAGGGCCGGGGCGGCAGCTCGCCGGAGCGGAACTTCGGACCCGGCACCGCGACCACGTCCGGCTCGGCCAGCCCGGTGACCCCGAGGGTGTCGAGCGCGCCGGTGGCCTCCGGCCCGACCAGCGAGAGCAGTGCGTGGTCGGCCGTGACGTCGCGCGGGTCGACCTTGCTGAAGAACCGCATCTTCTCCAGGTAGGACAGCAGACCGCCGGTCATTCCGGGCTCGGTGTCCAGCCAGGTGGTCTCGCCGTCCTCGGCGACCATGGCGTGCTGCTCGACGTGCCCGTGCGGGGAGAGCACCAGCAGCTCGGTGCCCTGCCACGGACGCAGCGCGGCCAGGTGCTGGCTGGTCAGCGTGTGCAGCCAGGTCATCCGCTCCTCGCCCGGCACCGCGACCACCCCGCGGTGCGAGCGGTCGACCAGGCCGACGCCGGTGGTCAGGGTGCGCTGCTCGCGCATCGGGTCGCCGTAGTGGGCGGCCACCGGGCCGACCCCGGCCGCCCGGTGCGCCGGCTCCGGCTGGTCCCGGGTCTCCTCGTCGATGGCCTCGGCCGTGACCGCTCCCGCGATGTCGATCATTTACGCTCCCCGTCCCTCGCACTGGCCGCAGACGCCGAAGAGCGCCACGTGCCCGATGTCGACCCGGAATCCCCGCTGCGCGGCCAACTGGTCGGCGAGCGGCCGGAGCAACTCGGGGTCGATCTCGTCGATCGCGCCGCACTCCCGGCAGACCAGGTGGACGTGCTGGTGCTCACCGGCCGCATGGTAGGTCGGCGAGCCGTGCGACAGGTGGGTGTGGGTCACCAGCCCGAGCCGTTCCAACAGCTCCAGCGTGCGGTAGATGGTGGTGATGTTGACCCCGGCGGCCACCTCGCGGACCGCCGTGTGCACCTGCTCCGGCGTGGCGTGCCCCAGGTCCAGGACAGCCTGGAGGACCAACTGCCGCTGCGCCGTCAGCCGCAGCCCACGGGAGCGGAGCAGTTCCGCCAGGGAGGATTCGGACACCGTTCGATCATAGTTCGGCCGCCGCGCCGTCCCGCCCGCCGCCGGGGTACGCCACTACGCTGCGCTCGTGGTGGCGACGCGGGTGGCCGTGCCGGGCCGGGGTCTGGTGCCGGCCGGCGAGCCGGTGCTGCGCGGCGACGACCGGGGCGTGCTGCACGGCGACGGCCTCTTCGAGACCCTGCACCTGCGCGGCGGACGGCCCTGGCTGCGCGACGCCCACCTGGCCCGGCTGCGGGCCGGTGCGGCCGCGATCGGGCTGGCCCTGCCCCCCGACGACGTGCTGGTCGAGCTGCTCGACACGGTTCGCGCGGGCTGGCCGCCGGAGGTCGAGGGCGCCGTGCGGCTGGTCTGCACCCGGGGCCCGGAGGGCGGCGGGCCACCCACGGTCTACGCCACGCTGGGCGAGGTGCCGGCGGCCGCGCGGCGGGCCCGGCGGGACGGGGTGACGGTCGCCACCCTGCCGCTCGGGGTGGCCGCCCGCTCCCGCCCCGAGCTGGGCTGGCTCCCGGTCGGGGTGAAGTCCACCTCGTACGCGCTGAGCACCGCCGCCCGCCGCTGGGCGGAACGGGCCGGCGTGGACGACGTGCTCTGGGTCTCCACCGACGGCTACGTGCTGGAGGCGCCCACCGCCAGCGTGGTCTGGCTGAGCGACGGCGCCCTCTGCACGGTCCCGGTCGCGGCCACCGGCATCCTCCCCGGCGTCACCGCCCGGTGGCTCCTGGACCACGCAGGCGAGCTGGGCCTCAGGGCCGATGAACGCCTGCCCACCCCGACCGACCTGCACGAGGCCGACGCCATCTGGCTCACCTCGTCCCTCCGCGGCCTGGCCGAGGTGACCGCCCTGGACAAAACCCCCCGCCCCCACTCCCCCCTGACCGCCCCCCTCCTCACCCTCCTGGGCTTCCCCACTGGTTGATCATGAGGTTGGCGGCGTTCGGCGTCCGATTTGTCGCCGCCAACTTCATGATCAACGCGGAGGGCGGCCCTGCCGGAGGGCCGGGGGCGGGGGCGGGGGCGGGTCAGCCGGCTACGCGGGTCAGGCGGGCGGAGAGGTGAGGGCTCAGGGCGTGGCCCATGGCGGCCATCTCCTGGGCGTAGAGGAGGGCGCCCTCGACGATGCCGAAGAGGCGGGCGCCGGCGGTGACCTCCTTGGCCGTGGCCGTGCGGACCACCGCGTCGGTGGCGAACTCGATCTGGGTGCCCTTGCGCTTGCCGATGTGCAGCTCCATCACGCCGGTGGGCGTGGTCATCAGCGCTTCCAGCTCGTCGGTGACCCGGTCGCCGTCCAGCACCGGACGCCACCAGCCCACCTCGCGGCCGGCCGGGCGGACCGGACGGCTCTGCTCGTCGAGGATCCAGGCGCGGGACTCGTAGAACAGGAAGGGCCGGCCGTCGTGGCTGATCCGGATCTCCTGGGCGAAGTCGAAGTCCTCGATGGTGGGGAAACCGCCGCGACCCCGCCCGCGCCACACCCCGATGTACGGCAGCAGCCCGTCCAGGCTCCGGTGCAGCTTCGGGCCGACACGCAGGTCGTGGCTCTCCTCGTACGGGTACGGGTCGACCGGCGGCGCGTTCAGCCACGGCGGCTGGAGCGGGTTCTCGCTCACCATTTTCCTCTCGAGATGCGAACAGCGAGGTAGACGAGGCCACCGGCGAGCGCGCCGAGGCCGGCGACCAGCAGGCTGACGAACCCGATCTCGGTAACCATCCCGGTCATCCTATGCTGGGCGTCATGGCCCGCACTCTCGTCGTCAAGGCCACCGCCGGCGCGGACGCCCCGGAGCGCTGCGCACAGGCCTTCACCGTCGCCGCCACCGCGGCCGCCGCCGGCGTCGACGTCTCGCTCTGGCTCACCGGGGAGTCGACCTGGTTCGCGCTGCCCGGGCGCGCGCAGGACTTCGAACTGCCGCACTCCGCGCCGCTGGCCGAGCTGCTGCACGTCATCCTGACCACCGGCAAGGTGACGGCCTGCACCCAGTGCGCGGCCCGCCGCGACATCGGCCCGGGCGACGTGATCCCCGGCGTGCGGATCGCCGGGGCGGCGGTCTTCGTCGAGGAGGTAATGGCCGAGGGCGCCCAGGCCCTCGTCTACTGACCCTCCCGGCCACGCGGCGAATGTCCGTTCCGCGTGGACTGCCGATCCTGGCCCGACATGTCCCACCGCTGCCTACGATTCGAATGTGGGTGAGGCGGCCGAGCGGTTCTTCGCATCCCTGCCGGCGCGTGCTCCGGCGGTGCTGCGCGGTCCGACCCGTGGTCGCATCCAGCTGGACCTGACCACCGAGAACCGCACCGAGCATTGGTACCTGGAGCTGGCGCCCGGGACCGTCCGGGTGAGCCGGGAGCAACTGCCGGCCGACGCCGTCTTCACGGTCAGCGCCGACCTCTTCGAGGATCTGGTCACCGGCCGGCAGGCCGGCATGGCGGCGGTGCTGCGCAACGAGGCCACCTTCAGCGGCAACGTGGTGCTGTTCCTGGTGTTCCGCCGGTTCTTCCCCGGTCCGCCCGGCGTCCGGGACCCCCGGGAGACCGCCCGCGAACACGTCCGGCGGTCGGGATGAGGGAACGCGTCAGCATCCTGGACGGCAACACCTTCCTGGTCAGCGACCGGCGCGGCGACATCGAGCCGTCGTTCGACTTCCCCACCGGGCTCTTCTCCTTCGACACACGGTTCGTCTCCACCTGGATCCTCACCCTCAACGGGCAGCGGCTGGACGCGCTCTCGATCGACGACTCGCTGTCGTACCGGACCCGGTTCTTCCTGGTGCCCGGCGAGCCGACGCACTACCTGGACGCCAAGGTCTCGATGATCCGCAGCCGGTCCATCGGCGGCAGCTTCGAGGAGGAGCTGACCCTGCTCAACCACTCCGGCCAGGAGGTGGAGTTCACCCTCCGGCTGGACGTCGGCTCCGACTTCGCCGACCTGTTCGAGATCAAGCACCAGCGGCAGAAGAAGGGGCACACCACGCCCACGGTCAGCGAGAACCAGCTGCGGCTCACCTACCGGCGGGAGGGGTTCCACCGGGAGGCGGTGGTGGCCAGCACGGCGC
Source organism: Micromonospora sp. NPDC023966 (assembly GCF_040639095.1). Lineage (NCBI taxonomy): Bacteria > Bacillati > Actinomycetota > Actinomycetes > Micromonosporales > Micromonosporaceae > Micromonospora > Micromonospora sp. NPDC023966. Next base: position 302,570 of record NZ_JBEZZJ010000004.1, on the reverse strand, counting down.
CGGCCGACGTCGACCGGGAGGGGATGACCTTCCGGCTCCGGGTCGCGCCGCACGGCGAGTGGACCACCCGGCTGCAGGTGGCCACGATGATCTTCGGGGCGCGCGGAGAGGACATCCGGGCCACCCTGCCGCTCGGCGGGCACCGCTCGGTGGCGGCCATCCACGCCGAGCAGAACGAGCTGATCGAGCGGGCCCCGAAGCTGGGCTGCGACTGCGAGCCGCTGGCCGGGGCGTACCGGCGCAGCCTGAACGACCTGGCCGCCCTCCGGTACGAGTCGATCGCGCTGGGCGTACGGCTGCTCGCCGCCGGCCTGCCGTGGTTCATGACCCTGTTCGGGCGGGACAGCATCTTCACCTCGCTCCAGGTGCTGCCGTTCCTGCCCGACCTGGTCCCGCCGACCATCCTCATGCTGGCCGCCCTCCAGGGCAGCCGGCTGGACGACTTCCGGGACGAGGAGCCCGGCAAGATCCTGCACGAGCTGCGCTACGGCGAGACCGCCGGCTTCCAGGAACAGCCGCACGCGCCGTACTACGGCTCGGCCGACACCACGGCGCTCTTCGTGATCCTGCTCGACGAGTACGAGCGGTGGACCGGGGACACGAAGCTGATCAAGCAGCTGGAGCACGAGGCCCGGAGCGCGCTGGACTGGCTCGACACGTACGGGGACCTGCTCGGCACCGGCTACGTCTCGTACATGACCCGCAATCCGGAGACCGGCCTGCAGAACCAGTGCTGGAAGGACTCCTGGGACTCGATCTCCTACTCCGACGGGCGGCTGCCGGACTTTCCCCGGGCCACCTGCGAACTCCAGGGCTACGCGTACGACGCCAAGTTGCGGGGCGCCCGGCTGGCCCGGACCTTCTGGAACGACCCGGCGTACGCCGACCGGCTGGAGCGCGAGGCGGCGGCGCTGAAGGAGCGGTTCAACCGGGACTTCTGGATCCCGGAGCGGGAGTACTACGCGCTCGCCCTCGACCCCGACGGGCGGCATGTGGACGCCCTCACCTCCAACATCGGCCACCTGCTCTGGAGCGGCATCGTCGACGAGTCGCGGGCGGCGACGGTGGCCGGGCACCTGCTCGGGCCGAAGCTCTTCTCCGGCTGGGGCGTGCGGACCCTCGCCGTCGACCAGGGCCGCTACAACCCGATCGGTTACCACGTCGGCACGGTCTGGCCGTTCGACAACTCGATCATCGCCTGGGGCCTGTGGAAGTACGGGTTCCGGGACGAGGCGGGCCAGATCTGCGACGCGATGCTCGGCGCGTCCCGCTACTTCAACGGCCGGCTCCCCGAGGCGTTCGCCGGCTACGAGCGCGACCTCACCGACTACCCGGTGGAGTACCCCACCGCGTGCAGCCCGCAGGCCTGGTCGGCCGGCACCCCGCTGCTGCTGCTGCGGGTGATGCTCGGCCTGGAACCGCAGGGCGACCACCTGATCATCGATCCGGCCGTCCCGAGCGGGATGGGCCGGGTGGAGCTGCTGGACATCCCCGGCCGGTGGGGCCGGGTGGACGCGCTGGGCCGCAGCCGCACGCCGCACGACCACGGCACCGAGCACTGACGGGCCGGATCAGGCCCGGCAGGGACTGGTGACCGCCACCCGGACCCGGTCGTCGACCCGCTCGGCCAGCACCGCGAAGCTGCCCCGCAGCGCGTATTCGTCAGCGGAGTCGCGGAGGACCGGGGAGCCGTCGGCGGCGTCCCGGAAGGCCGCCGCCAGCGGGGACCCGGCCGGCCCGCCGGCCGTCTCCGTCCGCGCCGTGCGAGCCGTGCCGCCCTCGGGGCAGGGCGCCACGAGCACCTGGACCGCCCCGGCGGCACCGCCCCAGCGCATCGCGGCCCGGCGCGCCTCCGCGGTCTCGGCCACCGCGTCGGCCGCCGGGGGCCGGTAGCCCGCGCCCACCGGGCGGCAACCGGTGGCGGCGGTGAGCAGCACCCGCCCGGGTGCGCCGGCCCGGCCCTCGACCGCGACGAACTCCCCGGCATCGGCGCGCAACAACGGCTCGCCGTCGAACGTGGAGACGCCCGCCCGCCAGTCCGCCGGCAGCCGGTCGGCCACCCGCTGGAGCAGCCCGCGTACGTCGTCGCCGGCCAGCACGACCTCCACGCCGCGCTCCAACTCGGCGCCGTCCTCGAACGGGGTGACCCGGCAGCCGCGCTCGATCCGGTCCGGCAGGAGCGCGGGCACCCCGTCCCGACCGACCGCGGCGGTCAGCCGGCCGAGCGCCCGGTCCACCACCGGCCCGGCCTGGTCCAGCGGGCGCTGCTCCTTGACGGTCGGCGGGTCCTGCCGCACCGACCACCAGGTCAGCCCGGCGAGCAGCACCGCCCACGCCACCGTGGCGGCCACCAGCCAGCGCAGCCGGCGCCGGCCGGGGGCCGGCTGGTCGGGACGGGTCGGCGGGGCGTATCCCCCCTGGACGGCACCACTCACCGGGCCATGGTGTCACGCGGCGACGAGCTGCCCGGTCACGCCCGGCGTCCCGCCCCCCGGAACGCCCGTGGCCCGCCGCCCCGGGTGGGGCGACGGGCCACGATCAGAGCGTGGGTCAGGCGGCGACCGTGACGGTCACCTCGTTGATCCCGCGGGCGGCGGCGACGGCGGTGTCGCCGTTGCCGTGCCGGGAGAGCGCCCGCAGGGTCCAGTCGCCCGGCGCGGCGAAGAACCGGAACTGGCCGGCCGGCGAGGTCACCACCTCGGCGGTGAACTCGCCCGTCGAGTCGAGCAGCCGGACGTACGCGCCCGGCACGACCTCGCCGGACTCGGCCTTGACCAGGCCGGTGATGACGGTCTCCTTCTCCAGGTCCAGGCTGGCGGGAAGGGGGGCGGCCTGGTCCGGGGCGGCGCAGCCCGCGGCGGTGGGAGCAGTCATGCGGATCAGGCCTCCCCGGGCTCGTCGCCGAGCGCGACCGGCACGCCGACCAGCGAGCCGTACTCGGTCCAGGAGCCGTCGTAGTTCTTCACGTTGCGGTGGCCGAGCAGCTCCTGCAGGACGAACCAGGTGTGCGAGGAGCGCTCGCCGATCCGGCAGTAGGCGATGGTCTCCCTGCTGTCGTCCAGCCCGGCGTCGGCGTAGATCCGGCGCAGCTCGTCGTCGGACTTGAACGTGCCGTCCTCGTTGGCCGCCTTCGACCACGGGACGCTGATCGCGGTCGGCACGTGGCCGGCCCGCTGCGCCTGCTCCTGCGGGAGGTGGGCCGGGGCGAGCAGCCGGCCGGCGTACTCGTCGGGGCTGCGCACGTCGACCAGGTTCTTGGTGCCGATCGCGTCGACCACCTCGTCGCGGAAGGCGCGGATCGAGGTGTCCGGCGCCTGCGCCACGTACTGCGTCGCCGGGCGGTCCACCTTGTCCGTCACCAGCGGGCGGGCGTCCAGTTCCCACTTCTTGCGGCCGCCGTCGAGCAGCTTGACGTCGCGGTGGCCGTAGAGCTTGAAGTACCAGTACGCGTACGCGGCGAACCAGTTGTTGTTGCCGCCGTAGAGGATGACGGTGTCGTCGTTGGCGATGCCGCGCGCGGAGAGCAGCGCCGCGAACTGGGCCTGGTTGACGAAGTCCCGGCGCACCGGGTCCTGCAGGTCGGTACGCCAGTCGAGCTTGACGGCGCCCGCGATGTGGCCGGTGTCGTAGGCCGAGGTGTCCTCGTCGACCTCGACGAAGACGACGCCCGGGGCGTCGATGTTCTTCTCGGCCCACTCGGCCGAGACGAGTGCGGTGTCGCGACTCATCAGATCACTCCCTGTGAGGATGGATGGTGAGCCTGCGCGCGGAGATCGAAGTCGGTGATTGTCGCACCACGCGCGGGACCCAGAGCTAGGAACGGATCACGGGTACGTGCGACGGCGCCGCTGCCGGGCGATCAGGGGGGAAACCGGAGGGTACGCGGACCCTGCGTGCCGGTGGCCGCTATGCGACCGAGGACAGCCCCGCCGTCAGATGACGGGGCGACACAGGCAGGTGGCCACGCGGCACAGGTCGACCGCGCGCCGTTTGGTGAGGAGCGTCCCCATGGAGAGGGACACTACCAGCCGGCCCGGCCGGCGCCAGCGGACCGACCAGCATCCGGGACACCGCCCGGGTGGCGGGCGGGCCTCAGCCGGCGGAGTTGATCGGCACGTTCCGCGCGTCGGCGTCGACCACGAGGCCCTCCGGCCTCGGCTCCACCTTGCGCACGTTGAGCTGGAAGGGCAGCTCCGGCAGGGGCACGTCGACGGAGATGCCCTTGGCGTAGTTGGCCAGCAGCGTCTTGGCGAGCGGCAGGTTGGGCAGGCCCTCGGCGGTCACGTCGTTGAAGCGCAGGGCCACCTTGCCGTTGGCGACCGTCACGTCGGCGGTGCCGTTGACGGTGAGCTTGGCGCCGAGGATGTCCACCGGCGCGGTGACCGCGAGCTTGCCGTTCCGCTCGCCGAGGGTGAGCCCGGGCCGGTCGAGCAGCTTCGCCAGGCTGTCGTAGGTCACCGTGCCCCGGCCGTCGACGGTCTCGGCCACCACGTCACCCTGTCCGGAGCGGAGGGTGTCCAGCGACGCCTTGACGTTGCGGGCGTCGACGTCCAGCCGCGGCACGCTGACCGCGTCGCCCTGCACGTTGCCCGTCACGTCGGTCAGCACGATCGAGATGCGCTCGTACTTCCCGGCGAGCACCTGGGTGAGGAACGGGAAGCCACCGACCTCGACCTTGGGCGCCGAGGACTGCGCGTCCTGCTTGGCGACCTCCTTCTTCACCTGGTCGGCGATGGCCCGCTCGGCCACGCCGGCGGCCACCCGGTCGGCGACGATCAGGAGCCCGGCCAGGACCAGCAGCAGGACGACGAAACCGACCAGCACCTTTCGGCCCCGCCGTCGGGGCCGGCCCTCGTTCGCCGGGTACGTCTCCGCCACGCCGCCTCCTGCCCTCGCCACCGATCACCGCGTCTCGCGCCGCAACCGTACTTACCCGAGGCGCCGTTTCCCCAACCGCTCAGAGGAAGAGCACGCACATGGCGTACGCGGCCGGCGCGGCGAGCGCGAAGCCACCCAGCGGGCCCTGCATGTGCCGGGCGACCCACATGGTCGGCGTCTCGCCGGCCATCAGCCGGCCCGCCTCGGCGTAGCCGACGGCGAGGTCGGCCAGCACGGCGGTGCCCGCGGTGACCAGGCCGACCAGCGCGGCGCTGGTCGGGGTGAAGCCGACCAGGTAGCTGCCGAGCACGGCGCTGGTCAGGGTGCCGAGCATGGCGCCGGCGACCACGCCGGCGGCGCCCCGGGGCACCTGCGGGGCGAGCCGGGGCCGGGGGACCACCGCGTCGGTCAGCCGGGCCACCAGCAGGGCCACCCCGGTCGCGGTGAGGCAGACGGTGATCGCCTGGGTGCCCTTCGGGATCCGGCTGAGCACGATGAGCGTGGCGAAGGCAACCACCCCCACCACGATGAGCAGGGTGCTGCCCAGCGAGTCGGTGACCCGCACCCGGTCCACCCGGCGGAACAGCTGGCCGAGCACGCCGAGCACGAAACCGGCGGCGGCGGCGTAGCCGAGGGGGGCCAGGCCGGCGATCTCCGACTGCACGGCCGCGGCGTCGGCGATCCCGGCCGCACCGGCGCTGACCAGCGCGACGACCAGCAGCGCGGGCGGGCGCATGGCCATCGTCCAGGCGAGCACGAAGAGCAGTTGGACGCCGAAGATGATGAACGCGAAGGGCAGCCGGTGCCCCGGGCCGGCGGTCTGCGCGCCGAGCACCAGACCGACGCCGAGCAGCGCGGCGAAGCCCGCGACGGTCAGCGCCAGCGAGCGGCGCACCGGGACCGGCGGCACCTCCTCCTCGGGCGCCTCGTCGGGCTCGTCGTCCGGGCGCCGCCCCGGCCCGCCCTTGCGGAGCCGGCGGGGACCCTTGCGCGCCCGCCCGTCGTCGGCGGCCGGACCGGTTCGCGGGGCCGGCGGGTAGCCATGGGAGGGGCCGGCGGGCCCGGGAGCCGCGTCGTCGGGCCACGGGCCACGGCCGGTGTCGGGCGAGGTGGAGGGAAACACGCCCCGATCGTGCCAGACCGGGCCGGCCCCGCGGAGTCACGGTTTCGGCAACGTTAAAACCTGAGCCGCGATCAAGGGCAGATCAGACAAACAGGAAAGGGCACAGAGGTGAAGGCCGGGCGATCGGTTACGCTCAAGCCGTTACCCGCCCGTCAGCGACGCCGGGACCCACGCAAATTCTCAGCGCCACCCCCCGGTGGGAGTGCCGCTGGTCGCGCGCGGCCGGAGCGCCGCCGGGACGGAGGTGATCGTGTGGAGCTCCTGCTGCTGGTGACCGCGCGCGCAGGTGAACCATCGGCCGTGCTGCCGGCGCTCGACCTGCTGCCGCACTCGGTCCGCACCGCGCCGCGCGACGTGCGCACGCTCGTCTCCGGCCCGACCCCGGACGCCGTCCTGGTCGACGCCCGCGCGGAGCTGAGCGAGGCCCGCGCGACCTGCCGGATGCTGCACGCCACCGGGCTGGGCGTCCCGCTGGTCGCAGTCGTCACCGAGGCCGGTCTCATCGCGCTCAACGCCGACTGGGGCGTGGACGACGTGATCCTCGCCGGGGCGGGGCCGGCGGAGGTGGAGGCACGGCTGCGGCTCGCGGTCGGCCGGTTGAGCAACGCGACGGCGGGCGCCGGCGGCTCGATCCGGGCCGGCGAGCTGACCATCGACCCGGACACCTACGCGGCCAAGCTGAAGGGCCGCCCGCTCGACCTCACCTACAAGGAGTTCGAGCTGCTGAAGTTCCTCGCCCAGCACCCGGGCCGGGTGTTCACCCGGGACCAGTTGCTCCGCGAGGTCTGGGGCTACGACTACTTCGGCGGCACCCGCACGGTCGACGTGCACGTCCGGCGGCTGCGGGCCAAGCTCGGCTCCGAGTACGAGTCGATGATCGGCACGGTGCGTCAGGTGGGCTACAAGTTCGTCGTGCCGCCGTCGCGCTCGCTGCCGGAGTCGGAGCCCGCCCCGCTCTCCGTCTGACGGAGCCCCACACCCTCCCCCATCGGGCGAGGTTTTCCCTTTATGCCCGTTTTGCCTGGCCGGTCAGACCTAATCTGACTGCCGGATCTGCCGGGCGAAGGGGGCGACGGTGCGCGTGATGACCACGGGGGCGACGAACGGTCGGCCCTCCTGATGCCGGCCTCGACGCTGCGCGCGGCCGGGATGGTGACGCTGGTGGCGGCAGCGCTGCTCGGCTCGGCGTACGCGCTGGGGCGCAGCCTGGTGCCCGAGCACCCGCCGCAGGGCACCGGCGTGGCCGCCAGCGTCCACGCCCCGCGCTACGGCGACCAGCCGCCCAGCACCGACTTCCCCGGCCCGCCCGCCGGCGGTTACGGCGGGCCGAGCCCCGACGCCAGCCCGAGCGCGCCGGACCAGGCCCGCCAGGGCGACGACAGCGAGGGCCCGTACGGCGCGCAGATCACCACCGGCTCCGCCCGGGTCGCACTGACCTTCGACGACGGCCCCGACCCACACTGGACCCCGCAGGTGCTTGCGCTGCTCAAGGAGTACGGCGTGAAGGCCACCTTCTGCGTGGTCGGCGAGAACGTGGAGAGCCACCCGGACCTGGTCCGGTCGATCGTGGCCGACGGGCACACCCTCTGCAACCACTCCTGGAACCACGACATCGGCCTGGGCAAGCTCTCGCCGGAGGCGATCCGGAACGACCTGCTGCGCACCAGCGACGCGATCCGGGCGGCCGCGCCGGACGCACGGATCGCGTACTTCCGGCAGCCGGGCGGGGCCTGGACGAACCCGGTGGTGTCGGTCTGCGAGGAGCTGGGCATGACGCCGCTGCACTGGGCGGTGGACCCGAGCGACTGGCAGGCGCCCGGCGCCGACCGGATCGTCGACACGGTGCTGGCGCAGACCAAGCCGGGCTCGATCGTGCTCATGCACGACGCGGGCGGCGACCGGTCCGGCACGGTCGAGGCGTTGCAGCACCTGCTCCCCGAACTGCTGCACCGCTACCAGCTCGAGGCGCTGCCCACCGGCACCACGTGACCACCGCCACCGCCCGGTGCCCGCGTCCGGCATGATCGGCGGCTCGCCGGCCGCTACGGTGGCGGGATGAGCAGCACCGCGCCGACCGCCGACCGTGTCGCCCGCGCCGACCGGCTCGCGCCGGACGAGGTCGCCGAGGTGCTGGCGCTCGCCCGCGCAGGCGGCGACACGGACGGCGCCGACCCGCTCGACGAGCACGTGCTGCTCCGGCTGCGCGACCCGCAGGCGCCCGCCGTGCACCTCACCGCCCGGGCGGCCGACAACACCCTGACCGGGTACGCCCACCTCGACACCACCGACCCCGCCGAGGGGATCGGGGTGGAGCTGGTGGTGCATCCGGCGTACCGGCGGCGCGGCACCGGCCGGGCGCTGGCCCGGGGCGTGCTGGCCGCCGCCGCCGGACCGCTGCGCGCATGGGCGCACGGCGACCACCCGTCGGCCGCCGCGCTCGCCGTCGACCTGGGCTTCACCCGCGCCCGGGTGCTCTGGCAGCTGCGCCGCCCGCTGACCGCGGCGCTGCCCGAGCCGGCCCTGCCCGACGGGGTGCGGCTGCGCGCGTTCCGCCCCGGTGCGGACGACGACGCCTGGCTGGCGGTGAACAAAGCGGCCTTCGCCCAGCACCCCGAGCAGGGCCGGTGGACCACGGCCGACCTGCAGGTACGCCTCGCCGAGCCGTGGTTCGACCCGGCCGGCTTCCTGCTCGCAGAGGACTCGGCCACCGGCCGGCTGCTCGGCTTCCACTGGACCAAGGTGCACGAGCGCCCGGGCTCGGCCCGGATCGGCGAGGTCTACGTGCTCGGCGTGGACCCGTCCGCGCACCGCGGGGGCCTGGGCCGGGCGCTCACCACCGCCGGCCTGGCCTACCTGCGGGACCGGCGCGGGCTGGATCGGGTGATGCTCTACGTGGACGAGTCGAACACCGGGGCGGTGGCCCTCTACGAGCGGGTCGGCTTCGCCCGCTGGTCGGCGCACGTCAACTACCACCTGGGCTGAGCGCCGGACCCCACCGCCACGTCCCGGACAGCGGTCACGGCCGCGTCACGCGATGGACTCGGCCGGATAACGGCTGCCCGGAAAAATCGTATTATTAGCGATAGTGGGCCGCGGGTTCACGAAATGGACAACGGGCCCTCAGGCTACGGCCACCCGGCCGGCCGCGCCTGTTCATTCTCCGTTCACTTCCGACCGGCAAACCGTCTACCTGGCACTTCTACCTTTCGTGTCAGCCGGTCAGCGCCGGCACCCGGGAGACCGGGCGACCTGACCAAAGACGTGAAGGGAAACCCCTCAGGTGAAGCTCCAGCGGCACGGCGCCATTGCCTGCCTCGCTCTTACCGCGGTGCTCGGTCTCAGCGCTTGCGGCTCGGACAACAACGAGTCGACCAGCACCTCCGCCTCCGGCTCCGCCGCCGCGGCCGACTGCGGCAAGGGCACGCTGAACGCGCAGGGCTCCTCCGCGCAGAAGAACGCCATGGCCGAGTGGATCAAGGCGTACCAGCAGAAGTGCGCCGGCACCACGATCAACTACGAGCCCACCGGCTCGGGCGCCGGCATCCAGGCCTTCGTCGCCGGCACCGCCGACTTCGCCGGCTCCGATTCGGCGCTCAAGCCGGAGGAGCAGCCGCAGGCGGACGCCAAGTGCAGCGGCGGCCAGGCCCTCAACCTGCCGATGGTCATCGGCCCGGTCGCGATCGTCTACAACGTCAGCGGCGTGGACAACCTCCAGCTCACCCCGGCCACCCTGGCGAAGGTCTTCGCCGGCAAGGTGACCAAGTGGGACGACCCGGCCATCAAGGCCGACAACCCGGACGCGAAGCTGCCGTCGACCGCGATCCAGGCGGTGCACCGCTCCGACGAGTCGGGCACCACCGACAACTTCACCAAGTACCTGTCCAAGACCGCCGAGTCCGACTGGACCTTCGGGAACGCCAAGGCCTGGAAGGCCCCGAGCGGCGTCGGCGCGGCCAAGTCCGACGGTGTGGCCAGCAAGGTCAAGAGCACCGACGGCACCATCAGCTACGTCGAGTGGTCCTACGCCGAGAACGGCGGCCTGAAGAAGGCCAAGGTCCGCAACGGCGCCGGTGAGTTCGCCGAGCTGACCGCCGAGTCGGCCGGAAAGACCATCGCCGGGGCCAAGATCGAGGGCCAGGGCAACGACCTGAAGATGTCGATCGACTACAACACCACGCAGGCCGGGGCGTACCCGATCGTCCTGGTGACCTACGAGATCGCCTGCAGCAAGGGCCTCGCGGCCGACAAGCTGCCGCTGGTCAAGGGCCTGCTGGGCCACGCCGCCAGCGCCGAGGGCCAGCAGGACCTGGTCGACCTGGGCTACGCCCCGCTGCCCGAGTCCGTCCGCGCCAAGGTCGAGACCGCGGTCGCGAGCCTCTCCTGACCCGCTGACCGACACACCTCCACTACCCCGAAGCGAGCGAGCAGATGGGTGACACCCCTCACCGCTCGGCGCACGCCGGCACCGGCGGGACCCGCGTGGCCACGAGCCACGAGTGGCCCGCCGGTGCCTCGGCGCGTGTGGCCGAGCCTCCCGGCATCCCCGGCATGCCCGACAACGGACTGGGTGGCGGCGGCGGGCTGCCCCGGGCCCGGGCCTTCGGCGCGGAACGGGCGTTCCGCGGTCTGACCCTGGCGGCCGGCACCACCGTGCTGGTGGTCATCGCGGCCATCGCGATCTTCCTGATCGCCAAGGCCGTGCCGGCCCTGCGGGCGAACAGCGAGTCCTTCTGGACCTTCGAGGGCTGGTTCCCGAACGACGACCCGCCCACGTTCGGCATCGGCGCGCTCGCCTTCGGCACCGTGCTCAGCTCGCTGCTCGCCCTGCTCATGGCGGTGCCGGTGGCGCTGGGCATCGCCCTCTACCTGTCGCACTACGCCCCGCGCCGGCTGGGCAACGGCCTCGGCTTCCTGATCGACCTGCTGGCCGCCGTGCCCAGCGTGGTCTTCGGGCTCTGGGGCCGGGACTACCTCGCGCAGCCGGTCGCCGACCTGTCGGCCTGGCTGCACCGGTACTTCGGCTGGATCCCGATCTTCGGCGACGGCCCGTACGGGAACTCCATCCTGCTCGGCTCGGTGGTGCTGGCGATCATGGTGCTGCCGATCGTCACCTCGCTCTCCCGCGAGGTGTTCCGGCAGACCCCGACCGCCAACGAGGAGGCCGCGCTCGCGCTGGGCGCCACCCGTTGGGAGATGGTGCGCACCGCCGTCCTGCCCTACGGCCGGCCGGGCGTGATCGCCGCGGTGATGCTGGGCCTGGGCCGGGCGCTCGGCGAGACCATCGCCCTGGCGCTGACCCTCGGCTCCACGTACGCCATCTCGTTCAACGTCCTGCAGAGCGGTGGCAACTCGATCGCCGCGAACATCGCGAACCGGTTCGCCGAGGCGAACGACACCGGCCGGGGCGCGCTGATCGCCTCCGGCCTGGTGCTCTTCGCGATCACGCTGATCGTCAACATCACCGCGCGGGCGATCATCTACCGCCGCCGCGAGTTCACGGAGTCTGCGGCGTGAGCGCGAGGAGTGAGCCGGGGTTGCGAGCCCCGCAGTCGCGAACTGAAGGAAGCCCCGCATGACCACCACCGTCACCTCCCACCGCCCGCAACCGCCGGCCCAGCCGCTGACGCTGCGGGCCCGGCGACTTCCGGCGTACGCCGCACCGGTCATCGCCGTCGTGGCGCTGCTGGTCTCGGCCGGCATCGTCTACGGCGCCGGCATCGGCGGCCCGGTCCTGGTCGTGGTCGTCGGCGCGCTGCTCTACCTGGCCGGCCTGCACGTCGCCGCGAACGCGGTGGAGGGCCGCCGGGCCGCCCGCAACCGGACCTGGAGCGCCCTCATCCACTCGGCCTTCGTGCTGGCGGTGCTGCCGCTGGCCTCGGTGGTCTGGACCCTGGTCAGCAAGGGCGCCGAGCGGCTCGACGGCAACTTCTTCGGCACCTCGATGAACAACATCGGGGCCCGGGACGCGAACGGCGGCGCCTACCACGCCATCGTGGGGACCCTGGAGCAGGTCGGCATCGCCACTCTCGTCACCGTCCCGCTCGGCGTGCTCTGCGCGATCTACGTGGTCGAGTACGGCCGGGGCCGGTTCGCCTTCACCATCCGCTTCTTCGTGGACGTGATGACCGGCATCCCGTCGATCGTCACCGGCCTGTTCGTGCTGGCCTTCTGGGTGCTGATCGTTTCGCCGTGGTTCAACGACGGCCGGCCGGGCTTCTCCGGCTTCGCCGCCGCGCTGGCCCTGAGCGTGCTCATGCTGCCGACCGTGGTCCGCTCCACCGAGGAGATGCTCCGCCTCGTGCCGGCGCCGCTGCGCGAGGGCGCGTACGCCCTCGGCGTGCCGAAGTGGAAGACCATCCTGCGGGTCGTGCTGCCGACCGCGCTGCCCGGCATCGTCACCGGCATCATGCTCGCCATCGCGCGGGCGGCCGGCGAGACCGCGCCGGTGCTGCTCGTGGCCGGCGGCGGCGCCGCGATCAACTTCAACCCGTTCGAGAACAACCAGTCGTCGCTGGCTCTCTTCGTCTACCAGCAGGCCGGCGAGGCCTCGAAGTACTCGCCGGCGCGGGCGTGGACCGCGGCGCTGACCCTGGTCGCCCTCGTCCTCATCCTGACCGTCGCGGCGAAGTTGCTGGCCCGCCGCAACCGGCTCGGCCGATGAACCCCGGAGGTACCACCACCATGGCCAAGCGCATCGAAGCCGCCGACGTCACCGCCTACTACGGCGGGTTCAAGGCGATTGAGAACATCAGCCTGACCGTCGAGCCGAAGACGGTCACCGCCCTGATCGGGCCGTCCGGCTGCGGCAAGTCCACCTTCCTGCGGTCGATCAACCGGATGCACGAGGTGCTGCCGGGGGCCCGGGTCGAGGGCAGCCTGACCATCGACGACCAGGACATCTACGACCGGGACGTGGACGTCACCGCGGTCCGGCGGATGATCGGCATGGTCTTCCAGCGGCCGAACCCGTTCCCCACCATGAGCATCTTCGAGAACGTGGTGGCCGGCCTGCGGCTCAACGGGGTGCGGCGCAAGTCGATCCTGGAGGAGGCCGCCGAGAAGGCGCTCCGCTCGGCGAACCTCTGGGACGAGGTGAAGGACCGGCTCGGCAAGCCCGGCGCCGGCCTCTCCGGCGGTCAGCAGCAGCGGCTCTGCATCGCCCGGACCATCGCGGTCGAGCCGCAGGTTGTGCTCATGGACGAGCCCTGCTCGGCGCTGGACCCGATCTCCACGCTGGCCATCGAGGACCTGATGTTCCAGCTCAAGGACAAGTTCACCATCATCATCGTCACGCACAACATGCAGCAGGCCGCCCGGGTGTCGGACCGGACCGCCTTCTTCTCCATCGAGAAGACCGGCGACCCGGGCCGGCTGATCGAGTACGACAACACCCAGAAGATCTTCAGCAACCCGAGCCGGAAGAAGACCGAGGACTACATCACCGGCCGCTTCGGCTGAGCCGCCGCCGTCCCGGTCCGCGAGGGCCCCGGTCGATCCCGACCGGGGCCCTCGGCGTATCCACGCCTCGACCTGCGTTGATCTTGCAGTTTCGGCCCACGATTCGCCCCGATCCGCCGCATTCGCCCGGGCGGTAAGTGCAAGATCGGCGGGGGCGGGGCTCAGGTCAGGGTGAAGCGGGGTTCGCCGTCCTCGGGGACGTCCAGGCGCGGGGTGATCGGGGTGGCGGCGTCGCGGGTGGCCGCCGTGCGGGCCACGCCCGCCAGGTCGCCGGCGGCGGCGACCTCGCCGAGGGTGACCATCGTGGGCGGGAGCATGGTCAGCTCGCCGGCCTCCGCCCGGGCCAGGGCGTCCGCCGGGCGCAGCCACACCGTGTGGTCGGCCTCGCCGGAGACGTCCCGGGTCCGCTGCCCCTCGGGCAGCAGGGCGATGAAGAAGTACGTGTCGAAGCGGCGCGGCTCGAACTCCGGGGTGATCCACCGGCTCCACGGCAGCAGCAGGTCGGAGCGGAGGGTGAGGCCCCGCCCCGCCAGCAGGTCGGCGAAGCCGGTCCGCCGGGCCACCAGGTCCTGCCGGGCCGCCTCCCAGTCGTCACCGCTCACGTCGCCCACCACGGTCCCGCCGTCCGGGCCGGCCAGCAGCACCCCCGCCTCCTCGAAGACCTCCCGGGCTGCGGCGCAGACGACGGCCTGCGCGGCCTCCGGGGCGAGGCGGAGCCGCTCGCCCCAGCCGGCCGGCGTCGGGCCGGCCCAGTCCAGGTGAGCCTGCGAGTCCGAGCGGTCCACACCGCCGCCGGGGAAGGCGTACATCCCACCGAAGGTCATCGCGGCCACCCGGCGGATCAGGTACACCTCGAAGTCGGCGCCGGCCGGGCGGAGCAGCAGCACGGTGGCGGCGACCCGGGGCACGGCCGGCACGCCGCCCTCGGCACGGAACCGGCGGGCGTGCTCCACCAGGGCGGGCGGTGCGGCGAAGCCGTCGATCGTCATGCCCCGAGCCTAGTTCCCGACCAGTGGATCATCCGCCCGCCGGGACGGCCGGGACGGTGTCAGAGTGCACGCCCCGATCTTGGACAGTTGTCGTTCGTCACGAACGACAACTGTCCAAGATCTCGCCGGCGTCCGCACCGGCCGGGCGGCTGTGCCGCTCGGCGCGATCATTACCAGCAGCACCTCCCGGTCGCATAGGTGTCGTCGAACGCCCGACGTCCGCCGCCGTGACGCGGGTTCCGGTGGAGCGCCGGGGCCTTGCCGGTAGCCGTCGGCGAGCTGTTCTAGCCGGTGGGGAGTTCGTTGTGCACCGCGCCGAAAGCGGGCTCCTGGGAAGTCGACTCGCCCAATTTCCCGACGGGTGGATCTTCTTTTCGGCGGCGGAACGGCCCGGGATAGCGTGCCGGTATGACGCGTTGGGGAATCCTGGCCACCGGACACATCGCCGCACGCTTCGCCGAGGACCTGCGGCTGGCGCCGGGGGCCGAGCTGGTGGCGGTCGGTTCGCGTACCCGGGAAAGCGCCGAGCTGTTCGCGAAGCGGCACGACGTGCCCCGGGCGTACGCCTCCTGGGCGGAACTGGCCGCGGACCCGGACGTGGACGTCATCTACGTCGCCACCCCGCACGTCGCGCACCACGAGGCGGCCCTCACCTGCCTGGCCGGCGACAAGGCAGTGCTGGTGGAGAAGCCCTGCACGCTCGACCTGGCCACCACCACGGAGCTGGTCGAGACGGCCCGCGCCCGCGGCCTCTTCCTCATGGAGGCCATGTGGATGCGGACGAACCCGCTGATCCTCCGGGTGCTGGAACTGATCCGGGACGGCGCGATCGGCGAGGTGACCCACGTCCGGGCGGACTTCGGGGCGGCCGGCCCGTTCCCGCCGGAGCACCGGATGCGGGCCCGGACGCTCGGCGGTGGCGCCCTGCTCGACCTCGGCGTCTACCCGCTGAGCCTGGCCCACCTGCTGCTCGGCATGCCCCAACACGTGAACGCCTGGGCGAAGCTGAGCCCGGAGGACGTCGACGAGAACACCGGCATCGTCCTCGGTTGGGACTCCGGGGCGGTGGCGACGTTGAGCTGCGGGATCGTCGGCGCCACCGCGATCACCGCCGCGATCACCGGCACGACCGGCCGGATCGACCTGCCGGAGCCGTTCTACCGGCCCGGCGCCGCGGTGCTGCACCGGCTCGGCGCGGAGCCGGAGACCATCGCGGCGGACCTGACCGGGGGCGGCTACCAGTATGAGGCGATCGAGGTGCAGCGCTGCCTGGCGGCCGGGCTGATCGAGAGCCCGCTGGTGCCGCACTCCGCCACCCTTGAGGTGATGGGCCTGCTCGACGACATCCGGGGCCGGATCGGCGTCGACTACGCGTGAGGGGTCCCCCGCCACGGCGGGGGACCCCTCGGCGTCGGACGTCTCAGAACAGCGGGCGGACCAGCAGGTACGCCAGGCAGGCGATGGCCGCGGCGGCCGGGAACGTGATGATCCAGGCGATCACGATGTTGCCGGCCACGTTCCAGCGGACCGCGGAGAGCCGCTTCGTCGCGCCGACACCCATGATCGCTGAGGTGATCGTGTGGGTGGTGGAGATCGGGGCCTTCAGCACCAGGGCGTTGAAGTAGAGCACGGCGCTGGCCACGGTCTCGGCCGCGAAGCCCTCCGGTGGGCCCAGGTCGATGATCTTCCGGCCCAGGGTCCGGATGATCCGCCAGCCGCCCGCGTAGGTGCCGGCCGCCAGCATGGCCGCGGAGGTCCAGAACACCCAGCCCGGGATGTGCGTCTTGGAGTCCTGGAAACCGCCGGTGTAGAGCGCCAGCACGATGATGCCCATGGTCTTGGCGGCGTCCTGCATGCCGTGGCCGACCGACATGGCGGCGGCCGAGGCGGTCTGCGCCCAGCGGAAGCCCCGGTTGAGCTTGCCGGGCTGGCCCTTCCGGAACAGCCAGAGGATCGCCAGCATCAGCAGGAAGCCGAGCACCAGGCCGACCACCGGCGAGAGCACCATCGGGACGAGGACCTTCTCGACGATGTTGCCCCACTGCACGACGCCGTCGGCGGCGAAGAGGGTCGCCCCGACCAGGCCGCCGAAGAGGGCGTGCGAGGACGACGACGGCAGGCCGAAGTACCAGGTGATCAGGTTCCAGGCGATCGCGCCGAGCACGCCGGCGAAGACCACCCCCAGGCTGGCCACCCCGGGTGGCAGGGTGACCAGGCCGTCGCCGACCGTCTTGGCCACCCCCGCGCCGAAGTGCGCGCCGACGAAGTTGCCGACGGCGGCCAGCGCCAGGGCGATCCGGGGGGTCAGCGCCCGGGTGGACACGCTGGTGGCGATCGCGTTCGCCGCGTCATGGAAGCCGTTCGTGTAGTCGAACGCCATGGCGACCACGATCACCGCCAGCACGGCGATGAGTTCGGGGGTCACGGGATCAGGACTCCTTGACCGCGATGGTCTCGACGGTGTTGGCGACGTGCTCGAAGGCGTCGCAGGCGGCCTCCAGCTCGTCGGCCACCTCCTTCATCTTCAGCACCGTGAGCGCGTCGTACTCACCGCTGAAGAGGCGGACCAGCAGCATCCGGTACGCCTGGTCACCGTCGTTCTCGAGGCGGTTGCACTCGATCCAGTAGTCCTCAAGATCCTTCATCGACTTCAGCCGGGGCATCGCCTCGGCGGTCAGCTTGGCCTGCTGGTCCAGCACGTTCACCAGCTCGTGCATCTCGCGCGGCAGCGACGGCAGCTTGGTCAGGCCGTAGAGGTAGAGCAGGTTGCCGACCGCCTCCAGGTGGTCCATCACGTCGTCGAGCAGCGAGCCCAGCCGGTAGATGTCCTCGCGGTCGAACGGGGTGATGAAGGTGGAGTTGATCTTCTTGTACAGCTCGTGGGTGATCTGGTCGCTGTCGTGCTCGACCTCGGTGAGCCGCTCGCTCACCGACTGGACCTCGACATCCGGCAGCCCCAGCTCGTTGAGCAGCTCGGTTCCCTTGACCAGGTTCTGCGCGGCCCTGGTGAAGAGCTCGTAGAAGGCGCCCTCGGTGGGACGGAAGGAAAACTTCACAGCACGGACCTCGTCGTGTCGGTGGAAGGGTGGCCGTCGCCCGGATGGCGTCTGCTCTGCGCATGCTAGGTACCCCGTGGAACCGGGCAACGCCCGGCCCACCCCTGGTCAGGCCCGATTCACCACTCGTTCACCTGTTGTTCACCTTGCCCGCTCCGCCCTCGCTGCGCAGCCGCTCCCGCTCCCGCGCGATGTCGAAATCGGCAGGCGGATACCCCAGATCCAACCCGTCGAACGTCTCCCGGAGCAGGTGCGCCACCGCCCAGTCGCGGTACCACTTCCGGTCCGCCGGCACCACGAACCAGGACGCGACGTCCGGGCCGCACCGCTCGATCGCCTCGGCGTACGCCGCCTGATAGTCGTCCCAGTGGGCCCGGGTGTCCAGGTCGCTCGGGTTGTACTTCCAGTACTTCGTCGGGTCGGTGAGCCGCTCCATCAGCCGCTCGCCCTGCTCGGCGTACGAGATGTGCAGCATGACCTTGACCACAGTGACCGCGTTGCCGGCCAGCTCCCGCTCGAACTCGTTGATCAGGTCGTAGCGGCCCCGCCAGGTGGCCTCGTCGACCAGGCCCTCGACCCGGGCGATCAGCACGTCCTCGTAGTGCGAGCGGTTGAAGACGCCCACGTAGCCGGGGGGCGGGAGGGCCCCGCGGATCCGCCAGAGGAAGTCGTGCCGCCGCTCCTCCTCGGTCGGCGGGCCGAACGAGCGGATGTGCAGGCCCAACGGGTTCATGGCGCCGGCCACCCGCTTGACCGTGCCGTCCTTGCCGCCGCAGTCCATGGCCTGGAGCACCAGCAGCAGCCGGCGCGGGCGGTCGCCGGCCAGGTGGGCGCCGGCCTGGGTGGGTGCGCTGGTCGCGCTCCCCGGACCGGCGGCGCCCTTCGCGGAGGCGTACAGCATCTCCTGCTGCCGGCCGAGCTCCGCGCCGAGCAGCTCGACCTGCCCGCGCGCCCACTCCTTGCGGCCCTTGCCGCTCCCGGCCGCCGCGGGCAACCCCGGGGTCGACCGGGGATCCACCGCCGCCAGGTCCACCGCGCCCGGGCCGGCCCGGAGCAGCTCCCGCATCGACCCGCCCTCGGGCCGCGCCACCTCGTCGACACCGCTCATCCCTCGATCCTCACCCACCCCGCCCACCTCCGCCTCCCGAGCGGTGTCCGTTCCCGGGCGGCGCCGCTCCCGGGGCCCGGGGGAGAATGTGGGTTCCGGCGGAGGGGGCGGCACGTGCAGGAGCGGGCGGCGGAGTTCGAGGCGGAACGCGGGCACCTGCTGGCGGTGGCGCAGCGGATGCTGGGCAGCCGGAGCGAGGCCGAGGACGCGGTCCAGGAGACCTGGCTGCGCTACGCGGGCGCGCTCGCCGACCCGGCCGCCCGGGAGCAGGTCCGCGACCTGCGCGGCTGGCTCACCACCACCTGCTCGCGGATCTGCCTGGACGTGCTCCGCTCCGCCCGGGTGCGCCGGGAGGCGTACCCCGGTCAGTGGCTGCCGGAGCCGGTGGTGAGCGCGGCGCCGACCGCGGACGGGTTCGCCCCCGACCCGGCCGAGCGGGCGGTCCGGGCCGACCAGCTCGGCACCGCGCTGCTGGTGGTGCTGGAGCGGCTGACCCCCGAGCAGCGGGTGGCGTTCGTGCTGCACGACGTCTTCGCCGTGCCGTTCGGCACGGTCGCCGAGGTGCTCGGCACCACCCCGGCGGCCGCCCGGCAGCTCGCCTCCCGGGGCCGCCGCGCGGTCACCGCGCCGGACGTCCCCCGGCACACCGCCGACCTGGCCGAGCAGCACAAGGTGCTCAGCGCGTTCGTGGCGGCGGTCGAGTCCGGGGAGCTGGACCGGCTGGTCGAGGTGCTGGCCCCCGACGTGGTGGTGATCGGCGACAGCGGTGGGCACTTCCCGGCCGCCCGCCGGCCGGTGGTCGGCGCCGACCTGGCGGGCCGCTTCATCCTCGGTCTCTTCGGCCAGGCCGCTCGCTGGGGCGGGCCCCTGCACGCCCGGCCGGTGCTGGTCGACGGCGCGCTGGGCTGGCAGGCGGAGACGGTGTTCCGCGACGGGCGGCCGCTGCGGATGGTCACCTCGTTCGCCGTGCACGAGGGCCTGATCACCGGCGTCTTCAACCAGCTCAACCCGGAGAAGGTGGCCGACCTCCCCGGGGTCAGGGCCGACGAGGACTGGCCGCCGCGCCTCTGAGGCCGGCTCAGACGACCAGGGCCAGCCACTTCCGGTACGAGGTGGCGAACGGCTCGGTGCCGTCGTCGAGCGCACCGAGCAGCCAGCGCGCGGCGGCCTCGGCCTCGGTCACCACGTCGGCGGGGTAACCCCAGCGCGCCCGGTGCTCGGCGAACTCGTCCTCGTCGCGCAGCTCGACCACGCCGGTCGCCCGGCGGCGCACCACATCGAGGTCGAGGTCGACCAGGTGGACCGTCTCCTCGCCCTCCCAGCTCGCCGGGGTGGTGATGTCGCAGTAGACCTCACTGGTGCGCGGGGGCGGGTTGAACATGCCGGTCCACCAGGCGTGCCGGGGCACCAGCAGGACGAACGGGATCCGCTCCACGGAGGGCCGGCCGTGGTAGACCGACTCGGTGCCGGCCGGCACGCCGAGCCAGACACCGAGGTCGTCCTCGGCGAGCCGGCGGGCCGGGTAGTCGCGGTGGGCGCTGCCGTCGTACTTGCGGTAGATCACGCGGACCACGTCGCTCGGCATGACTGGCACCCTAACCGATTCCGGCCACGCGACGCGATCGGCAGGTAACCGGACGCGACCTGCCGGCCACGCCACGCGGGCGGAGCGACCCACCCCCTGTCGGCGCCGGCGGGTACGGTCGCACGGTGACCCCGCCCCGCACCGCCACCGGCCCCGCCGTTCCCAAGAAGCGCCGGGGCGGCCGGCCCGGCGGGGGCGAGCTGCTGGCCGCCGCGGTCGGCGCGGTCCCGGGCGGCGCGGCCCGCCCCGGCCAGCAGCAGATGGCCGAGGCGATCGAGCGGAGCATCACCTCCGGCGAGCATCTGCTGGTGCAGGCCGGCACCGGCACCGGCAAGTCGCTGGCCTACCTGGCCCCGGCGCTGACCGTGGACGGCCCGGTGGTGGTCTCCACCGCCACCCTGGCGTTGCAGTCCCAGCTGGTCGACCACGACCTGCCCCGGCTGGCCGACGCGGTCGAGCCGGTGCTCGGCCGGCGCCCCACCTTCGCCGTGCTCAAGGGGCGGCACCACTACCTCTGCCTGGCCCGGCTGGACAGCTCGGTCGAGGCGGAGCCGGAGGACACCCTCTTCGACGCGCCGCGCCCCGGCGCCACCAAGTGGCTCGGCGAGGCGGGCCGGCTCGGCAAGCAGATGCAGCGGCTGCGTGACTGGGCGGAGGAGACCGCCACCGGCGACCGGGACGAGCTGGACCCGGGCGTGGACGACCAGGTCTGGCGGAGCGTCTCGATGCCGGCCCGGGAGTGCGTCGGCGCCACCCGCTGCCCGTTCGGCCAGGAGTGCTTCGCCGAGGCCTCCCGGGCCCGGGCCCGCGAGGCGGACATCGTGGTGACCAACCACAGCCTCCTCGCCGTCGACATGCTCGCCGGCCGGCACATCGTGCCGCCGCACAAGCTGCTCGTGGTGGACGAGGCGCACGAGCTGGCCGACCGGGTCTCCTCGGCGGCCCAGGCCGAGCTGGAGCCCCAGCTGATCGACCGGTCCACCCGCCGGGCCCGGCCGCTGCTCCGCCCCGAGGTGGCCGAACGGCTCACCGAGGCCGGCGACGCGCTCGCCGTGGGGCTGGCCGAGGCGCCGGCCGGGCGGCTCACCGCCGGCCTGCCGCCCGCGCTGCGCGAGGCGTGCACCCTGCTCGACGGCGCCACCCGGGCCGCCCTGGAGGCGATCGGCGACATCAAGGCCGACGACCCGGACCCGGTGCGCAAGCAGCAGGCCAAGGCCGCGCTGGACGAGCTCTCCACCACCGCGCAGCGGCTGCTGGAGGAGGCCGACCACGACGTGGCCTGGGTGGAGAAACCGGAGAACGGCAGCCGCCGGGCGCTGGTGGTGGCGCCGCTCTCGGTCGCCGGCACCCTCGCCACCCACCTCTACGACGAGCGCACCGTGGTCGCCACCTCGGCCACCCTGGCCCTGGGCGGCCGGTTCGACACGGTGGCCCGGGCGCTGGGGCTGGACGCGCCGCCGCCCGCCCCGCCCTCCCCCGCGGCGGCCGCGCTGGCCGCCACGGCCGCCGCCGGCCGCGCCGGCACCACATCCCCGGTGGCGAGCACCGACGGCAGCCGGGCGGCGACCGGCACCGTACCGGCCACCGAGGGGCCGGGCTGGACGTCGCTCGACGTGGGCTCGCCCTTCGACTACGCCCGGCAGGGCATCCTGTACGTCGCCGCGCACCTGCCCCGGCCCAGCGTCTCCGGGCTGCCCGAGGCCGCGGGCGAGGAGTTGCTGGCGCTGGTCGGGGCGCTCGGTGGGCGTACCCTCGGGCTCTTCTCCTCCCGTCGGGCCGCGCAGCAGGCCGCGGAGCTGCTCCGGGCGCGGACCGACCTGCCGGTGCTGCTCCAGGGCGAGGAGGCGCTGCCGCTGCTGGTCCGCCGGTTCCGTGAGGAGCGGGAGAGCTGCCTGTTCGGGGTGATGTCGCTCTGGCAGGGGGTGGACGTGCCGGGCGATGCCTGCCAGCTCGTGGTGATCGACCGGCTGCCCTTCCCCCGGCCCGACGAGCCGCTCGCCGCGGCCAGGGCGGCGGCGGTCGACGCCGGCGGCGGCTCCGGCTTCGCGGCCGTGAGCGTGCCGATCGCGGCGGTCCGGCTGGCCCAGGGGGTCGGCCGGCTGATCCGGGCCACCGGCGACCGGGGCGTGGTGGCGGTGCTCGACTCCCGGCTGGAGACCGCCCGCGGCTACGGCCCGTTCCTGCGCCGCTCGCTGCCCCCGTTCTGGTACACGACCCGGCCCGACGTGGCCCGGGGCGCACTGGAGCGGCTCGGCAAGAGCTGACGCCCGCGCCTCCCCGAGCAGGGGCGACGCGGGCGTCGGGTGAGCGGGCCTTCGGGGCGCGGGTCAGGGCGCGTGGGAGGCGACCACCACGGCGTCGGGTGGGGTGTCCGGCACGGTCCGCGCGGCGAGCCGGCGGACCGCGGTGTTGAGCACGGCGATCAGCGGCACCGCGACCAGCGCGCCCGCGATGCCGGCCAGCACCACGCCGGCGGCGATCCCGATGATCACGGCGAGCGGGTGGATGGCCACCGCCCGGCCCATGATCAGTGGCTGGAGCACGTGCCCCTCGACCTGCTGCACGCCGATCACCGCGCCCAGGATGATCAGCGCGGTCACCGCGCCGCTGTCGACCAGCGCCACCAGCACGGCCACCACGCCGGACAGCGCCGCGCCGACGATCGGGATGAACGCGCCCAGGAAGACCAGCGCGGCCAGCGGGAACGCGAACGGGATGTCGAAGATGACCAGGAAGATGCCGATGCCCACGGCGTCGATGAAGGCGACCAGCACGGTGGCCCGGACGTAGGCGCCGAGCGTCGCCCAGGAGGCGCGGCCGGCGTCGTCCACCTTCCAGCGGGCCTTCACCGGCAGCAGCCGGACCAGGAACCGCCAGATCTTGGCGCCGTCCCGGAGGAAGAAGAAGGTCGCGAAGAGCACCAGGACGGTGCCGGTGAGCACCTCGGCCAGGGTGGCCGCGGTGTTGAGCGCCCCGCTGGTGAACTTCTCCGTGTTGCCGTTGATCCAGCTCTGCGCCTCGTCGATATAGCGGTTGAGCTGGCCGTCGGAGAGGTGCAGCGGGCCGGTCTTGAGCCAGTCCTGGATCTGCCGGACGCCCTGGGACGACTTCTCACTCAGCTCCGGCACACCCTGGATGAACTCGTTCACCACCAGGGTCAGCGTGCCGACCACCGCGGCCAGGCCGCCGACCAGCACCACGCCGGTCGCCAGCGACCGGGGCAGGCGGGCCCTGAGCAGCCAGCCGACCGCCGGGGCGAGCAGCGCGGAGAGCAGCAGCGCGACCGCCAGCGGGATGATCACGATGCGGACGGTGCCGACGATCTTGAGCAGCGACCAGGTGACGATGCCGACCACGATGAGCCGCCAGCACCAGGCCGCCGCGATCCGCAGCGCGTGCGGCACCTCCACGTCGTCCAGGCTGGTGGTCGAGGAGTGCACGGGGGGCGGGGGCTCCGCGCCCACCACCGTCGCCGCCGGAGGCGCCGCCGGGCTCGGCGAGGAGGGCGAGGCCACGTCCGGCTCCTCCGCCGACCGGTCCGGCTCGGTCCGCCGGGCCCGCGCCGACTCGCGGCCGGACTCGTACGCGCGACGGAGCCGTCCACGCATCCGCTCGAAGCGGCTCAAGCGCACCTCCCGCAAACTTGGTCCGCCCACGGACACAGGGTGGACAGGATACGTCCGTCCGCCCCACCCTAGGGCGACTCCGCCACACATTGCCCCCTGCCGCTCCGCCCAACCACGCCGGGATCGACCGCCGGGCACGCGGTAGCGTCTTCGCGTGAACGCCGACCAGAACCTCGACGCCGGGCTGCCGATCCGGCTGCTGCATGACCGTGTGCTGGTGCGTACCGAGAACGGCGAGGGGGAACGCCGTTCCACCGCCGGCATCGTCATTCCGGCCACCGCGGCGGTCGGCAAGCGGCTGGCCTGGGCCACCGCCGTCGGCGTCGGGCCGCACGTCCGCTCCATCGTCTCCGGCGACCGGGTGCTCTTCGACCCCGACGACCGCTCCGAGGTCGAGTTGCACGGCCGGGCGTACGTCCTGCTGCGCGAGCGGGACGTGCACGCCGTGGCGGCCGAGCGGGTGGATAAGGAGCCGACCGGCTCGACCGGCCTCTATCTCTAGGCGTCCCCGCCTCGCGGGTGCCGTTTGCGCCGCTGCCCGGCGGGAAGCCCCAGGCACGACAGCGCCCTGGGGAGGGATCATGCCGGTAGTCATCAAGAAGATACTTGCCTGGGGATTCCTCGCGTTCCTGGTCTACTACATGGCGTTCCGGCCCGACGGCGCGGCGCAGCTGTTCAAGGGGATCGGGGCAGCCCTCATGGCCATCGCCCAGGGCCTCGGCGACTTCCTCACCGGCCTGATGACCTGAGCCGCCGGCACCCGGGGCGGTCCGGTCAGGCGTGCGGGTGCCAGGGGGCGGCCGGGCGCGGGCCGGGCCAGCCCTGCGGGCCGTAGCCGGCCGGGAAGGCCGGCGGCGGGGCCAGCACCACCGGGATCGGCACCACCGGCTCGTCCGGGGCCTCGACCGCGCGCCGCGACCCGTCCGGGAAGCGCAGGTGGTAGCGCTGCCCGTCCCAGACCCCGACCGGCGCCTGCGGGTCACGGCCCACGAAGAACGCCCGGTACGCCCCGATCGCCTCCAGCAGCTCCCGTTCCTCCCGCGCCGTCCGGTCCCGCTCGGCGGGCTTGCGGTCCAGCCCCCGGCGCATCCCGTCACGCAGCAGCGCCAGCCGGGTGGCCGCGAACTGGTAGCCGCGCATCGCCTTCACCCCACCGTCGCCGGCCACCCGCCGGGCCCAGGTCCGGGCGGCGTGCCGCCGGCCGAGGCTGCCCAGCGCGGCCACCTCGGGCGGGGTGAGCCAGCCGGCCCGGACGTAGTCCGGCAGGGTGCGCTCGGTGAGCCGCCCCTCCCAGGCGCGCAGCCAGATGGCCAGCCCGACCATGCCGAAGAAGATCGGCACCATCACGCCGAGGTAGCCGTAGAGCGCGATCAGCGGCTGCCCGGTGGCGGCGGCGAGCGAGGGCAGCAGGTTCCAGGTGCCGTGCAGCATCATGGCCACCAGCAGGCCGGCGATCGGGGCGAGGAAGCGCACCCGCCGGTCGGCGGTACGCGCCGCGACCCCGAGCCCGACACCGGTCATCGAGGTGAACAGCGGGTGGGCGAACCCGAAGAGCAGGATCCGCACGATGAAGATGGCGATCACCTGGCGCGCGCCGGTGGCCGGGCCGTACTCCTCGACGCCGGTGCGGTAGCCGTATCCGCCCAGGTAGAGGATGTTCTCCACCATGGCGAAGCCGACGGCGGAGAGCCCGCAGTAGACCAGGCCGTCGGTGACCCCGGAGAACTCCCGGCGGCGGAAGATCAGCAGCAGGATCGGGCCGGCGGCCTTGGTCAGCTCCTCGATGAACGGGGCGACCAGCACGGCGGTCAGCGCCGCGGGCAGCCCCAGGTTGTCGAACAGCCGGGCGCCGGTCTCGTTGACCAGCAGCGAGATGGCGGTGGAGACGAACGCGCCCCAGGCGAAGCAGAAGATCAGATACTTCAGCGGCTCGGGCTCGTAGCGGTCGAGCCAGAGGAAGCAGGAGACCAGCACCGGCACCGGCAGGATCGCCGCGATCACGCCGACCAGCAGCGCCTCCGCGCCCAAGCTCTCGCCCAGGGTGAACACCATGAAGACCGCGCCGGCGGCGATCAGCAGCACCACCCCGGCCAGCGCCAGGAACCGCCGCCAGCCGAGCCGGCGCAGCGGCATCCGGGGGGTCGGCGACCCCGGCGGGACGGCGGGCGCGGTCGGCGGCGGCGGCAGGGCTCCGCCGGGCGGGGTGACGGCCATGCCGTCAGCGTAGTCATCCGCGACCCACTGGTCGGGTCGCATCGCGGCCGCTATGCTCCCGGACAGGTCACGAGTGCCAGCGCGAAGCCCCGGCTTGCTGGCCGGCAACCCTCGTCGAGTTCGCGGTGGGGTGCCCCGGGTGATGACCGGGCCCAGCCCGAACCGCGTGCTGGGCAAGCGCGGACCCCGTCCCGGTGGCCACACCCGGGGTCCCCTGGACCCGGGAGGCTCCGGCATGACCGTCACCCTCGCACCCTCGCTGCCCACCCTGCCCATCCCGAGCGCGCCCGACCCGCTCGGCGTGCTCGGCGTACCGGGGGAGATCAACCTGGACCACGCGGCCAGCGCGCCGTGCGCGCGGGCGGCGGCCGACGCGGTGGCCGAGCTCCTGCCCTGGTACGCGAGCGTGCACCGCGGCGCCGGCGCGCTGTCGCGGCGCTGCACGCTGGCCTACGAGCGGGCCCGGCAGACCGTCGCCGACTTCCTGGGCGCCCGCCCCGACGACCACGTGATCTTCACCCGGAACACCACCGACGCGTTGAACCTGCTGGCCCGGGCGCTGCCCGCCGGCACCACGGTGGTCACCTTCGCCGGCGAGCACCACGCCAACCTGCTCCCCTGGCCGCGGGGTTCGGTGCGGCTGCCGGTGCCGGACGGCCCGGGCGGGGCGGTCCGTTCCCTGGACGCCGCGCTCGGCGAGCTGTCCCGCGACGCCCGGCCCGGGCTGCCGGTGCTGGTGGCGGTGACCGGTGCGAGCAACGTGACCGGGGAGCGCTGGCCGGTGGCCGAGCTGGCCCGGGTGGCGCGCCGGCACGGCGCCCGGATCCTGGTCGACGCCGCCCAGCTCGCCCCGCACGCCCCGGTGGACCTGGCCGCGCTGGACGTCGACTACGTGGCCCTCTCCGGCCACAAGCTGTACGCCCCGTTCGGCGCGGGCGTGCTGGTCGGGCGGGCGGACTGGCTGGACGCGGCCCCGCCGTACCTGGCCGGCGGCGGAGCCACCAGCCACGTCGGGGCGGCCACCCACGAGGTGCGCTGGGCCACCGGCCCGGCCCGGCACGAGGGGGGCACCCCGAACCTGCTCGGCGCCGTGGCCCTGGCGGCGGTCTGCGCGGCGCTGGCCGCCGCGGACCGGGACGCGCTGCACGCCCGTGAGCAGGCGCTGCTGGCCCGGCTCCGGACCGGCATCGCCGCCCTGCCGGACGTGGTGGAGCTGCGCACGTTCGGGCCGGACACACCTCGGGTGGGCATCGTCAGCTTCGTGGTCGCCGGCCGCGACTCCGCCGAGGTGGCCGCCCACCTGGCGACCGCGCACCGGATCGGCGTCCGGGACGGCCTGTTCTGCGCCCACCCGCTGGCCCGCCGCCTGCTCACCGAGGCGGCGACCCGCAGCGGCCGCCGCGACCTGCCCGCCACCGCCCTCCGCGCCAGCCTCGGCCTCGGCACCACCCAGGCCGACGTCGACGCCCTCCTGACCGCCCTGGCCACCCTCCCCTGACCCGGCCGTCCACCTCGGCCCTGGGCTCATCCTGGTGATCATGAAGTTAGCGCCCTGGAAGGCGCTTTCCACAGCCGTTAACTTCATGATCACCTGGATCGGGCGGGGGCGGGGTCAGCCCACCGGGGGTGCCGTGGGGGGTTTGGGGGCGGGGCTCTGTTCGGTGGTCTCGCCGGAGCGCTGCTCCCGGTCGCCGAACGCCTGGCGGACCAGGCGGTTCGCCTCCTCCTGCTCGATGCCCGAGGCCACCATGAGGTCGCTCGCCGTGGTCCGCACCTGGGCGATCACCACGCTGCCGGAGAAACCCACCCCCTCGGCGTACGCCCGGCCCGCCTCGCTGACCGCGCGCAGCGACCGCTCCCGGGCCTTCTCCGGCTCCTCCCCGACGGCGAACTCGTGGCGCAGCAGGCGTACCGACTCGGCCAGGTGGGCGACCGAGTCGGGCATCGTATCGGGGATGGGCTCCTCGTCCTCGATGACGGTGACCGAGCGGCGGATCAACGTGCCGCTGTTCCGCATCGCCCGGTCGATCGGGTCCGCCGCCTCGGCGTAGTGGGTCAGCTCGTCGCGCCGGTGCCAGCGGGCCGGCGAGATGGTGATGGTCTCCTTGGCCCCCTCGATCGCCTCGGAGAGCGCCGCCAGCTCCTCCTTGTTCTCCCGGAGCCGGAACAAGGCCCGCTGGGCGGCGCCCCGGTCCCGGTTGCGCAGCGCCTCCGCGCAGCCGTCGAGCTGCCCGGCGAGCAGGTCCAGCGCCGGCCGGGCCGCCCGGTTGATCACGCGGAGCGGGTTGAGCGGCAACAGGATCGCGGTGACCAGCAGCGCGATGCCGCCGCCGATGAAGGCGTCGACGAAGCGGGGTATCTCCAGGTTCTGGGTGGACGGGCTGAGCGTCACGATCAGCACCGCGGTGGCCGCCGCCTGGATGACGATGGCCACGCTCGCCCCGGCGAAGACGGTGAGCAGGATCGCGGCGGTGACCACCAGGCCGAGCTGCCAGGCGCCGGTGCCGAGGAAGTAGATCAGCAGGTCACCGACGAAGACCCCGACCGCCACCCCGATGATCAGCTCGACGGTCCGGCGGAACCGCTGGCCGACCGAGGCGGCCAGGGTGCCGACCGCCGAGATCGGCGCGAACACCGGCTGCGGATTGCCCAGCACCACGTGGGAGACCAGGTAGGCCAGCCCGGCCGCGAGGCCCGCCTGGAGCGCCAGGCCGAGAGCCGTACGCACCCGGTGCAGCCGGTCGTGCAGGGTGGCCTTGCCCCGGTGCCGGAGCTGCTCCATGGCCTCGGAGATCCGCGCCCCGTCGACGTCGACCAGTCCCTCGCGCAGCGCCGTACGCCGGAGGAACGGCGGTCGTCGGTCCCGGGCCACGGCCATGGCCGGGACTACCCGTCCCGCCCTCGGTGAATCCTTCCGACCTGCCGGGGTGGGGCAGACTGCACCGCGTGGACGAGCTGATCGAAAGGTGGCGGGACGCGGCCCGGGCGGCGGGGGCGACCGACCCGGCCGGCGTCGAGCGGGCCGGGGCGCGGCTGCTGGCCGGCTGGCGGGAGCCGCACCGGCACTACCACACGCCGGCCCACCTGCGGGCGGTGCTCGACGTGGTCGACGCGCACGCCGGGTCGGCCTGCCGCCCGGACCTGGTCCGGCTTGCGGCGTGGTGCCACGACGCGGTCTACGACCCCCGGGCCGGCGGCGACGCCAACGAGCGGGCCAGCGCCGAGCTGGCCGGGGACCTGCTCACCGCCGCCGGGCTGCCGGCGGACGCGGTGCGCGCGGTACGCCGCCTGGTGCTGCTCACCGCGGGCCACGCGGTCGGGCCGGACGACCCGGACGGCGCCCTGCTCTGCGACGCCGACCTGGCGATCCTGGCCGCCCCGCCCGTCGACTACGACCGCTACGCGGCCGCCGTGCGCCGCGAGTACGCCCACGTCCCCGACCCGGGGTTCCGCGCCGGCCGCGCCGCGGTCCTGGCGAACCTGCTGGCCCTCCCGGTCCTCTTCCGGCTCCCCGAGCCGCACCGCCGCTGGGAGGCGCGCGCCCGCGCCAACCTCAGCCGAGAACTCGCGACCCTGCGCTGATCCCGGGCTCCCGCGGTGCCGGCCGGGCCGGAGCGCCGGGAGCGGGGACGGTGCGGGGCTTGGGCCGGCGCAGGTCGGCGGCGCGGAGCAGGCGGACGATCTCGCGGGAGGGCACGAGCCGGGCGCCCAGCCAGACGGCCATCGGGACGCGTTCGGCGGGGAGGTCGTAGTGGTCCCGGTCGAAGCCGCGCCGGGGGACGCCCAGCGCCTCGGCGAAGGCGTGCAGCTCGGCGTACGAGACGTCGCTGATCAGGTGCGACCAGAGCCGCCCCCGTGAGGGCACCGTGGGCGGGTCCAGGTAGAGCATGGCGACCAACGGTACGCCCGGTTGGTCAACCCCGCCGGCACGACCTAGCCTTCCGGCATGGCCGCCCACCCCCTCCTCGACGACCTGCGGAGCGCCCTCGGCGACGCCGCCGTGCTGACCGACCCCGACCTGCTGGCGATGCACGAGCGGGACGAGGCCGACCTGTGCGCGGCGGGCACCCCGCTGGTGGTGGTCCGGCCGCGCGACACCGGGCAGGTCGTGGCGGTGGTCCGCGCGGCGGGCCGGCACGGCGTACCCGTGGTGCCGCAGGGGGCGCGGACCGGGCTGGCCGGCGCGGCGAACGCGGTGGACGGCGCGGTGGTGCTGAGCACCGTCGCCATGGACCGGATCGTGGAGGTCGACCCGGTCAGCCGGATCGCCGTGGTGCAGCCCGGCGTGGTCAACGCGACGCTGGCCGGGGCGGTCCGCGAGCACGGCCTCTGGTATCCGCCCGACCCCGGCTCCTGGGAGTCGTCCACCATCGGCGGCAACGTGGCCACCAACGCCGGCGGCATGTGCTGCGTGAAGTACGGCGTGACCACCGAGTACGTGCTGGGGCTGGAGGTGGTGCTCGCCTCCGGCGAGGTGCTGCGCACCGGCCGGCGCACCGCCAAGGGCGTCGCCGGCTACGACCTGACCCGGCTCTTCGTGGGCTCGGAGGGCACCCTCGGCGTGATCACCGAGGTGACCGTGGCGCTGCGCCCGGTGCCCGAGGAGTCGCTGACCCTGGTCGCGGTATTCCCCACCACGGCGGCGGCCGGCACCGCGGTCGCCGGGATCGCCGCGCGCGGGCTCACCCCGAGCCTGCTGGAACTGCTGGACCGGACCCATCTGCGGGCCATCGAGGCGTACCGGCCGATGGGGCTGCGGACCGACGCGCAGGCGCTGCTGCTCGCGGCGGTGGACACCGGCTCCCGGGCGGCCGACGACCTGGCCCGGCTGGCCGAGGTGTGCACGGCGGCCGGGGCCGACGAGGTCTACGCGGCCACCGACGCCGCCGAGGCCGCCGCGCTGCTCCAGGCCCGGCGGCTGGCCCACCCGGCCATGGAGAGGTTCGCCGCGGAGGCCTTCCCCGGCGGCAACGGCGGCCTCGTCATCGACGACGTGGCGGTCCCGCGCGGCGCGCTGGCGGCGCTGCTCGACGGGGTGGCCCGGATCGCTGAGGAGTGCGGGGTGCCGATCGGCGTGGTCGGGCACGCCGGCGACGGCAACATGCACCCGAACATCGTGGTCGACCGGGCCGACCCGGCCAGCCTGGCCCGCGGGCGGCGGGCCTTCGACGAGATCATGCGGCTCGGGCTGGAACTCGGCGGCACCTGCACCGGCGAGCACGGCGTCGGCCTGCTCAAGCGCGACTGGCTGGCCCGGGAGATCGGGCCGGTGGGCGTCCGGGTGCACCAGGCGATCAAGGCCGCGCTGGACCCGGCGGGGCTGTTCAACCCCGGCAAGGTGTGCTGACCCCTCAGCCCTTGTCCTCGGCGGGGCTGGCCTGGGTGATCAGCAGCAGGACCTGGTAGGCCACCGGCGGCTTCGGCTCGCCCGGGCAGTCCTGAATGGTGATGGTCAGGCCCGGCGGGATCAGCAGCGTCGAGGTCAGCGCGTCGATGCAGCCCTGCTTGTAGTGCCGGGCCTCGTCGGTCTCCTTCGCCAGCGCCGGGTCGGCGAGCATCTGCTGCAACCGCTGCGTCTGCTCGGGGGTGAGCGCCCCGGTCGAGTCGACGCCGTCGCCCGCGCAGTCACGGCACTGCCACCGCCCGGCCGGGTCGACCTCCAGCTTGCGGGTCGGGCCGTCCGCGCCGAGTTGCTGCACCAGGGAGACCCGCCGCCCGTCGGGGGTCGGCGAGACGGCGCCGGCTCCGTCCGGTGTGGTGGCACCCTCGGCCCGGCCGAACAGCGAGCAGCCGCTCAGGGCGATCGCCAGCAGGACGCCGACGGACACAGCACGGACGCGCGACCAGGATGGGCGAACCACGCCGGGAAACCTACACTTCCGTAGGTAAGCCCGGTACCCTCCGGAACGACGTTACCCGCCGGTCACCGGGAAGACGGCAGTTCGACGCTGTCGCCGTCGGTGCCCCGGTCCGCCGCGAAGCCGCGCACGTCCGGCGCGCCCAGCCGAGCCGCGTCGGCCGCCACGTCGTCCGCCATCAGCTGCGACTGCCGCTCGGCCTCCACCCGGGCCCGGTAGTGGGCCACCTCGCGGGCGCGGGTCGCCGCGTCCCAGCCCAGCACCGCGCCCATCAACTCCGCGGCGTGCTCCGCCGACTCCAGGCCGCGGTGGCTGGTCTCGATGGAGATCCGGGTACGCCGGGTCAGCACGTCCTCCAGGTGCAGCGCCCCCTCGGCGCGGGCCGCGTACGTCACCTCGGCGGCCAGGTATTCCGGGGCGCCGGCCAGCGGGGAGCCGAGCAGCGGGTCGGCGTCGACCAGGGCGAGCAGGTCGAGGGTGAGCGTGCCGTAGCGCTCCAGCAGGTGCTCGACCACCCCGACCGGCACCCCGTGCCGGCGGGCCAGGTCGGCCCGGTCCCGCCACATGGCCGCGTAGCCGTCGGCGCCGAGCAGCGGCAGGTCGGCGGTGCGCGACGGCCGGGTCCAGCCAAGCCGGTGCACCGCCCGGTCGACCACGTCCGAGGCCATCACCCGGTAGGTCGTGTACTTGCCGCCGGCCACCAGGAGCAGCCCGAGCATCGGCTCGACGACCGCGTGCTCCCGGGAGAGCTTGGAGGTGGAGTCCGCCTCACCGGCCAGCAGCGGGCGCAGCCCGGCGTACACGCCCTCGATGTCGTCGGTCGTGAGCGGGCGGTCCAGCACCATGTTGACCTGCTCCAGCAGGTAGTCGATGTCCTTCGCGGTGGCCGCCGGGTGGGACCGGTCCAGCCGCCAGTCGGTGTCGGTGGTGCCGATGATCCAGTGACCGCCCCACGGGATGACGAAGAGCACGCTGCTGGCGGTACGCAGGATCAGCCCGGTCTCGCCGGTGATCGCCGAGCGGGGCACCACCAGGTGCACGCCCTTGGAGGCCCGGACCCGGAAGCCGGGGCGCAGCCCGACGTCGTTGAGCATCCGGGACATGTCGTCGCTCCACACGCCGGTCGCGGCGATCACGGTGCGGGCGCGTACCTCGAACTCGGCGTCCGGCGAGCCGGCGCGGGCCTCCAGGTCGCGGACCCGGACCCCGGTGACCTCCCGGGCCTGCCGGATCAGGCCGACCGCCCGGGCGCTGGTCACCACCGTCGCGCCGAGGCTGGCCGCGGTGCGGGCGAGGGTGGTCACCAGCCGGGCGTCGTCGACCTGCCCGTCGTAGTAGCGGATCGCGCCGGCCAGCTTGTCCGGGCGCAGGCTCGGGAAGATCCGGCGGGCCCCCTCCCGGCTCAGGTGCCGGTGCAGCGGCATGCCGCGCCCGCCGCCGAACACCCCGGCGAAGGCGTCGTAGGCGGCCACCCCGGCGCCGTAGTAGGAGCGGCGGAAGAACCGGCGGGGCAGGTCGCGCAGCCCGCCCTCGGCGGGGAGCGGGACCAGGATCGGGACCGGGCGCACCAGGTGCGGGGCGAGCCGGGTGGCGAGCAGCCCGCGCTCGGTCAGCGCCTCGTGCACCAGGTGGAACTCCAACTGCTCCAGGTAGCGCAGGCCGCCGTGGATCAGCTTGCTGGACCGGCTCGAGGTGCCGGCGGCGAGGTCGCGCGCCTCCACCAGGGCCACCTTCAGGCCGCGGGACGCGGCGTCGAGCGCGGCGCCCGCTCCGGTCACGCCACCGCCGATGACCAGCACGTCGAACCGCTCGGCGCGGAGTCGGCGCAGGTCGTCGGCGCGGCGCTCGACGGAGAGCTGACCGGCCGCGGATCGGGACACGTTGGGGTCGCGCACCCGTCCACCGTAACCGGCCACGCACTTCGGCGGCAGGTACCCGCCGGGCCGTACGGTGAGGGCCATGCAGGTCGGCCCGCCCACCGCCCCGGTCCCTCCGCCCGCTCCCGCCCACCGCGACACCGGGCCGTGGCCGGTGGTGGCCGCCGCGGTCACCGGTGTCTGGGCCGTGCTGGTCGCGGTGCCGGGCCAGCTCGTCGGCTGGGTGGTCGACCAGCTGGTGCTGGTCGCCGGCCTGGACCGCACGCCGGCGGTCTGGCCGGTGGTCGCCCTGGTGACGGTGCTGCTGGTGGGCGCACCCACGCTGGCGCTCGCCCTGCTCCCCCGCTCCCCCGCGATCCGGGCGACCGGCCGGGCCTGGCTGGTCGGCACGCTCGCGCTCGGCGCGCTGACCCTGCTCCGGGCGCTGCCGCCCGTGCACCACGAGGCGTACCTGGCCGCGCTGGCCGCGACCGCCGCGCTGGGCGCGCTGGCCCTCGACCGGCTCGCCCGCCGCCGATCCGCCTCGCCGGTTGCGTCCGCCCCTCCGGCTCCGGGTGGCGCGCCGGATGCGGGCGGCCCGCGGGCCTCGGGCGGCGCGGCGGCCTCGGGTGGCGCGCGGGGTGGTCGGGGCGAGGTCGGGCCCGACGGCCGGGGGTTCGGGCCGGTGACGCTGCTGGCGATCGCCGCCGGGCTGGCGTCCCTGCTGCCCTGGGCCTGGGTGGGCGCGCTGGGCGGGGCGCTGGAGACCCTGCTCGCCGGGCTCGCCGCCGCCGCGCTCGGGGCGCTCGCCGGGGTGCTCCTCGGCCCCGCGTTCTGGGCGGCGTTCGCGGTCGGCGCGCCACCCCGGCCCGCCCGACTGGTGCTGGTCGGCGGGCTGGTCGCCGGAGTGACCCTGGCGTTGCTGGGCGCCGGGGCCGGTCAGTCCGGGGCACAGCTGCCGGGGCTGCTCCTCCTGCCGCCGCTCGGCTTCGTGCTGGGCGCGCTGGAGGCCGCGGCCCGGCACGACGGCCGGCCGGCCGGGCGTACGCCGGTGCGCTGGCTGATCGGCCTCGCGCTGGTCGGGCCGCTGGCCTTCACCGACCCGGAAGAGGTCACCGTCCTGCTGGCGACCACCCGCGACGTCCCGTTCTGGGTCGCGGTGGCGACCGGCGTCGCGTTCGCCGTCGCGGTCCTGCTCGCCGTCGGGTACGGCGTGCTGCTCGCCCGGCGCCGCGCCCGCCCGCCCCGGCGCGGGCTGGCCGGGCTGACCGCCGCGGCCCTGCTCGCCGCCGTGGTCGTGGTCTACGCGGTCCCCGGCCAGCCCGGCCTCCACGGCGAACGGCTGCTGGTGGTGCTCCGCGAGCAGGCCGACCTGACCGGCATCCCCGCCGGAGCGCCCGGTCGGGCCGGCCGGGACGCGCGGGCGGCCGAGGTCTACCGGCGGCTGGTGGCCACGGCCGAGCGGACCCAGGGGGACCTGCGCCGCGCGCTGACCCGGTTGCGCCTGCACCCGACGCCGTACTACCTGGTCAACGCCATCGAGACGGACGGCGGGCCGGCGGCCCGGGCCTGGCTGGCCGGCCGCCCGGAGGTGGCCCGGGTGCTGGTCAGCCAGCGGCTGCGCCCGCTGCCCGCGGCGGCGCCTCCGACCCGGGGCAGCGTGCCGGCGCCGACCGGCCCGACCTGGAACGTCTCGCTGATCGGCGCGGACCGGGTCTGGTCGGAGCTGGGCGTGACCGGGGCCGGCGTGGTGGTCGGCAGCTCGGACTCCGGGGTGGACGGCCGGCACCCGGCGCTGGCCGCCGGCTTCCGGGGCGGCGACGACTCCTGGTACGACCCCTGGGAGCACCGCCGCACGCCGGCCGACCGGGGCGGCCACGGCACGCACACGGTGGGCAGCGCGGTCGGCCGGAACGGGATCGGGGTGGCCCCCGGCGCGAGCTGGGTCGGCTGCGTCAACCTGGACCGCAACCTGGGCAGCCCGGCGCGCTACCTGGACTGCCTCCAGTTCATGCTGGCCCCGTTCCCGCCCGGCGGGAACCCGCTCACCGACGGACGGCCGCACCGGGCGCCGGACGTGCTGACCAACTCGTGGGGCTGCCCGCCGGTGGAGGGCTGCGACCGGGGCGCGCTGCGTCCGGCGACCGCCGCGCTGGCCGCGGCCGGCATCCTGGTGGTGGCCGCCGCCGGCAACACCGGCCCGTACTGCGGCTCCATCGCCGACCCACCGGCACCGTACCCGGACGTGCTCACGGTGGGGGCGGTCGACCGGGCGCGCCAGCTCACCCGGTTCTCCAGCCGGGGTCCGGCGGCCGGGGGCGCCGGCAAGCCGGACCTGGTCGCGCCCGGCGCCGGGGTGCCGTCGGCCTTCCCGGGCGGCGGCTACGCCACCCTGGACGGCACCTCGATGGCGACCCCGCAGGTGGCCGGGGTGGTGGCGCTGATGTGGTCGGCCAACCCCGCGCTGGTCGGCGACCTGGACCGGACCCGGCGCATCCTCACGGAGACGGCCACCCCGGCCGGGGTGCCGGCCGGCTCGCCCTGCGGCGGCGCCCGGAACCTGGTCGGCGCCGGCCTGGTCGACGCGTACGCGGCGGTCCGCGCCGCCCGGGCCGCGGACCTCGGTTAACAACCCTGTCCATTGGCCGACGGATGGCCTAGGGTCGGCGTCCATGGACGTGGAGATCATCGAGCTGGGTCCGGACCGCCTGCCCGAGGTCGTCGACCTCTGCCGGCGCGCCCTCGACCTGCCGGAGGACGCCGCCGAGGCGCCGGCGATCGTGGCCACCCTCGCCGACCGCGCGGCGGCCGACCGGACCGTGCTGCGGCTCGGCGCGGTCCGCGGCGGCGCGCTGGTCGGGGTACTGGTCGGCTCGCTGTCCGCCGGGGACCCGCGGCTCGGTCACGTCGACCTGCTGGCGGTGGCGCCGGAGGAGCGCCGCCAGGGGATCGGCGGAGGGCTGCTGACCGAGGCGGAGACCCGGCTCGCCGGGCTCGGCGCGGCCGAGCTGCTGCTGGCCGGCAATCCCCC
This sequence comes from Micromonospora sp. NPDC023966, assembly GCF_040639095.1. Taxonomy (NCBI): domain Bacteria; kingdom Bacillati; phylum Actinomycetota; class Actinomycetes; order Micromonosporales; family Micromonosporaceae; genus Micromonospora; species Micromonospora sp. NPDC023966. The sequence continues at coordinate 265,788 of NZ_JBEZZJ010000004.1, read as the reverse complement.
GCACTACGCCTGGCCGGGCATTGACGTGCGCTACACCCCGGCGGTCTGCGCCGCGCTGCGGCTCGGCTACCGCCAGGACCGGACGGGGTGGAACATGACCGCCGACCTGAGCGCGGGCTCGGCGGCCCTGCGCTCCACCGAGGCCGCCGAGGAACGGCTGGCCGCGCGGGGCGTGACGGTACGCCGGGCCGAGCCGGCGGACCTGCCGGCCCTGGCCGGGTTCGCCCGGGCCACCTTCGGCGGCGCCTGGGACGGTGAGCTGGCCGGCTCGGTGGGGCGACCGGACGCCGGCGCGCACCTGGCCGAGCGGGACGGCGAGATCCTCGGCTTCGCCGCGTACGGGTCGTCGCGGCCGAGCTGGTTCGGGCCGATGGGCACCGCCCCGGCCGCCGAGGGATCGGGCATCGGTGGGGTGCTGCTCCGCCGCTGCCTGCGCGACCAGGCGGCGGCCGGAATCGAGTCGGCGCAGATCGGCTGGGCGGGCCCGGTGCCGTTCTACTCGGGGGCGGCCGGCGCGCGGATCGAGCGGGTGTTCTTCCTGTACCGGAAGGCACTGAACGGACAGAAGTAATTAAAGTTACATAGACGGTAATAACGTCATTCGGCCTCCTCGGCATCGACCGCCCCCTACGGTCGGGAATTAGAGGAGGCGGGCATGACCACGGACGACGAACGGACCGACGACCAGCCGGTGAGCTGGCGCCCGGTCGGCGAGCTTCCCGGCCAGCTGCCGTTCGACCGGCTCGACTTCGGCGACGCCGAGCAGCTCGCGGAGATGACCGGGGCCGACGGAGCGTCCACCGACGAACCGCTGCAACTGGTGGACGAGCCGATCCGGAGCACACCGCCGTACGACCGGGCGCACAAGCGACGCAACCAGCGTCGACTGCCGACCTGAGACAGACGGAAAGGGGGCGGACCGCTGACGCGGCCCGCCCCCTTTCGGCGTACTGGTGGAGCTGGACTCAGAAGTCCATCTCCCCGCCACCCGGGCCAGCCGGGGCGGCCGGGGTCTTCTCCGGCTTGTCCGCCACGACGGCCTCGGTGGTGAGGAACAGCGCGGCGATCGAGGCGGCGTTCTGCAGCGCGGAACGCGTCACCTTGGCCGGGTCGATGATGCCCGCGGCCAGCAGGTCCACGTACTCGCCGGTCGCGGCGTTGAGGCCGTGACCCGGGTCGAGGTTGCGGACCCGCTCGACGACGACGCCACCCTCGAGGCCGGCGTTGACGGCGATCTGCCGCAGCGGGGCGTCCAGCGCGATCTTGACGATCTGCGCGCCGGTCGCCTCGTCGCCGGCCAGGTCCAGCTTGTCGAAGGCGGTCTTGCCGGCCTGCACCAGCGCGACGCCACCACCCGGGACGATGCCCTCCTCGACGGCGGCCTTCGCGTTGCGGACGGCGTCCTCGATGCGGTGCTTGCGCTCCTTCAGCTCGACCTCGGTGGCCGCGCCGACCTTGATCACCGCAACACCGCCGGCCAGCTTGGCCAGGCGCTCCTGCAGCTTCTCGCGGTCGTAGTCGGAGTCGCTCTTCTCGATCTCGGCCCGGATCTGGTTGACCCGGCCCTGGATCTGGTCGGCGTCGCCGGCACCGTCGACGATGGTGGTCTCGTCCTTGGTCACCACGACCTTGCGGGCGCGGCCCAGCATGTCGAGGCTGACGGCGTCCAGCTTGAGGCCGACCTCCTCGCTGATGACCTGACCACCGGTGAGGATGGCGATGTCGGCCAGCATGGCCTTGCGGCGGTCACCGAAGCCCGGCGCCTTGACGGCGACCGACTTGAAGGTGCCGCGGACCTTGTTGACCACCAGGGTGGCCAGGGCCTCGCCCTCGATGTCCTCGGAGATGATCAGCAGCGGCTTGCCCGACTGCATGACCTTCTCCAGGATCGGGAGCAGGTCCTTCACCGACGAGATCTTGCTGTTGACGATCAGGAGGTACGGGTCGTCGAAGACGGCCTCCATACGCTCCGGGTCGGTCATGAAGTAGGCGGAGATGTAGCCCTTGTCGAAGCGCATGCCCTCGGTGAGCTCGAGCTCGAGGCCGAAGGTGTTGCTCTCCTCGACGGTGATGACGCCTTCCTTGCCGACCTTGTCCATCGCCTCGGCGATGATCTCACCGACGCTGGGGTCAGCGGCGGAGATGGAGGCGGTGGAGGCGATCTGCTCCTTGGTCTCCACGTCCTTGGCGAGCTTCAGCAGCTCCTCCGAGACGTTGGCCACGGCGGCCTCGATGCCCCGCTTCAGGGCCATCGGGTTGGCGCCGGCGGCCACGTTGCGCAGACCCTCACGAACCAGGGCCTGAGCCAGGACGGTCGCCGTCGTCGTGCCGTCACCGGCCACGTCGTCGGTCTTCTTCGCGACCTCCTTGACCAGCTCGGCGCCGATCTTCTCGTAGGGGTCCTCGAGCTCGATCTCCTTGGCGATGCTCACACCATCGTTGGTGATGGTGGGGGCACCCCACTTCTTCTCGAGCACGACGTTGCGGCCCTTGGGGCCGAGCGTCACCTTCACGGCGTCGGCGAGCTGGTTCATGCCCCGCTCGAGGCCGCGGCGCGCCTCTTCGTCGAACGCGATCATCTTGGCCATACGGCGTTGTCCTCCTGGACACTCACGGGCCACCCGAGGGTTCCCCGGATGGGCCGTCTGGTGTACGCACCTTGGGGACGTCGCCACCTGGCGACGACGACGTCTCCTCGGTCGGGCCGGACAGCCCGCGACGACCGGCCCCGTGCCGCCCCGGCGCCATTTCGGCGCCGGCACGACCGTGGCCCTACCGCCCCGACCATTGGCACTCACCGTACGCGAGTGCCAATGACCTGTTTAGCACTCTCCCTTGCCGAGTGCAAGCACGACGTCCCCGCTCAGCCGAGTTCCGCGGTCAGTCGGGCGGCGTTCACCGGGCCTTCGTGGGCCCGCTGTTCGGCGTACGCGGCGACCAGCCCGACGAGCTGCGCCAGGTAGGCCGGGGTGGCCAGCACGGCGCCCACCACGGCGACAGCCACAGCGCCGGCGGCGGTGCCCGGAGCGGCCAGCGGGTCCATCCCGAAGACGAGCTGGTTGACCACCCCCAGCACGCCGTCCAGCACCGCCGCGGCGATCAGCGCGCACCCGACCAGCGCCACCCGGCCCAGCACCATGCCGAACCGCTGGTGGAACATCCGCCAGGCGCGGCCGACCGGCTCCTGCCGCTCGAACAGGTAGATCGGGCCGAACAGGGCGAACGCGCAGGCCGCGTAGAGGCCGGGCAGCAGGCAGAAGCAGGCGCCGACCGTGATCAACAGCGAGACCACGAGGGTCCAGCCCCAGAGGCCGAGGGCGCGGCGCAGCCCGTAGCGGAGGGCCGCACCGACGCCGACCGGCTCGCCGGCCGCCTGCCGGGCGACCACCCAGGTGCCGGCGGCCCAGCCGGTGCTCTGCAGCGGGCCGAAGATCAGGGCGGCGAGGAGCACCACGCCGTAGAAGGCGAAAATGTGCTCGAAGTAGCCGTCCGGCAGCACCGGGGCGCCGTCCGGGCCGGTGACCGGCTGGTCGGTCGGAGCGAAGGCGAGCGAGAGGACCGCGATCACCGCAGCCGGGACCGTCTGGGTGAGCAGCATGATCGGAAGGAGCTGTCGCCAGCCGCGCCGCAGCGCGCCCCCGCACCGGCTGAACCAGGCGCCGACGCCCGCGTGGGGCGGGGTCACCAGCGGGTCCTGCGGGTCGAGGCCCGGGTGCCAGCCGTACGGCTGCCCCGGCAGCGGGTAGCCCGGGTGGGCCGCGCCGGGCAGCGGAGCGCCACCGGCCGGCCAGGACCAGCCCTGCGGCGGCCCGGCCGGCGCCGCCGGATCCCAGGGCTGCGGCCCGCCGGAGCCGGGCTGGCCAGGGGCGGCGAACCCACCGGTGCCGGGCGGCGGGCCGGGCTGGGCGAACCCGCCGGGGTTGGCCGGCCAGCCGGGCTGGGTGGGCGCGGCCGGGTTGGCCGGCCAGGCGGGCTGGGCCGGCGCGACCGGGTTGGGTTGCGCCGGCACGGCGGGGTAGGCGGATGGCGCGGACGAGCCGGGTTGCTCCGGCACGGCTGGCCGAACCGCCGCGCCGGGTTGTGCCGGCACGGTCGGGTCGGCCTGGGCGGGGGGCCGGCCCGGGTCGGTCGGGGTGGACGGCCCGGGCGCGGTGGAACCCGACGGGGGCAGGTCGGACATGAGCCCTCCTCAGCAGCGACGGCTGGAACGGCTCATGATCTTCCACGGCGCGGGCCGGCACCGCAGCCCCCTCGTCGGGGTGGAGCGGCCGCCGATCGGGCGGCGGCCACGAAAGATCAGGCGATGACGCGGACCCGCTCGGCCTGTGGGCCCTTCTGGCCCTGGGCGATCTCGAACTCGACCCGCTGGCCGTCGTCCAACGCCTTGTAGCCGTCCATCTCGATCGCGGAGAAGTGGACGAAGACGTCCTGCCCGCCGTCGACGGCGATGAAGCCGTAGCCCTTTTCGGAGTTGAACCACTTGACGGTGCCCTGTGCCACGGTGCACTTCCTCACTCTGCGCGGCGTTCCACAACCCCGGAGACCGGCGGACCGGCACCGGTGAGCCACCCATTCAGCGATCGGCGCCGCTGAATTGAGTGACCGAAATCGCACGCTACACGAGGCGTGACGACCGCGCACGACCACAAATCGGGCATATTCCGGTCACTCTCCGAGCCCGGCCGGGCGCGGGTACGGGCCCTTCCGGTATGCATGCCACATGACCAGCGCGCCCACCACGACCACCACCGTCCGCCGGGTCCGCCCGGCGGACGCCGCCCGGATGCGGGCGCTCCGCCTGGAGATGCTGGCCGACTCCCCGCTGGCGTTCCTGGAGACCGTGGCCGAGGCCGCCGCCCGGCCGCACGCCGACTACGCGGCCCGGATCGCCGCCGTCTCGCAGGGCGATCACAACGCTCAGTTCGTCGCCGACCCGGGCGGCCGTCTGGTCGGCCACGCCGGCGGCACGGTCGCCCCGGACGAGCCGGGGCTGACCGTGATCTACGCGGTCTACATCACGCCGCTCTGGCGGGGCAGGGGGCTGCTCGGCGCACTGGTGGACGAGGTGGCCGCCTGGTCCCGGGCGTGCGGCCGGCCGGAGCTCATGCTGGAGGTGGTGGTCGGCAACGACCGGGCCTGCCGGGCGTACGAGAAGCTGGGCTTCGCGGACACCGGCGTGCGCGTACCGCACCCCAGGATCCCCGCCCTCACCGAACTCCAGATGCGCCGCCCAGCCTGACCCCACTCCGCTGACCGGGAACCCGACCCCGGGCAGCACGCCCAAGATCACCCCATCCAAGGCCGAGAGCCGAGAGCCGAGAGCCGAGACCACAACGACCAGGTCGGGTTTCCGGGGCAGGCCGCCTCGCGGAGGGATCAAGCCTGACCGAACGGAGCGAGGTGGTCTGCCCCGGAAACCCCCACAGCACGATCAGACGTGCCGGCGGCTCTGCACGATCCGGAACCGGTTCGCCACGTACGCCCCGTCCGTCAGCGCCGAGTTCGCCGCCGGGTTCGCCCCCGAGCCGTGGAAGTCGGAGAACGCCGCCGACTGGTTGACGAACACCCCGCCGGTCAGGTTGCAGGACAGGTGCACCCCGGCGTCGATCGCCGCCGCCTCGGCCGCGTCCAGCACCGCCTCGTCGGTGGAGTAGACGCCGGCGGTCAGGGCACCCTTCTCCCCGACCGTCGAGCGGAGGATCTCCAGGCTGTGCGCGGTCGAGTCGGTCGCGATGGCGAACGAGATCGGGCCGAACCACTCGCGGGAGTAGGTCGCGGTGTCGGTCGCGTCCAGCTTGACCACGGTGGGCGTCCGCACCGCCGCGTCCGGGAAGGACGGGTGCGCCACGGTCCGCGACTCCAGCACCGGCTCGCCGACCTTGGTGACCTCCTCCAGCCGCTCCAGCACGCCGTCGTTGACGATCGCGCCGGTCAGCTCGACGCCCCGGGCCGGGTCGGCGGTGAGCTTGGCGACCGCTCCGGCGATGCCGGCGGCGACCTCGTCGAAGCTCTTGTGCCCCTGGTCGGTCTCGATGCCGTCGCGGGGGATGAGCAGGTTCTGCGAGGTGGTGCACATCTGGCCGCTGTAGAGGGTCAGCGTGAAGCCCAGGTTGCGGCACATCCCGGCGAAGTCGTCGGTGGAGTCGATCACCACCGTGTTCAGGCCGGCCTTCTCGGTGTAGACGGCGGCCTGCCGGGCGTTCGCCTCCAGCCAGTCGCCGTACTCGGTGGAGCCGGTGAAGTCGACGATCCGGACGGCCGGGTGCAGGGCCAGGGTCGAGGCGAGCTTCTCGCCGTCGGCCTCGGGGGCGAGCTGCACCAGGTTGGGGTCGAAGCCGGCCTCGGCGAGCACCTGGCGGGCGTACTTCACCGTGATGGCGAGCGGCAGCACGGCGCGCGGGTGCGGCTTGACGACCACCGGATTGCCGGTGGCCAGCGAGGCGAAGAGCCCGGGGTACGAGTTCCAGGTCGGGAAGGTGTTGCAGCCGATCACCAGCGCCACGCCGCGCGGCACCACGTGGAACGTCTTGCTCATCCGCAGCGGGTCGCCCTTGCCGGCGGCCTTCTCCCAGCCGGCCGTGCCCGGGTGCCGGGTCATCTCGGCGTACGCGTAGGCGACCGCCTCCAGCGCCCGGTCCAGCGCGTGCGCGCCGCCGGCCTGGAAGGCCATCACGAAGGCCTGGCCGCTGGTGAACTGCACCGCGTTGGCCAGCTCGAACACGTTCTTGTGCAGCCGGTCGAGGATCTCCAGGCAGACCCCGACCCGGGCCTGCGGGCCGGCGTCACGCCAGGCCGGCAGGGCGGCGGTCGCGGCGGCCACGAGCTGGTCGGCGGTGGCGTGCGGGTAGCGCACGTCGAGCGCCACGCCGAACGGGCTGGTCTCGGTGGCGACCGTGCCGCCGTCGCCGGCCTGGTCGAGCGGGAACTCGCCGCCCAGGTACGCCTCGAAGGCGGCCTTGCCGTCGGCGGCGGCGGTCTCGCCGTAGACCCGGGGGCTGGGCGACTCGGGATAGGCGGACCAGTACCCGCGCTGCGTGATCGCGGTCAGCGCCCGGTTGAGGGTCTCGGCGTGCCTGTCGTACAGGGGGTGCGGGGTCTCCGTCATGCCCGCCATCATGCAACAGGTAGCCACCAGATCAGTAGGGGCGTGTCACAAGTCAGATCGTCAGCTGCCAGTCGGTGGAGCCGGCCGCCGGCCGGTAGCCGAGCTGCTCGTTGATCGCGATCATGTGGGTGTTCGCCGCCGCGTTGTAGGTGTCGATCACGCGCAGCTCCGGCTCGTGCGCCAGGGCGTGCTCCAGATTCTCGATCTTGGTGAGCAGCCCGAGCCGGTGGCCGCGGTGTGCCGGGTCGACGATGGTGATCTGCTGCCAGGCGTGCCAGGTGGTGTTGGCGGCCAGGCTGACCATGCTCCACGCGACCAGCCGGCCGGACGCCTCGTGCACCGCCCCGACGCTGTACCGGCGGACCCCGCGCGCGTCGAGCGCCCGCTCCGTGCCGCGGATCCGCTCGGCGTCGACCTTCTCCTGCTCCCATTCGAGGTCCCCGAGGGGCGCGTCCACCAGCAGCCGCCCCTCCAGGTAGGCGATGTCGGCGACGTACTCCTCCGGCGTGTTGTTCGACCAGCGGACCGTGCGGTAGCCGGCGGCGGCCGTGCGGGCCCCGGCGAGCAGGCCGGCCAGCCGCGGCCGGTCGAGCGCGGTGACGTCCAGCCGGCGGCGCACGTCGGTGAGCGCCGGCTTCGCACCGACGGCGGCGGCGAAGGCGGCACCGGGCAGCTCACGGCCCTCCTCCCCCGGCAACGGGCTGACCGTCGAACCGACCAGCCGCTTGCCCCCGTGCTCCCGCAGCACCCGCAGGCCCTGCTCGTGCAGGGCGCGCCCCACCCCGCGTCGCCGGTACGCGGGGTCCACCACCAGTTCGACGCTGGCGTTCTCGGTGTTGTCGAGCGTGTGCAGGTAGAGGCGGAGCCAACCGACGGGCACCCCGTCGAGGCGCGCCACGCACCAGCGGGTGTCGACGCCCGGCATCGGGTGCCGCAGCGGCGCCTCGAACCGCCGCCGGCACAGCGGTGGGAGGTCCGGCTCGTCCACGACCTGGGCCGCGACCGCGGTCCGATAGACGGCGTCGAGGGTCGCCTGGTCGGCGGGGTCGAGGGGGGAGACGGAGATGCCCATGCCCGTGAGCCTGGCCCAGCCGACAGCGAAGGGGCCAGCGGTTTTCCGCCGGCCCCTTCGGACGTTGGTCGGGAGGGACGTCCGCACAACGCCTTCGGCGTTGGGTCGCAAGAACTTGAAAAGTCTCCGGCGGATGCCCTCCCGCACGGAGCATCTTGCGCCGTCCAATTCCTGCCGTCAAGTCCTTGTCGGCGCGTTTTCCACACTCACAGCGAAAAGCCAGTTACCCAACGGATCACCCCAATCCCCCGCCCGGGCGATCCGCCCTCCCCCGCACGGATGAGCCGAGGCGGGGTCAGGAGAGGAGGCCGGCGTCGCGGGCGGCGCGGAGGCTGGGCCGGATGCGGTGGGTGGGCCCGACCTCGGGGGCGACCGCGTCGAGGGTCTTGAGACCCTCGCCGGTGTTGAAGACGACGGTCTCCGCCGCCGGGTCGAGCCGGCCGGACTCGACCAGCTTGCGCAGCACGGCCACGGTGACGCCGCCGGCCGTCTCGGCGAAGACGCCGGTGGTCCGGGCGAGCAGCCGGATGCCGGCGCGGATCTCGTCGTCGTCGGCGTACTCCATCCAGCCACCGGTGCGGCGGACCGCCTCCAGCGCGTAGAGGCCGGCGGCCGGGTCGCCGATGTTCAGCGACTTGGCGATGCCGGTCGGCTTGACCGGCACGATGGTGTCGGTGTCGGCGTGCAGCGCGGTGGCGATCGGGTTGCAGCCGGCCGACTGCGCGCCGAACACCTTCCAGCCGCCGGCCGGCGCCTCGACCAGCCCGATCTCGACCAGCTCGGCGAACGCCTTGTCGATCTTGGTGAGCAGCTCACCGCTGGCCATCGGGATGACCACCTGGGCCGGGATCCGCCAGCCGAGCTGCTCGGCGACCTCGTAGCCGAGGGTCTTCGAGCCCTCCGCGTAGTAGGGCCGCACGTTCACGTTGACGAACGCGGTGTCCTCGAACTCGTCGGTCTCCACCAGCTCGCCGCAGAGCCGGTTCACGTCGTCGTACGAGCCGTCGATGGCGACCAGGTCGCCGCCGTAGACGGCGGTGGTCACCACCTTGCCCTGCTCCAGGTCGCTGGGGATGAAGACCACCGAGGGCACCCCGGCCCGGGCCGCGTGGGCGGCCACCGAGTTGGCCAGGTTGCCGGTCGAGGCGCAGGCGTAGCGGGAGAAGCCGAGCGCCCGGGCCGCGGTCAGCGCCACCGAGACCACCCGGTCCTTGAACGAGTGGGTGGGGTTGCCGCTGTCGTCCTTGACCCAGAGCGGGGCGGTGATGCCCAGTTCGGCGGCGAGGTGCGGGGCGGCGACCAGCCGGGTCAGCCCCGGGTCGAGCGTGACCCGGGTGGCCGGGTCCTGGCCGGCGGGGAGGAGGGCGGCGTACCGCCAGAGGTTCTTCGGGCCGGCCTCGATCTGCTCGCGGGTGACGGCGGCCAGGGCGGCGGTGTCGTAGTCGACCTCCAGCGGGCCGAAGCACTCGTAGCAGGCGTGCTGGGCGGCCAGCGGGTAGCGCGCGGAACAGGCGCGACAGACCAGGGCGCGGGCCGGGCTGAGGCTGGTGTCGATGCCGGAGGCGGCGGGAAGCGTCGACGTCATGTCGAGGGTTTCCTCTCATCTTTCCCCGCATCGCCGGGTGCGGCGGGGACGGAATTGGCACCTGCCCGCGGTCGCTCGTCGTCGAGCACGCGGGTGGTTGCCGGGGCGTCATCGGGCCGTATCCCTCAGCCCCTCTGGATGAGGTATTCAGTTGTACCGCCGAGTCTATGCGGGCGCCGGGGCGGTGCCGAGCCGGGTTCCCACGGTGTGAGCCACCGGCCCGGCATCCGGGTCAGCGCGCGACGACCGCGACCGGCTCGATCACCGCGGGGTGGTCGGTCACCGCGACCGCCGCCGGGGCCGCGGGCGCCTTCCGGGTACGGGTCGCCAGGTTCGCCGCCACCAGGGCGGCGATGGTCAGCGCCGCGCCAGCCACTTCCACCGCGCCGGGCCGGTAGCCGCGCAGGATCTGCACCGCGAACGTGGTCACCGGAACGAGGTTCATGAACAGCGCCGCGTCGGCCACGCCGAGCCGGCGGATCCCGGTGTTCCAGGCCAGCACCGCGAGGACCGCGGCGACCACCACGGCGTACGCCAGTTGCGGGACGACCGCGACGAGGTCGGCGGCGGCCGGCGCGTGCTGGAGGCCGGTGAGGTCGGCGACGGCGCTGGCGGCGAGCATGGCGAGCAGGCCGGCGACGGAGGTCAGCGTGGTGTAGCGCAGCGGCGACCACTCGGGGAAGCGGCTCGCGCCATGGGTGTAGACGGCCCAGCCGAGCACCGCGCCGATCATGAGCAGCCCTCCGACGCCGAACTGGTCCAGCCCGTCGAGCCGGCCGCGGGTGATCACCAGCCCGACGCCGAGCAGGGCGACCAGGGAGAGGCCGAGCAGCGCCGGCCGGGGGCGTACCCCGTCCCGCACCCAGCGGACGAGCTGCGTGACCAGCGGGGTGCTGGACGCGAAGAGGGCGATCTGCTGCGGGGTGGCGTGGCCGAGGGCGAGGTTGGTCAGCACGTTGAAGCCGGCGAACCCGAGCACCCCGAGCAGCACCACCTCGGTCGCGCGCCGCCGCGCCCGCAGGGCGCCCCACCCCTCACGAGCCAGCAGCAGGACGAGCAGCACGGCGGTGGCGAGCAGGTAGCGGGCGGTGGTCAGGTTGAGCGCGTCCACCCGGGTGAGCGCGCTGGCCAGCACGGGGAACATGACGCCCCAGCTCACCACGGCGAAGAGTGGGAAGGCGGCGTGACGGGAACGCATCGCAGCTCCAATGTTCGAGTACCATCGAACCAACGACGCCGACTCTAGGAGGTTGTTCGACGAATGTCGAACATGGGTTACGCTGGTCACATGGAGCTGCACGAACCCGAACTGCGCGACGTGCCGATCACCGCCGTGCTGGCCGCGCTGGCCGACGACGTCCGGCTGCAGATCGTGCGCGCCCTCGCCCAGGGCGGCGAGTACGCCTGCGGCACCTTCGAGTTCGGCGTCTCCAAGGCGACCCGCAGCCACCACCTCAAGGTGCTGCGAGAGGCCGGCCTGACCCGGACCCGGGTCGCCGGCACCAGCCGCTACGTGCGGCTGCGCCGCGAGGAGCTGGAACGCCTCTACCCCGGGCTGCTCGACGCGGTCCTCGCCGCGCCCGCCCACGCCTGACCCCGGTGTTCGAACAGCGCACGGCGGCCACCGGCGGGAATGATCGCCGGATGCGGACGGCGGCGGCACGGATCGGGCCCCTGGCGGGCGCGGTGCTGCTCGCCGCCTGCGCCCCCACGCCGACGCCCGACCGCGCATCGAGCGAATCGGCCCGGCCGGCGGGGGCCGCCGGCACCGCACCGCCCGCGCCGGCCTGCTCGCCCGAGGGGATCCGCATCACCGAGCTCGGGGTGGACGCCGCCATGGGCCTGCGGGCGATGGGCCTGGAGCTGGACGGGCCGATCGACCTCGGCAACACCGGCCGGCTCGGGGTGGGCGCCTGGAAGCGGGACGACCGCCCGTCCTCGACGCAGCCACCCGCACCGAGCGGCCCACCCTCCTCGTCACCCACCCCCGACAGCCGCCTCTGAGGTCGCCCCCACCTTGGCAGGAAGCGACCCGGGGGGTGGCCTCCCACAAGGTGGCTGGACGGGTGGGGTCAGGCCGGGACCGAGGGGCGCGCGGCGGGGCCGGCCTCGGTGGCCATTCCGCGGCGGCGGGAGAGCAGCGCGTCCAGCGCCCAGTTGCCCGGGCCGAGCACTGCGACGAGCAGGAACGACCAGGAGAAGAGCGCGGCAAGCTCGCCGCCGTTCTGCAGCGGCAGCGGGTGTTCCGGCTGGTGCACCACGAAGTACGCGTACGCCATCGAGCCGGAGGCGAGCAGCGCGGCGGGCCGGGTGAGCAGGCCGACGAGCACCAGTGCGCCGCAGACGAGCTGGATCAGCGCGGCCCACCAGCCTGGCCACTCGGCGAACGGGACCGCCTTGCCGGTCATGGTGTTGCCACCGAGGACGCCGAAGAGCGACGCCGCTCCGTGGCAGAGGAAGAGCACCCCGGTGACCATGCGGAACAGGGCGAGTACGGGGCCGTTCAGCTGTTCCGGAACCATCGTTGACCTCCAGGGACGGATGTGGACGTGGTCCCAGGATGGCCGACGATTTAATCGAAGTTCATAAATTCCTTATTGCCGGGATGAGAACGTGGGAACGCTCCCATGATACGGGCGCCCGTCCATCCGTGGGGGTCGCTCGACTCAGCTCGTGACGTCCTTGCGGGTGAACCGCCAGAAGGCCAGGCCCCAGAACAGCGTGGCGTAGGCGATCGCCGAGATGGCCCCGCGTACCACGTCGTCGGTCTGCACCGGCGTGGAGAGCAGGCCCAGCCAGGCGCTGCTGAAGTGGGTGGGCAGGAACGCGCGCAGCCCGCCCAGCGCGGTGATCTGGTCGAGGATGCTGGACAGGATCCAGAGCAGCACCGCCCCGCCGACCGCGCCGAGTGCGGCGTCCGTGGTCACCGAGAGCAGAAACGCCAACCCGGCCACCACCAGCAGCACGATCGCCAGGTAGCCGAGCACGCCGAGCAGGCGGACCAGCCCGTCGGCCGGGGCCAGCTCGGCGGAGACCTGGCTGCGCAGCGGGGACCAGCCGTACCGCAGGGTGCCGGCGAGCAGCGCGGTCCCGGCGAGCAGCACCAGCGCCAGCGCCGAGTACGCGAGCGCGATCAGCAGCTTCACCGTGAGCAGCCGGGCCCGGGGCACCGGGATCGCCAGCAGGTAACGCAGGCTGCCCCAGCTCGCCTCGCTGGCCACCGTGTCCCCGCAGAACAGGGCCACCACGACGACCAGCAGGAAGGACGACGACACGAAGATCGAGAAGAGGGTGAAGTTCAGCCCGCCCGAGGTGGCCAGGTCGACCATGCTGCTGAACTCGTTCCGGCCGTTCCGGTCGTCGTCGCCGGAGTCGAACTGGAACGCGATCAGGATGATCAGCGGGAGCAGCACCATGAAACCCAGCGCCAGTTGAGTACGCCGCCGCGACGCCTGCCGCCGGAACTCCGCCAGGAACGGCAGGGTGGCCGACGGCCGGTAACCGGTTGCCGCCCCGACCGGTCCCACAGAAGACGACTGAGCCATCACCGGTCCCCGCTTCCCCGAGAGTTCTCGCCGACCAGGGCGAGGAACGCGTCCTCCAGGCGCCGCCGGGGCACCACCCGGTCCACCCCGATGCCGGCCCGGACCAGCTCGGCCACCACCTCGCTGCGGGCGGTGCCGTTGGTGTCCACCACCAGGCCGCCGTCGCCGTCGGGCAGCACCCGTACGCCGGCCAGCCGGTCGAGCACGGTCCGGGCCGCGTCCGGGTCGCTCACCTCGAACAGCACGCTCGGCGACTCGCCGACGATCTCCTCGACCGGGCCGGACGCCACGATCCGCCCCTTGTTCACCACCACGGCGTGGGTGCAGGTCTGCTCCACCTCGGCCAGCAGGTGGCTGGAGACCAGCACCGCCCGGCCGTCGGTGGCGTAGCGCTGGAGCACCCGGCGCATCTCGGCGATCTGCGGCGGGTCCAGCCCGTCCGTCGGCTCGTCGAGCACCAGCAGTTGCGGCAGGCCCAGCATGGCCTGCGCGATGGCCAGCCGCTGGCGCATGCCGTGGCTGTAGTTCTTCGTCCGCCGGTGCACCGAGTCGCCCAGCCCGGCGATCTCCAGCGCCTCGTCGAAGTGCGCGTCCGCCCACGGCCGGCCGGTCGCCCGCCAGTAGGCCCGCAGATTCTCCAGGCCGGACAGGTGCGGCAGGAAGCCCGGCCCCTCGACCAGCGCGCCGATCCGGGAGAGCACCGGCGAGCCGGGCACCAGCCGGTGGCCGAAGACGTAGATCTCGCCGGCGGTGGGCTGGGTCAGCCCCATGAGCACCCGCAGCGTGGTGGTCTTGCCGGCGCCGTTCGGCCCGAGCAGGCCGACCACCTGGCCGGGGTGCACCTCGAAGTCCACGTCGGAGACGGCGACGAAGCCGTCCGCGTACTCCTTGCGCAGGTTGCGGACGGCGAGCGGGACGCCCGCGTACGCCGGGTGGACCGAGCTGTCCTGGCGGCGGTGCCGGCGGCGGGCGACCAGGACGACCACGACGAGCCCGAGCGCGATCGCGGCGAGCAGGCCGGCCAGCACCCAGCGCCAGATCGTGGCGGTGGTGGGGATGGGCGTGGCCTCGACCGTGGGCAGCACCAGCGGGCCGTCGCCGAGCGCCACCGTGTGCACGGTCGGCTCGGCCGGGGTGGCGTACGCCTGGTCGGAGGTGGCCACCACGATCCGCAGCCGGTGCCCGGCCTCGACCCGGCGGACGATCGCCGGCAGGGTGACCGAGACCGGGCGGGCCGCCTCGACGGTGCGCGGCAGGCCGGTCAGCCGGACCGGCGCGACCAGGCCGTCCGGCAGCGTGGCCGCGCCCTGCGGGTCGACGTCGTAGAGCTTGACGAAGAGCACCGCCTCGCCGGTCGCGGAGGCGACCCGGATCCGCACGGTCGGCGCGCCGACCACGTCGACCGGGTCGGCCAGCGGCGCGGACTCGAACCGGGCGTGCTGGCCGGGGATGTCACCGGCCACCCCGTCCAGCAGCGAGCCGAGCGCACCGGCGAACGGCACCGACGAGATCGCCGCCGGGTTGCCGTTGGGCGGGTTGGCGACCGGCTGGGCCGGCCCGGCCAGCGCCACCTCGCGGCGGCCCTGCCCGGTCACGCCCGGGTAGTCGGCGGTGCGGTAGCCGGTGGCCACCAGCCCCCGGTCGAGCGCGTCGAACCCGGCGATCCGGGAGAAGGTGAAGCTGTCGCCGGGTACCTCTCCCTCGCCCTTGACGTAGTGGTCGAGCCACTGCGCGGTCAGGAACTTCACCCGGTCGGAGTCGGAGGTCGGGCCGGTGCCGCCGTCGTGGCCGCCGGTGAACCAGGCGACCCGCACCGGGGTGCCGGCGGCGGCGATGCCTCGGGCGTTGGTGTCCGCCTCGGTGAGCGGGAAGAGGGTGTCCGCCTCGCCCTGGACCAGCAGGGTGGGTGCCTTGATCCGGTCGAGCACCCCGGCCGGCGACGAGCGGCGCAGCAACTCGACCGCCTGGGCGTCGGCCCGCCCGGTGGTGGCGATCCGGAGGTACGCGGCGCAGACGTCGGCGGCGAACCGGCCGCAGGACGGGTCGGCGGCGCCGGCCGGGGCGTGACCGGGGCCGGTACCCGGACCGGCCCCGGGCTGCGGGCTGGGCGCGCCGGCCGACGCCGGGGCGCCCTCCGGCTGGGTCGCAGTGGCACCGGAGAGCCCGGCCGGGCCGGAGCCGGCGTTGCCGCCGCCGCCGAAGAAGATGCCGGCCCAGCCCTTCTTGAACACGCCCTCGCTGGGGGCCTTGCCGGTGCTCTCCGGCAGGAAGGCCCGGGACAGGTCGTTCCAGGTGATCATCGGGACGATCGCGTCGACCCGGCGGTCCTGCGCGGCCAGCAGCAGGGCCAGGCCGCCGCCGTACGAGCCGCCGACCACGCCGACCCGGGGGTCGCCGGCCCCGTCGAGGCGGATGTCCGGCCGGGCCGCGAGCCGGTCGAGCAGGCGCTGGGCGTCCCGCACCTCGTGGTCCGGGCTGTCCAGGTGGATCTCGCCGCCGCTGCGGCCGAACCCGCGGGCGGTCCAGGTGAGCACCGCGTACCCCCGGGCGACCAGGTCCTCCGCGTCGGAGCGGACCGACTCCTTGGTGCCGCCGAAGCCGTGCGCCAGCAGCACCGCCGGGACCCGGTGCCGGGCCGAGGCGTCGCCGGGTAGGAAGAGCGTGGTGTCCAGGTCGATCGGCTGGTCGCCGGCCGGTCCGGAACGGACGGTCACCAGGGCCGACTCGGTCCGGAAGTCGGGGCGCTGCGGGCGGACCGCCCAGACCAGGGCGGCGGCCACCAGGACGACCACCACCGCCGCGGCGACGACCCGGCGAGGGCGGCTGGCCAGGGCGCGCCGGATCCGCGCGACGGGCAGCGGTGATCTCATGCGGGACACGGTACGGGCCGCCGGCTGAGCGTTCCCTGAGATCCGCCGTACGTCCGTCCGGTTGCACCGTTCGTTGCCCGGGTCCGGTCGACCGCGCAAGGTCCAGAGCGGCGCAGCGAGATGAATTCGGATCCCGTGAATTCACATCTACGCTTGCAAATCGCCGCCGATGCCACCTTCTCTCCGGCCATATCGGACGCTCCGTAGATACCAGGTCACCCGGACGTGACGCGACTGGAAATGACGCGAAGCTGACTCGGCGAGCACGCTCCCACCCCCGCCCGCCTCGATTACTTTCCGGTCCGGTGCATGGGACTGCGTACGGCGACCTCCCGGCTCCGGACCGTCCCCCGCCGTCGCCGGAGGAGACAGACCATGACCGTCCCCGCGCCGCGGGTCCGTCGACGGCCCGCCGTGCCGGGCCGTGCCCTGCCCCTGCTGCTGGTGATGGCGCTGCTCGCTCCGCTGGGGCTGCTCTTCGCCCAGACCGACCGGCACGCCGGCGACGACCGGGACCTGGCGGCCCGGGAACGCCTCGGCGTCCGCTACCTGCGCGCGCTCGGGCCGGTCACCGACGCGCTGATCGACGCGCAGACCGCGGCGGTGGCCGGCCGGCCGGTCTCCCGGGCGACGCTCACCGCCGCCGTCGAGCAGGCGGCGCAGGTGGACAGCGCGGTCGGCGACCAGCTCCGCACCCGGGAACGCTGGGCCGGGGTGCGGGCCAGGCTGGAGGCGCTGCCGGAGCGCGGGCTCGCCGACCCGGAGGCGGCCTTCCAGGCGTACGGCGAGGTCAGCGACCTGCTGCTGGCCCTGCATCGGAAAGTCCGGGAGGCCTCCGGGCTGGTCCGCGATCCGCGGTCCGACTCGTTCTTCGTCCAGGACGCCATCGGCGCGGACCTGCCCGCGGCCCTGGTCGCCGCGGGCCGCCTCGCCGACCTGGCCACCCTCGCCCCGAAGCGGCCCGCCGCGACCCGCCCGAGGACCGTCGCCGAGCTGGCCGAGTTCCGGGTCGCCGCGCTCGGTCCGGCCACCGACCTGGTGGACGACCTGCGGACGGCCGTGGACAGTTCGGAGAGCACCGACCTCGGCCCCACCGTGCTCACCCCGCTGGACACCTACCAGCGCTCGGTCGAGGCGCTCGCCGCGTTCTCGGCACCGGCCGGGGCGGCCGGGCCCGACCCGGTCCAGCTCGGCGCGGCGCGGCGCGGCACGCAGTCGGCCGCGGCCAAGCTCCGGCAGGTCATCCTCGACCAGCTCGACGTGCTGCTGGCGGAGCGGCTGGACCGGCTCGACCGGGACCGCTGGCTGGACCGGGGCGCCATCGCGGTGGCCGTCGTGCTCCTCACCGTGCTGGCCCGGGTGCTGCTCGCCGCGCCGCGGCGGGCCCGGCGCGGCGCCGCCGGGACCGACGGCGAGCCCGCCGAGGCCGGCCCGCCGCCGGTGGCCCACCATCCGGGCCCGCCGGCGTCCAGCGGGGCGGGCGAACTCCAGCCGGTCGCCGCCGGACGGGTCGGCGAACCCGAGCGGTGGAGGCCGTTCGATGCTGCTCGGTAGGCTCCGGATCCGGGGCCGGCTCGCCCTGCTGGTGATCATCCCGCTGCTCAGCATGGTCGGGCTGGCCGTGCCGGTGGTCCTCGACCGGGTGTCGGCCGCCCAGCGGGCCGCCGACACCGCCGACACCGTCCGGGTGGCCAGCCGGATCGGCAGCCTGGTGCAGGATCTACAGCAGGAACGGCTGCTCTCGGTGGGATCGCTGCTCGGCCGGGTGACCCGTAGCGAGCTGATCCAGAAGTCCGCCACGGTCGACGACCGGGTCGCCGACCTGCGGGCCGAGTCGCTGCCGGCGCCGGTCCGGGCGGCCCTCGACGGCGTACGCGCGCTGGCCGACCTGCGTATCGCCGTGCTCGCCGGGAAGGCCACGCCGGACGAGATCATGACCGCGTTCCGCGCCGTCGACATGGCGCTGATCGAGGCGCTGCGGCTGCCGTTCCGGGTGGACGTCGGCACCTCGGCGGGGCGGCAGGTGCTGGCGCTGGACGCGCTGCTCCGCGCCGACGAGGGGCTGGGCGCCTGCGCCACGCTGATCGTGCTGGTCAAGGCGACGAGCGACCCGAAGGTGGCGGGCTCCTACATCGCCTGCATGGCCGCCCTCCAGGTGGACAACCAGCGCTTCCGAGCGCTGATCACGCCGGAGCAGTACCGGCTGGCCATGCTGGACGACGCGGCGGTGGCCGCCCGCACGAGCCCCACCTTCCTGGTCGACAGCGTGCAGGACCCGGTGGCGGCGATCGCGGCGGTGCCGCTGGACGCGCTCTTCCCCTCGGTCCGCTCGATGATCACCCTCGGCCAGTTCGTGGAGAAGAAGATCGTCGCGGACGTCATCGCCGAGACCCGGAGCGAGCAGGGCGACGCCCTCGCCGCCGCCTGGGTGGTGGGGTCGGCGGCCGCCCTGATCCTGCTGAGCGTGGTGCTGCTCAGCATGGCGGTGGCCCGGACCGTGGCCCGGCCGCTGACCCGGCTCACCCGCTCCGCCGACCGGGTCGCCCGGGTCGCCGAGGCCGAGCTGACCCGGGTGGTCGACGACGAGGCCGAGGCCGTCCCGCCGGTGCGCCTCGACCCGGTGGACGTCGGGGCCCGGGACGAGATCGGCGACCTGGCCCGGGCGTTCGAGCGGGTGCAGCGCACCGCCGCCCGGCTGGTCGAGCGGCAGGTGGCCGGCCGGCGCAACGTGGCGCAGATGTTCGGCCACGTCGGCCGGCGTACGCAGAACCTGGTCGGCCGGCAGATCGCACTGATCGACCGGCTGGAACGGCAGGAGACCGACCCGGGGCGGCTGGAGCACCTGTACCGCCTGGACCACATCTCCAGCCGGCTGCGCCGCAACGCCGGCAGCCTGGTGGTGCTCTCCGGCGCCACCGGCTCGGACGGATACGTCGCGCCGGTCCCGCTGGCCGACCTGGTCCGGCTCGCGCTCGGCGAGATCGAGGACTACACCCGGGTGGATGTGCGGGTCCCGCCCGGGGTCTCGGCGGCGCCCGCGACGGCCGGCGACCTGGTGCTCGCGCTGGCCGAACTGATGGAGAACGCGACCGCCTTCTCCCCGCCGCACACCCGGGTGGTGGTGGCCGGCGAGCAGACCGACGGCGGCGCCCGGCTCACCGTGGTGGACCGCGGCATCGGCATGACCGAGGAGCGCCTCGCCGCGGAGAACGCCCGGCTCACCCGCCGGGAGCGGCTCGACCTGGCCCCGACCGAGGTGCTCGGGCTCTTCGTGGTGGGCCGGCTGGCCCGCCGGCACGGCTGGACGGTCCGGCTGGCCCCGACCGCCGGAGGCGGGGTGACCGCCCACCTGCAGATCCCGGCCGCCCTGCTGGTGGTCCGCCGTCCGGAGCGCGCCGGCGCAACCGTGGCGCGGGCGGCCGTGCCGTCCCGCGAGCGGCGGGCGCTGCCCGAGCCCGCCCGGACCCCGGTCGACGACGAGCCGACCGGCTTCGACGCGGCGCTGCTGAGCCGGGCCACCCGCAGCATCGAGTCCGGGGCGTCCTGGAACGCCTTCGGCATCCCGAGCGCCGACTCCGGTCCCGGAACGCCCGCCGACCCCGCCGGCGGGCCGCCGCCCGCCTGGCCGCCCACCACCCCGGCACCGGCCACCCCCCGTCCCGCCAGCCCCGCCCCGCCGACACCGGTCGTCGGCCCGGCACCGGCCGCTCCCCCGGCCGCCGGGCCGACGACCGGCCTCCCACCGACCGTCCCGGTCCTCGCGCCGCCGCCGGCCGGGCTACCACCGCTGATCCGGCAGCGGGTGCCCGGCGCGAGCCTGCCGCCCGCGGGACCGGTGGCCGGGCCGGTGGCCGGCGCGCCCGCCGACCCGGCCGTGGTCCGGCTCCTGGTCGAGGCGTTCCAGGACGGCGTACGCCGGGCCGAGGACGACGCCGCCCCGGCCGTGCCCACGCCCGGCCGGCCCCCGCTCAGCCGGCGGGTGCCCGGGGCGAACCTGGCCGTCTCCCCGGTGCGGACGGCCCCGCCGCCCAGCCCCCACCCAGGGGACCCGGCCGAGGTCCGCGACCTCATCACCGAGTTCGAGGCGGGCGTCGCCCGTGCTCTGCGCGAAGTCAGTCCAGACCGCCGCTACGAAGAGGACCCATCACGGTGACCAGCCCGTTCCTGCACGACGACGCCGACCGGACCACCACCGCCGGCGGCCTCAGCCCCGAGGCGCGCACCTTCAACTGGCTGCTCGACTCGTTCACCTCCAGCACCGCCGGGGTGCTGGAGGCGATCGCGGTCTCCTCGGACGGGCTGCTGATGGCCATGTCCGCCATCAAGGACCGGTCCAACGCGGAGCGACTCGCCGCCGTCGTGTCCGGCATGACCAGCCTCGCCGGGGGCGCCGCGAGCTGGTACGCGCTCGGTGGGTTGAACCGGGTGATCGTCGACATGGCCGAGGGCTACCTGCTGATCAGCGCGATCAGCAGCGGCTCGGTGCTCGGCGTGGTCGCCGACCGCTCGGCCAACCTGGGCACCGTGGCGTACGAGATGACGCTCTTCGCCGGCCGGGCCGGCGGCGCGCTGACCCCGCGATTGATCGCCGAACTGAAGAACGCCGTCCAGCAATGACCCCGGAGGCCGCCGGCGAGGACCCGGCGCCGGAACCCGGCACCCGGATCCGCCCGTTCCTGCGCGCGCCCTCCCCCGGGCCGGACGCGGGCGACGGGGACCCGGCCGGCCCGCGTCCCTTCGTGCTGACCGCCGGCCGGGTGGACGGCGATCCGGCGATCGGCCTGGAGACCCAGGTGACCGTCCGGCCGGAGAGCGGCTCGTGGGCGGTGATCGCCCGGCTGGCCCCGGAGCTGGCGACGATCGTGGCGCTCTGCGGCGAACCGATCTCGGTCGCGGAGATCTCCGCCCGGACGCGGATGCACTTCGGCGTGACCCGGGTGCTGGTCGGCGACCTCCGCGCCGCCGGACACCTCGACGTGCACCTCGGCGCCGCCGACGACGCCCTCGACCCCGACCTCATCCTGCGAGTGATTGATGGACTTCGTGCGATCTCCTGAATGGCCGGCCGCCGCCGCGGGCGGGCCGGCCGCGAACAGCGCCGCCATCCGGTACGCCGCCCCGGCCGCCCCGTGCCCGCCGGCCGGGCGGGCGGCCGCGCCGGCCGCGCCACCGGTCCCGCCGCCGCCGTACCGGCCGCCCGAGGCGGCCGCCCCGACGGTCGTCCGGGTGCCCACGCCCGGTGCCCCGATCCCCGTGAAGATCCTCGTCGCCGGCGGCTTCGGGGTGGGCAAGACCACCACGGTGGGCGCGATCTCCGAGATCGCCCCGCTGACCACCGAGGCGGAGATGACCAGCGCCGGGATCGGCGTCGACGACCCGGGCCCGGTCTCCGAGAAGACCTGCACCACGGTGGCCATGGACTTCGGCTGCGTCACCATCGACCGCAGCCTCAAGCTCTACCTCTTCGGCACACCCGGCCAGGCCCGCTTCGGATTCATGTGGGACGACCTGGCCCGGGGCGCGCTCGGCGCGCTGGTGGTGGTGGACAGCGGCCGGCTCGACGACTGCTACCCGGCGATCGACTTCTTCGAGCGGGCCGGGCTGCCGTTCGCGGTGGGGGTGAACGCCTTCGACGGCCGGCTGGCCCTCGACCTGCCCTCGATCCGCTGGGCGCTGGCGATCGGCGAGCACGTGCCGCTGGTGCAGTTCGACGCCCGGGACCGGCTCTCCGTCCGGGACGCGCTGCTGGTCGTCCTCGACCGGGCGCTGGACCGGGCGACCCGGGAGAATGGGGCCTGAACCGTCCCGTCGGTTCGACCCGTGGTCACGGAAGGGGTGGACGTGATGAGAGGTGATCTGGACGAGACCCTGGCCCGGCTCGCGCGGCGCGAGGAGGCGCTGCGCCGCCGGGCGCCACTCCCCGGCGAGCAGGCCGAGGAGACCGGGCCGGGCGACGTGCCGGCGCCGCCGGGCGAGCCGGTGGACGGGCGGGCGGGGCACGGCGCGTACCGGCTGCGTGGCGGCGACCCGCCCGAGCCGCGCGACCCGGTCGAGGAGGTGGCCGAGGCGGTCCGCCGGGTGGTGGCCGAGCACCCCGGACTGGCCGTCACCCTGCGGGTGGAGCTGGGCGGGCGGGCGTACCCGTTGCGGGTCTCCTGGTCCGGCCCCGAGGTGACGGTCGGCGCGGCGCCCGCGCCGGCGCCGCCGCCGGCCTGGCCGATGTCGGTGAAGACGGTGCCGGCCCCCGGGCAGGACGGGGTGGCCACCGACCCGGCGGCCCGGCTGGCCGAGATGATCCGGCGCGATCCCTCCCTGCTGGAGGACACCGGCCCGCTCTGACGCGGCCGGCCGGGCCGGGGGCACGACGTGGTGCCGACGGCTACTGTCGGGCGGGTGGCGGAACCCGACCTGACCCTGACCGCGAGCCTGCGGCCGGCGGCGCTGGACGCCCGGCGCGGCGTCGTCCGCCTGCACCCCGAGGTGCTGACCGCGCTGGCGCTGCGCCCCGGCGACCCGGTGCGGCTGGCCGGCCGCCGGGTGACCGCCGGCATCGCCGCCCCGGCCGAGCCGACCGCGAGCAGCGCGCTGCTCTACGCCGACGACTTGCTGCTGGGCAACCTGGGCCTGCGCGACGGCGGGCAGGTCACGGTGAGCCCGCTGCCGGCCGCCCCGGCCCGCCGGGTCACCCTGGCCGGCCCGGTCGGCGTCGTCGCCGCGGTGTCTCCGGAGATGCTCCGGCTCGCGCTGCTCGGCAAGGTGGTCACCGCGGGGGACGACGTCTCGCTGCTGCCCCAGGACGTGCTCCCCGACGCCGCGCTCCGCGGCCTGGTCGAGGCCGCCCGGCGCAGCCTCGCCAGCACCGTCGGGTACGCCTGGACCAGCACCCTGCTCACCGTGGTGGCGGCCGAGCCGGCGACCGGCGCGCTGGTCACCATGGACACCGTGGTCGGCTGGGAGCACGGCGCGGCCACCCGCGGCTCGGGCCCGGCCGGCGAGGCGACCCCGGCCGCACCGGCCGGGGTCGCCTCGCCGGCCGACGGCCTGCTCGGCCCCGAGGACGCCCCGGACGTGGACGAGCTGCCCGGGCTGCGGGCCCAGGCCGAGGAGCTGACCGAACTTCTCGACCTGGGGTTCCACCACGCGGAGGTGCTGGGCCGGCTCGGCACCACGGTCTCGCTCGGCGTGCTCATCGGCGGCCCGGCCGGCTCCGGCAAGTCGGCGCTGGTCCGCGCGGTCGCCGCCCGGGTCCGCGCCCGGGTCCGCCCGCTCTGGGCGCCGGAGCTGGCCGCGCTGAGCAACGACGCGGCGGCCCGCCGGCTGCGCGAGGCCGCCTCGGCGGTCCTCGCCAACGGCCCGGCCGTGCTGCTGGTCACCGACGTGGAGGCGATCGCCCCGGCCGACGAGCCCGGCCCGCTGGCCACCGTGTTCCGGCAGGTGGTCGGCGAGACGGTCCGGGCCGGCGCGGCGGTGGTCTGCACCACCGGGCGCCCCGAGGCGGTGGACCCGGCGCTGCGCGCCCCGGACCTGCTCTCGCTGCGGATCACCGTGCCGCTGCCCGACCCGGCGCTGCGCCGGGAACAGCTGACCGTGCTCACCCGGCAGGTGCCGCTGGCCGACGACGTCCGGCTGGACGAGGTGGCCGCCCGTACGCCGGGGTTCGTGGCCGCCGACCTGGCCGCGCTGGTCCGGGAGGCCGGGGTGCGGGCGGCGCTGCGGCAGAAGGCGGCGGAGACGCCGACCGTGGCGATGGCCGACTTCACCGCCGCCCTGGAGGTGGTCCGGCCCACCACGATGGCCGCGTCCACCCTGGAACTGGCGTCGGTGACCCTGGACGACGTCGGCGGCCTGCACGAGGTCAAGCAGACGTTGACCGAGTCGGTGCTCTGGCCGCTGACCTACCCGGACACCTTCGCCCGGCTGGGCGTGACGCCGCCGCGCGGGGTGTTGCTCTACGGGCCGCCCGGCTGCGGCAAGACCTACCTGGTCACCGCCCTGGCCGGCTCGGGCCGGGCCAACGTGCTGTCGGTGAAGGGCGCGGAGCTGCTCTCCAAGTGGGTCGGGGAGAGCGAACGCGCGGTCCGCGAGCTGTTCCGCCGGGCCCGCGAGGCGGCACCCACCCTGGTCTTCCTCGACGAGGTGGACGCCCTCGCGCCGGTCCGCGGCCAGGCCACCGACGGCGGTACCACCGACCGGGTGGTCGCCGCGCTGCTCACCGAGCTGGACGGGGTGGAGGCGCTGCGCAACGTGGTGGTGGTCGGCGCGACCAACCGGCCGGAGCTGGTCGACCCGGCACTGCTCCGCCCCGGCCGGCTGGAACGCCTGGTGTACGTGCCGCCGCCGGACGGGCCGGCCCGCGGGGAGATCCTCCGGGCGGCCGCCCGGAACGTCCCGCTCGCGCCCGACGTGGACCTCACCGCGCTCGGCGCGGAGCTGGACGGGTTCTCCGCGGCCGACTGCGCCGCCCTGATCCGCGAGGCGGCCCTCGCCGCGATGCGTGAGTCGCTGGCGGCCAGCACGGTCACCGCGGCGCACGTCGAGGCGGCCCGCACCCGCGTCCGCCCGTCCCTCGACCCGGTCCAGCTCGCCCGGCTCGCGGCGTACGCGGCCACCCGTTGAGCCGGGGCCGACTCAGTCGGTGGGCAGCAGCGGGCCGAGCGGGCCGAGATCGAGGTTGAGGTCCTCTGGGGCCAGGCCGAAGTACTCACGGAGCTGGGTCATCTGCTCCTCCAGCGCCATCAGCGTGGCGCCGATCCGCTCGACCTGCTCGTCGGTCAGGTCGCCCAGGTCGACCCGGCGCAGCGCCTGTCGTTCCATCAGTTGCCGGAGCAGCTCGATCACGGTCAGCACCAGGCTTGCCAGCCCCCGCTCGACCGAGTCCTGGTCCACGGCGAGCCGGCGGTCCAGCGGCCGGACCCGGGGCGCCGTCCACCCCGGCTCGCCCAGCGCCGCGGCCAGCTCGGCCGCCTCGTCCCGCCCGGTCACGGGGCGGCCTCCGGCTCGGGCGGAGCGAGCGCGCCGACCGAGGCGATCAGCGCACGCAGGGAGATGCGGACCAGGTCGATGTCCGCGATGGCCAGGGTGATGTCCCCGCTGATCACCACGCCGGTGGCGAGCACCCGGTCGAGCAGGTCGACCAGGGCCACCGGTCGGTAGGTCAGCGGGTCGTCGGCGCTGCTGGGCGCAAGCGTGGTCACGCCCATGCCGGCTCCGCCTCCGGTTCCGCCACGAAGGAGTACGGCGGCCACGGGCCGGTCAGTTCCAGCCGCAGCTCGGGGTGGCCCTCCGCCAGCTCGCGGGCCAGCGCGGCGAAGCCGTCCCACCGGTCCGTGTCGACCAGGTAGGCCCCGTTGAGCACCATGGCGGTGGGCGCGCCGGACAGCCGCCGGTCCTGCGGGGCGTGCCGGCGGGCGGCGACCGCGTGCCCGGCCAGGGCGGCGTGCACGGCGGCGGCCCCGTCGGCGGCGACCCGCTGCCCCTCCTCCCGGGCGGTGAGCTGGGCCTTGCGCCGCCGCAGGTACGCCACGCCGGCCCCGACCTCACCGGCGGGCTCCTCGACCCGTGGGGCCGCGCCGGGCACCACGTACCCCTTGACGCCCCACTCCGCGCGGCCGGCGAGCCGGGCCAGCGTGCCGGCCAGCTCGTCGCGCCGCTCGACCAGCACCCGGGCCACCCGGTCGTCGTCGCGGTGGACGGTGGCGAGCCGGGCCGGCACCACCGCGCCGGACCGGGACAGCGCGTCCACCACGGCGTGGTGGGAGCGGGCCGCCCGCTCCAGCCAGGCCAGGTCCTCCAGGTTGCGGCGCAGCGCGGCCTCGCCGTACTCGCTGAGCGGCGCGTCGCTGACCACGGCGACCAGGCCGGCGGCGGCCACGGCCCGGACCGGCGTGCCGGCGATGCCGGGGAGCCCGGCCGGCGTGGCCGTCCCGGTCACCACCCCGTGCAGCCAGACCGCGGTTCCGGTTTCCGGGATGGGGTCAGAGGTCGTGGTCATGCCAGCCCTTCCTCGCGTCCCGCTCGGCCCGGGCGGCTCGGGCGGCCACCCGCGGCCGGCGGGACGCCTCGACCTCCTCAGGGTCGCGGGGACCGGGCTCGACCGGCGGGCGGGCCCGGGAGCTGAGCCACGGGTCGTGCTCCCACCAGTCGATGCCGATCTGCCGGGCGGTGTCCACCGAGGCGATGACCAGCCGCAGCTTCAACGTCAGCAGCTCGATGTCGAGCAGGCTGACCCGGATGTCACCGGCGATCACGATGCCCCGGTCCAGCACCCGCTCCAGGATGTCGCCGAGGTTCGCCGGCTCGTGGCCGGCCGGCAGCACCTGACCGGAGTTCTGCACGACCGACGGCGCCCGCCCAATGGTCATCTCAGTCTCCCTTGCCGCGCTGGTAGCGGCGCGTCCGCCGGTAGCCGAGCAGGCTGCCGGTCATGTCCAGCTCGACCTCGTAGAGGCCGAGCAGGTCGGTCGACGCCGGAATGCGGTGGTCCTCGACCACCTCCACGCCGACCAGCCAGCCGTCGTCGGTGGGCTGGATCGAGGTGGTCCCGAGCGGATCCCGGCCGGTCAGGGCGACGATCTGGCGCAGCCCCTCCCGGGCCGCCTCGGCCGCGCTGATGGCCTCCTCGTCGCTCTCGTCGATGTACCGCTCCTCGGCCCGACCGCCCCGGTCGCGCCACCGCTCCCGGTCGCCGTCGCCCCGGATCCGTGCTGTCATCGTCGTCCCCCTCGTCCGCGACGCGGCTCGTCCCGGCGGTCGGTGGTCCCCCGCCGGGCGGACGCCGGCCGCCGGGGCGCGCCGTTGCGCCGCGCCGGGGCACGTCCGGCGTCGGCGGCCGGCGTGGTGAGCCGGTCCAGCACCTGCTGCTGCCCGCGGTCCCGCTCCTCCGGCGTGATGTCGCCGGCCGCCGCCGCCTCGTCCAGCTCCTCCAGCTCGCGCCGGATGTTGACCGGGTTGTGCTGCTGGGACTCGGCCTCCCGCGCGACCACCTTGACCAGCGCGGTGAGCCCGCGAACCGGCGCGTACGGCAGGGTCAGCAGCGTCCACAGGATGTCCACCGCTCACTCCACCAGCTGGTGCGCGCTGACGAAGTCGTACGGGGCCAGCGGGCCGATGAGCCGCATCCGGATCAGGTCCCGCCGCCGCTCGGCGAAGTCCTCCACCGCCCGGACGAAGTCGTCCTCGTCGTCGCCCGCGATCAGGAAGGAGACGCGCAGCGCGTCCAGCTCGTGGCTGGGCGGGAGCGCCTCGTTCGCCACCGCGTACCCGCCGACCGCGTCGATCAGGTCGCGGTTCTCCGCCTCCCGGCGCAGCTCGACCGCCTGGCTGATCATCTCGCCGAGCCGGATCCGCTGCTCGCGGCTCTCCACCTCCGGCCGGCCGCGCACCTCGTCGGCGAGAGCCGCGGCGGAGGCGTTCTCCGCCAGGAAGCCGGCGATGAACTCCTGCTCCTCGAAGCGCCCGTGCACGGTGTACTGGAGCCGGTCCTCGAACTCGTCGAGGGCGGCGGCGAACCGGTCGTGGTGCGCGGCGAGCAGGTCCTCGACCGCGTCCTCGCCGGTCACCACCGTGCCGAACCGCACCGGCAGCACCGGCGCGACCACCGCGGTCCCGTCCAGCAGCCGCTCGTACGCGGTCAGGTCGGCCGGCCGGCCCAGCGGCTCCTCCAGCCCGACCTGGCTGACCAGCGCGGCCAGCTCGCCGTGCCGGACGGCGGTCACCTCGCCGGGCGGGGAGCCGACCCCCTCCGCCTCGGGGGTCGGCTCCACGTCGGACGGCACGATGCCGTAGATGAACAGTCCGTTCTCCTGGGCCATGTCAGCGCTCCTCGTCCCGCCGCCGGCGCGGCCGCTCCCGCTCCCGCTCCCGCTCCCGCTCCGGCTCGGAGCCGCGGTCCCGGAGCGAATCCGCCACCGCGCCGCTGATCTCCTGAGCCGCCTTGCCGAGCCCGGAGACCGCCTTGCCCTTGGTGGCCGCGCCGGCCGCGTCACCCACGAGGTCCGGCAGGCCCTTCTGGTCCTTCGGCACGATGCTCAGCCGGTCGACCGCCTCGGCGAACCGCAGGTACGTCTCGACGCTGGCGATCACCACCCGGGCGTTGATCTCCAGAAGCTGGATGCCGACCACGGCGACGGACACCTGGGCGTCGATCACCACGCCCTTGTCCAGCACGGTCTCCACGACGTCGGCGAGGGTGCCCCCGCCGCCGCCGCTGGTGCGCTCCAGTGCGCTGCCCGGTTGACCTGTCGTGGTGGCGACGGTCATTCCTCACGCTCCTCCCGCCGGCGGCGCACCACCGGCCGTCGTGGTGTCTCGGGAGCCCGGCGGACCGGGCGCGGGCGCTCGGGGCGCGCCTCCCGCTCCTCGCGGGGCTGGGGGCGGCGGGCCCGCTCGGGCTCGCGGCGGCGCGGGCGCGCCTCCTCCTCGGGCTCCTCGGCGTACTCGTCGTCGTCGAAGTCGTCGCCCTCGTCGTAGTCCGCGTACTCCTCCTCGTCGGGGGTGGGACGGCGGCGCGGCGGCGGCGGCCGGCGGCGACCGCGTCCGGCGGGCCGGCGCTCCTCCTCCGGCTCCTCCTCGGGTTCCTCCTCCGGCTCCTCCTCGGGCTCCTCGGGGCGGCCCCGCCGCTGTGCGCGGGACTCCTCCTCGTGGGCCTCCTGCTCCTCGCGGAGCGCGGCCTCGTGGTCCTTGACCACCTGGGAGTCCTCGATCTCGCCGCGCCAGCCCTCGACCGAGTCGGGATCGAGCACGGTCTGGGTCATCACGTGCCGGACGAAGTGCTTCAGCTCCAGCCGGACGCGGCGGCCCTGGGCGCGCCACAGGTTGCCGGTGTGCTCGAAGAGGCCCTGCGGGTGGTACTCCAGCACGACCAGGATCTTCGTCAGCTCGGGGCCGACCTCGTGGAAGCTGACCGTGCCGTCGACGGAGCCCTTCTCGCCCTTGGACCGCCAGTGGATGAGCCGGTCCGGGATCTGCCGGACGATGGTCGACTCCCAGGTCCGGTGCGACCAGAAGACCTGCGCCTTCCAGGTCATCTTCTCGTCCGAGTCGCAGTCCGCCTGCTCGACCTTCTTCATGAAGCTCGGGAAGTCGCCGAACTGGGTCCACTGGTTGTACGCGACCCGGACCGGCACGCCGACCTCGATCGTCTCGACGATGTTGGTGACCTTGAGCTTCTTGCCGCCGCCCTTGCCACCCTTGCCACCGCCGAACGCCGACATCAACTTCTCCTTACCGCCGGCCAGGCCGGCTTGGAACATGGCCTTGACCGGGGAGTGGCCCTCGGCGAGCTTCTGCGCGCCGGTGGCGGCGGCGACCAGGCCGGGTCCGCCGCCCTGCTTGGCGTACTCGCTGAGCCGCCCGGTGGCGCCGGTGATCCGCTCGGTGACCACGTGCATCGCCCGCTCACCGATGGCCGAGGCGAGGTTGCGCAGCTCGCCGCCGAGCTGGTCCCGGGCCTTGTCCGTGAGGTTGCTGGTCGGCATGGTCACCGCCCCCGCTGCCGTCGCGCGGCGACCGGGCGGTCGCCCCGGTCCTGCTCGTCCCGCGCCGCGGGCTGCTCGTCGAGCTCCTGCTCCTCGTCGGGGGCGGAGCGCTCGTCGCCGGCGGGCTCCTCGTCCGGGCGGTCACCGCCGGACTGGTCACCGCCGGACCGGCCGCCGCCGGACTTCCGGCGCAGCGCGTCGGCGCTGCCGCGCAGCTTGCCGCTGAGCGCGTCGATGCCGCTGCCCGCGGCGGCGGACGCCGCGGCCTTGCCTGCGGTGGCCAGCGGGGCGCCCAGCTTGCCGAGGTTGCCGAGGTGGGGGTGCACGTTCATCAGGTTCGCGCCGAGTTGCTTCAGGCCGCCCGGTCGCTGGCTGGCCCGCCCGGCCGCCACCGCCGCAGCCAGGGTGAGGGCGGTACGCATCTTCTTCCGGCGCCCGAGGAGGTAGCCGAAGCCCACCGCCAGCGCCACCCGTGCTCCGCTCTTCATCAGTTCTCCTTCGCTCCCCGGTGGAAGCGGACACCTCTTGCGTGGAGCAGGCCCGGGAATGCAGCTACCGGGGATCAGCGGGAATAGGGCCTGCGACCGGCGTCCCGTATCAGCGGACCCGGCGGGCAGTACCCGTCCCCCCACCCGCAAAACATTCCGATGTAATTGCGGAGACGCCTGTCACCAGCGAATTGGATAGGCGGTTCGTCGGGGGCAGAGAGCACGCAAAACGGTCAGAAGAGCCCAGCCGGGCAGGGCAATCCCAAAAAAAAGCCCGGAGGCAAGCAAAGAACTCAATGCGTCGGCAGGGCGGAATCCAGACACATTTCCGCGCGCAGCTTTCCATTCTTCTCGCGCAATTCCGCGCCGCATTTACGAAGAACCGAGACAGCGCCGTGGTTGTCCGGTGTCGTCTCAGCCACGACCATGTGCATGCCGGCCGCCGCGGCGGCGTGGAGCAGCTCGCGCAGGGCCGCCGCGCCGAGCCCCTGGCCCCGCGCCGAGCGGCCGAGCCACATCCCGGTCTCCACCGTCCCCGGCTCGTCGCAGCGGGTCATCCGGACCATGCCGACCACCTCGCCGCCGGCCACGATCGCGTACATCCGGGTGCGGGTCGGGCCGTCCAGCCCGCCGAAGCTCGCCCGGTGGAACTCACGGAAGGCCTCCCGGCGGGCCAGCGACCAACCGGCCGGGGCCTCCACCGGGGGCATGACGTCCTCCGGCTCCGCCTCGGCAGCCGCTACGGAGAGCAACGGCTCCAGGTTCCGCTCGTCCACCGGCTCCAGTCGTACCGCACCCGTCACGAGCCGCAGTCTGCCGGTCGTACCGGCCCAAGTCCACCCCTTTGGGCTCGGACTGCCGGTCCGGCGGAGGGGGTCGACCGGTCGTACCCCCGGGGAGTTCCGCCTCACGCTCCGTTGTCAGCCGACCGGTCCGTTCTGGCGGTGAGGGTGCTCACTCCGCCGGACCGAACTCGCAGAGCACCACCGAGGCGTCATCCGTGCGCTTGCGCCGACGCAACCGGTCCGGGTGGTCCCGCTCGGCCGCCCGGACCCGGTCGATCAGCCCCGCCGGGCCCTCGGCCGCCGTCACGTCGAGCAGGCCGGTCCAGTCGAGGAGGCCGAACTGGTCGACCGCGCAGGAGGCGCCGTCGCTGAGCAGCGCGGCCCGCCGCAGCGCCCCCGCACCGCGCAGCGGCAGCGTCCCGGTCACCGCGTGATACGCCGCGTCCGGGTCGGTGGCGGCCGCCCAGTAGCCGTGGGTCCGGTTCATCCGGGTCCGCTGCACCGTCACCGCCCGGCTGAACCGGGTCGCCGGGTCGACGTCACCGTCCGGCAGCGCGGCGGCGGTCCGGCGCAGGTCCGCGAGCGCCGTGTCCAGCCGGTCGTCGGAGACCACGTCGACCCGGTCCCCCGTGTCGAGCACCAGCGGGCTGTCGCAGAGCACCAGGTAGTCGACCTGATCGCCGCCCTCGCGCAGGAGGCAGACCGTGGAGGACGGGGTGCCCGGGTGGTCCAGGTCGCACTCGCCACCGTGGTCCGCCCGCACCGCCAGGATCGCCGCCGCCAGGCTGCTCATCAGCGTCGCCGCCGGGCGGGCCGCGACGGCCAGGCCGATCCGGGCGGCCAGGTGCCGGACGTACCAGGCCGGCCCGTGCACGCAGCCGGTGTCGAAGCCCTCCGGCACGGTCGCCCCGTCGAGGACGCCGACCAGCGGGCCGAACCGGAAGACCACGTCCTCGTTCTCCAGCCGCCCGGGGGCCGGATCGGAGGCGGAACGGACCCGCATCATCGGCGCCGTCCCCACCGGCCGGGCCGGCCGGCTGCCGATCGGGTACCGGCGATCTGGTGCCCCCATCCGTCTGCTCCCCTCCGTCGCCGTCCGCCGCCTACCCGGAGCGCCGGAGCCCATGCCGGGGCGGGCGGACTCGCGGGAGGCGCGGCCGGTCAGCGGCGCCGGTTCCGGGCCCGGGACGAGCGCAGCCGGCGCAGCCGGCCGACCAGCACCGGCTCGGCGGCGAGCGCGGCGGGCTGGTCGAGCAGCGCGTTGAGCAGTTGGTAGTAGCGGGTCGCGGAAAGCCCGAAGGTGTCCCGGATGGCCTGTTCCTTGGCGCCCGCGTGCTTCCACCACTGCTGCTCGAAGGTGAGGATCCGCCGCTCCCGCTCGGTCAGCCCGTCGGTCTCCTCGGCGGGTTCCGCCGGCGGAGCGGCCACCGCCGCGTCGTCGTCCGGGGGCGCGGCCTCGACCGCGGGGGCGGAGCGGGGCGGCGGGACCGTGACGCCGGCCTCCCGGCGAGCGACCTCGGCGGTCCCGGACGACTCGGGCCGGTCGATGGCGGCCCGCTCCGTGGCGTCGGCGGGCATGGCGCTCCTCCGGAGGACGGGGACCGGCGTGACGGCGCCGGCCGGGGGGACCCCAGCCTAACCAGGGTCCGCCCGGCCCGCATCGGACGCGAGGTGCGCGCCGGTCAGGCGATGTCCCGCCGACGCATCGACCAGAACGCGCCGATCAGCACCGCGGCGGCGCCCACCCCGAGCACCAGCGCGGACTGCTGCCAGGTGACCACCAGCTTGGCCGGTTCGCACGCGCCCTTGGCGAACTGGCAGGTGTCGTAGTCGAAGAGCTCCACCTGCTTCATGAACCACGACTGGGCGTAGGTGGAGAGGACGTACCGGTCGCCGAACGGGACGGAGAGCACGTTCACCGCGATCCGGATGCCGATCTCGCTGATCGCGAAGACCGCCACGGCCGCGCCGAGCGCCATCGCCGTGTGCCGCCCGAGCGAGGCGAGCGCGAAGGCCACCGCGCCGACGAGCAGGATGAGCCCGACCGCCCGCAACCCGTCCAGGCCGATGGAACGCCACACCCCGGCGGTCACCTCGGCGGTGGTCCCCCGGTAGCGGCCGATGAGCCAGAAGGCGAGGGTCCAGAAGGCGCCGAGCAGCACGCTCACCCCGAGCACGGTGGTGAGCAGCGCGGCCAGCTTGGTGCCCAGCACGGCGAGCCGTTTGGGCCGCCAGAGCAGCAGGTTCATCATCCCGCCGGTGCTCCACTCGGCGCCCACGTAGGAGGCGCCGACGATGAACGCGAAGAGCGCCACCGCCCCGGCGAAGACCGCGATGAACATGGGGAACTCGGCCCGGAAGTCGAACTGGTAGGGCAGGTTCCACTTCGGGTCGAACATGTCCGGCTGCGGCTGCCAGTCCCGGCCGCAGTTCGGGCCGTACCGGTCCTCGGTGTTCTGGTCGCCGCGAGCCTTGGCGGCTTCGCAGTCCGCGACGCTCCTCTTCCAGTCCTCCAGCGCCCGATGGTATTGGGCGTCGGACTCGACCTGCGCGGCCGCGACCGTCTCCTTGGAGAGCTGGTGGCTGGAGAAGCTGAACGCGGTGGCCACCGTGGCCAGCCCGAGCAGCAGCAGGACCAGCAGCAGCCGGGTGACCCGGCGCTTGGTGAGGCGGCGCAGTTCGGTGACGTACAGGCTCATGCGCCCCAACCTCCTCCGGTGGCGCCGCTGCCCGGCTCACCGACCTTCATGGACTGGTCGACCTGCCGGTGCTGGCCGGGAACCGGCGCGGTGGCGGTCAGTTCGAGGAAGACGCTCTCCAGGTCGACCGCGACCGGGGTCAGCTCGCTGACGTAGAGGCCCTGCTCGGCGAGGACCCGGCTGACCGCCGCCGGCTTGTCGACGCCCGAGAGCATCAGGTGGTCGGGCTCGGTGGCGACCCGGACCCCGGCCCGGGTCAGCGCCTCGGCGGCCTGCGGCAGGTCGGTGACCGCCTCCAGCCGGACCCGCACGGCGCCCTGCGAGTGCGCGGCGAGCACCTCGTCGACCGGGCCGTACGCGACCCGCCGGCCCAGCGAGATGATGGTGACCGAGTCGCAGATGAGCTGGATCTCGCCGAGGATGTGGCTGGAGAGCACGACGGTCATTCCGGCGGCGGCCAGGTCCCGCGTCAGGGTGCGCATCTCCCGGATGCCGCCCGGGTCGAGACCGTTGGCCGGCTCGTCCAGGATCAGCAGCTTCGGGTTCTTCAGCAGCGCGGAGGCGACCGCGAGCCGTTGCTTCATGCCGAGCGAGTAGGTCTTCACCCGCTCCCCGGCTCGGTCGCGCAGCCCGACCAGCTCCAGCACCTCGTCGACCCGCTGCCGCGGCAGCTCACCGGTCTGGGCCAGCAGCCCGAGGGTGTCCCGGGCGGAGAAGTGCGGGAAGAACTGCGGGCTCTCCACGATGGCCCCGACCTGCCCGGCGACCGCGGGAAGCGCCTGCGGCAGCTCCTGGCCGAGGATGGCCATCCGGCCGCCGTTGGGCCGGATGAGCCCGAGCAGCGTCCGCAGCGTGGTGGTCTTGCCCGAGCCGTTCGGGCCGAGGAAGCCGTGCACCTGGCCGGCCTCGACCCGCATGTCGAAGCCGTCGAGCGCGTGGCGGACCCCGCGTTTCCGGCTCCGGTACGTCTTGCGGAGACCCTCGATCTCCAGGACAGCCGACAAGCTGACCTCCCCCGATAAGTAGGTGACAGCTCGACACCATACGCGGTATGCAGCCGGAGACAATACCCGGTATGCATCGGGGTTTTCCCGGATTCGGAGTCAGGCGCGCCGGCGAGCCGGGTCAGGCGCAGACGACGTGCACGCCGGCGTCGCGGAACGCCTGCACCACGGCGGGGGACGCCCCGGAATCGGTCACCAGCGTCTCCACCCGGTCCACCGGGCAGATCCGGGCGAAGGCGTGTCCGCCCAGCTTGGACGAGTCGGCGATGACCACCACCCGCTTGGCCCGGGCCACCATGAGGCTGTTCATGGCCGCCTCGCCCTCGTGGTGGGCGGCGGCGCCGAGCTGCGGGTCGATGGCGTCCACGCCGAGCAGCGCCACGTCCAGCGTCACCTCGCGCAGCAGCGCCCCGCCCAGCGGGCCGACCAGCTCGAACGACTTGGGCCGGACCACGCCGCCGGCCACCACCACCTTCATCCGCGAGCGCACCAGCAGCTCGTTGGCGATGTTCAGGGCGTTGGTGACCACGGTGAGCTGGGCGCCCTCGGCGCTGGTGTTCAGATCGGGGCGGACGGCGAGCGCCCGGGCCACCTCGGTGCTGGTGGTGCCGCCGTTCAGGCCGACCACGGTGCCCGGGGAGACCAGCGCGGCGGCGGCAGCGCCGATCCGCTGCTTCTCGGCCGAGTGCTTGGCCGTCTTGTAGCGCAGCGGCAGGTCGTAGGAGACGCCGTTGGCGACCGCGCCGCCCCGGGTCCGCGTGATCATCTGCTGCTGGGCGAGCTGGTCGAAGTCACGCCGGATGGTGGCCTGGGAGACGTCCAGGCGCTCGGCCGCATCCTCGACGCTGACCCGGCCGCTGTCCGTCAGCATCTCGAGGAGCGCGTTCCATCGGGCGTAGCGGTCCACCGCGGGGCCTCCACTGACTCTGCACGAACGGTGATTGATTGCGTGCACAGTAGTGCGCGAAACTACCGAGGCGCAAAACCCTGTCCTGCGCGATCTGGGAGCCGGTTGCCACGGCCGCCCCGAATCGCGCAGAATGGCGCGCGAAAGGCGGCCATATCGCGCCGTATTGCGCAAGGTCTCCCCTGGCGAGGAGTTGTCATGGCGTACGTGCACGCGGAGATCGCGAGCCAGCCCGACTGCTGGCGGGAGGCGGCGCGGCTCGCCCCGACCGTCGCCGACCGCCTGCCGAGCCCCGGCGAGCGGGTCGCCGTCGTCGGCTGCGGCACGTCGTGGTTCATGGCCGCCGCGTACGCCGGGCTGCGCGAGCGCGCCGGCCAGGGCGAGACCGACGCCTTCCAGGCCAGCGAGTTCCCCACCGGCCGCCGCTACGACCGGCTCATCGCGATCACCCGCTCCGGCACCACCACCGAGGTGCTGGACCTGCTCACCGCACTGCGCGGGCAGATCCCCACGACGGTCCTGGTCGGCGACCCGGCCTCGCCGGCCGTCGAGCTGGCCGACGCGGCGGTGAACCTGCCCTTCGCCGACGAGCGCTCGGTGGTGCAGACCCGCTTCGCCACCACCGCGCTCGCGCTGCTCCGCGCCCACCTCGGCGAGGACCTGGGCCGGCTGGCCGCCGACGCCGAGGTGGCCGTCCGGGCCCCGCTGCCGATCGACCCCGCCACCATCGAGCAGGTCACCTTCCTCGGCCGCGGCTGGACCGTCGGGCTGGCCCAGGAGGCCGCGCTGAAGTGCCGCGAGGCGGCCACCTTCTGGGCCGAGGCGTACCCGGCCATGGACTACCGGCACGGCCCCATCTCGATCGCCGCCCCGGGGCGGCTGGTCTGGGCGTTCGGCGGGATCCCGGAGGGGCTGCCGGAGGACGTGGCCGCCACCGGCGCCGCCTTCGTGCACAGCCGCACGCACGGCTGCCACACCGTCCTGACCAGCTGGGCCGCCGGCCGCAACCCGGTCGACCCGATGGCCGACCTGATCCTCGCCCAGCGCTTCGCCGTTGCGCTGGCCACCAGCCGGGGTCTCGACCCCGACGCGCCCCGGCACCTGACCCGGTCCGTGGTGCTGGCGTGATCGCGAGGAGTGAGCCGGGGTTGCGAGCACCGCAGTCGCGAACACAGGGGGCACCGTGACCCCAGGCGACGAGGTCGTCGTCGCGCTGGACGTGGGCGGCACCGGGATGAAGTGCGCCCTGGTCCGGCCGGACGGCGCCACCGTGCACGCCGAACGGCACGCCACCGATGCGGCGCGCGGCCCGGAGGCGGTGGTCGACACGATCCTCGACGTGGCCGAGGGGCTGGCCGGCAAGGCCCGCGCCGACGGACTCACCCCGGTGGCCTGCGGCATCGCCGTGCCCGGGGTGGTCGACGAGGCCCGCGGGATCGCCGTCTGGTCGGCGAACGTGGGCTTCCGGGACGTACCCCTGCGGGAGCTGGCCGGGACGCGGCTCGGCCTGCCGACGGCGCTCGGCCACGACGTGCGGGCGGGCGGCCTGGCCGAGGCGCGGCTCGGCGCCGGGCGGGACGCCGGCCACGTGCTCTTCGTCGCGATCGGCACCGGCATCGCCGCCGCCCATGTGGTCGACGGGTCGGCCGCCGTCGGCGCGCACGGCGCCGCCGGGGAGATCGGCCACATCCTGGTACGCCCCGACGGCCCGCGCTGCGGCTGCGGCCGCCCCGGCTGCCTGGAGGCGGTCGCCTCGGCCTCGGCGATCGGCCGCCGCTACGCCGAGCTGTCCGGCGCCCCGGCCACCGCCGCCGAGGTGGCCGACCGGGCGGCGGCCGGTGAGCCGCTGGCCCGCCGGGTCTGGCGGGAGGCGGTCGAGGCGCTCGCCGACGGCCTGGCCACCGGGCAGGCGCTCTTCGACGTGGCGACCATCGTGATCGGCGGCGGGCTGGCCCAGGCCGGGCCCCGGCTGTTCGACCCGCTGCGCGCCGCGCTGCGCGAGCGCCTGACCTTCCACCGGGAGCCGCGCCTGGTCGCGGCCGCCCTCGGCGACGAGGCCGGCTGCCTCGGCGCCGCCCTGCTGGCCCTGGACACCCTGGCAAAGGAGAGCCGATGACCCTGCGCGTGACCGGCAAGGTGGTGACCCCGGCCGGCGTGATCCGGCAGGGTTGCGTGGAGATCACGAAGGACCGGATCAGTGCGGTCGCCGAGTACCCGACGGTGCGCGACGGGCACTGGATCGTGCCGGGCTTCGTGGACATGCACACCCACGGCGGGGGCGGGCACACCTTCACCACCGGTGACGCGGAGTCGGCCCGGCAGGCGGCCGACTTCCACCTCGGGCACGGCACCACCACCCTGCTGGCCAGCCTGGTCAGCTCCCCGCTCGCGCTGATGCGCGAGGCCACCGCCGCCTTCCGGCCGCTGGTCGAGTCCGGGGTGCTGGCCGGCATCCACTTCGAGGGGCCCTACCTCTCGGCGGACCGCTGCGGCGCGCAGAACCCGGAGTTCCTCCGCGACCCGTCGATGGAAGAACTGACCGAGCTGATCGAGCTGGGCGGCGGCGCGGTCCGGATGGTCACCCTGGCGCCCGAGCGGGACGGCGCGCT
Source organism: Micromonospora sp. NPDC023966 (assembly GCF_040639095.1). Classification (NCBI taxonomy): domain Bacteria; kingdom Bacillati; phylum Actinomycetota; class Actinomycetes; order Micromonosporales; family Micromonosporaceae; genus Micromonospora; species Micromonospora sp. NPDC023966. The sequence continues at coordinate 227,644 of NZ_JBEZZJ010000004.1, read as the reverse complement.
GGAGGCGATCAAGCTGCTCGTCGGGCAGCGCGTGGTGGCGGCGGTCGGGCACACGGACGCCACCTGGGAGCAGACCCGGGCCGCCGTGGCGGCCGGCGCGAGCGTCGGCACCCACCTGTTCAACGGCATGCGCCCGGTGCACCACCGCGAGCCGGGGCCGGTGGTCGCCCTGCTGGACGCCCCGAACGTGGTCTGCGAGCTGGTCGCCGACGGGGTGCACCTGCACGACGGCATGCTCGGCTTCGCCACCTCGGTGGCCGGCCCGGAGCGGGCCGCCCTGATCACCGACGCGATGGCCGCCGCGGGCATGCCCGACGGGGAGTACGAGCTGGGCGGCCAGGCCGTCACGGTGGCCGACGGGGTGGCCCGGCTCAGCCGGGACGGCGCGATCGCCGGCAGCACGCTCACCATGGACGCCGCGCTGCGGCACGCCGTCGCCGCGGGGATCGCCCTCCCGGACGCCTGCCGGATGGTCGCCACCACCCCGGCCCGGGCCATCGGCCTCGGCGACCGGGTGGGCGCGTTGCAGACCGGCCTGCGGGCCGACCTGGTGGTCCTGGACGACGACCTCAACGTGGTCCGGGTGATGCGCGCCGGCGCCTGGGTGGAGTGACGCTCACCGGGTCGCGGCGCGGCCCGGGCTCAACCGGCGGTGGGCACCTCGACGCCGAGCACCGCCTGCTCGTCCGGGCGGTGCACCAGCACGTCGGCCAGGTACGACTGCACCGCCTGACGCATCCCGACGTCCCGGCCGGCCCGCTCGGAGAGCAGCCACTTGTGCTCGATGATCTGGGCGAACAGCTCCTGCGGCTCCAGCTTGCGGCGCAGGTGCGCCGGCACCGCCCGGACCACCGGCTCGAACACCTCGGTCAGCCAGCGGTGCGCCGCCTGCTGCTCGTCGGTCAGGTCGCTCTCCACCCGGTACGCGTCCAGGTCGTTGAGGAGCTTGCGGGCCTGGTTCTCCTCGGCGTCCAGGCCGGTGAGCCGGAGCAGCCGCCGGGTGTGGTAGCCGGCGTCGACCACCTTGGGCCGCACCAGGTACCGCCCGTTGTCGACGGTCGACATGGCCACCTCGGCGACGTCGAAGCCCAGCTCGTTGAGGCGGCGGATGCGGCCCTCGATGTCGTGCCGGGCCGCCCGCTCGATCTGCTGCTCGTAGGTGATCTCGTGCCAGAGCCGCTCGTAGCGCTGCACGACCTGCTCGCAGACCACCTCGGGGTCGATCGACTCGTGGAGCAGGCCCGCGGCCTGGAGGTCCAGCGCCTCGCCGAAGATGTTGACCCGGGCGATCTCCAGGTCCTCACCCCGCTGGCCGTTGGAGAGGGTGGGGTGCAGCGCGCCGGTCTCGGCGTCGACCAGGTAGGCGGCGAAGGCGCCGGCGTCCCGCCGGAACAGGGTGTTGGACAGCGAGCAGTCGCCCCAGAAGAAGCCGGTCAGGTGCATCCGGACCAGCAGCACCGCCAGCGCGTCGAGCAGCCGGTTCATGGTCTCCGGGCGCAGCGTCCGGGAGAACAGCGCCCGGTAGGGCAGCGAGAACTGGAGGTGCCGGGTGATCAGCACCGGGTCGAGCGGCTCGCCCTCGTCGGTCTGCCGGTCGGCCACGATCGCGATCGCCTCGACCGACGGGAAGTCGATCCGCTCCAGCGCCCGGAGCAGGTCGTACTCCCGCTCGGCGACCCGCTCGCCGGTCTCCTTGACCGCGTAGACGTAGCCACCGAGCCGGACGAAGCGCACGATGTGCCGCGAGATGCCCTGGGGCAGCGCGACCAGGTGTTCGGCAGGCCACTCCTCCAGCGGGGTCGACCAGGGAAGGTCGAGCAGCGCCGGGTCGACGAGGGCCGAGGTGATCCGCACGGGGACCAGTGTGACCGCTCACCCCCGCGGAGCGCTTCCCTTCGTGGTTGGGCCCACAGCCGCCGCCGCCCGCGCCGGTCCGGCGCCGCGGGCGGCCGGTAGCGTGGTCGCGTGCGGGAGACCACAGGGGTACGCCGGATGCCGCGGCTCCGGCCCGTCCGGCCGGCCGGCTGGTGGTTCGACGGGCTGCTGCTCGCCGCGCTGGTCGGGCTGACCGTGGCGCTGGCCAGCGGCCACCTCCTCGGCCTGGACCGGGCCGTCGCCGACTGGGCGGACTCGCACCGGCCGGCCGCCGCGTACTGGGTGGCCCGATTGCTCAACTTCCTGGGGCAGGGCACCCCGCTGACCCTGCTGGCCGCCGGGGTGGGCCTGGTGGTGGGGCTGCGGCTCCGCTCGGTGCGCCCCATCCTGCCGCCGGTCGTCGCCTTCCTGCTCACCAACCTGACCATCGGCCCGCTGAAGCTCTCGACCGACCGGGCGGCGCCGAGCGCCAGCATCAAGCCGCCCTACCTGCCGGAGGCGGACACGGTCCGGATCTTCCACACTGACGGCGTGTACGGAATGTCGTACCCGTCGGGGCACGTGGCCAACGCGATCGTCTGGTACGGCGTGCTCGCCCTGCTGCTGCCGGCGCTGCTGCGCATTGTCGGCCGGACCGTCCCGGCCCGGCTGGTCACCGTGGTCCGGGTCCTGCCGCCGCTGATCGTGCTGAGCACCACCACGTACCTGGGCTGGCACTGGCTGACCGACTCGGTCGCCGGGCTGCTGCTCGGCCTGCTGCTGGACCGGCTGCTGCACCGGGTGCCCTGGGACGACCTGCCGTTGCCCCGCCCGCTGGGCAATCGGGACCGGCCGTTCACCTCCGTCGCCTAGCCTGCGCTGGTGGCACAACTCGCGCGCCGGCTGGGCGTACCCGACGCGGTCGTCATCGGGCTGGGGTCGATGCTCGGCGCGGGCGTCTTCGTGGTCTTCGCCCCCGCCACGGCGGCGGCCGGCGGCGCCGGCCTGCTGGTCGCGCTGGCCCTCGCCGGCTTCATCGCCTTCTGCAACGCGACGAGCTCGGCCCGGCTCGCGGCCCGCTACCCGGAGTCCGGCGGCACCTACGTCTACGGCCGGGAACGGCTGCACCCGTTCGCCGGATTCGTGGCCGGCTGGGGCTTTGTGATCGGCAAGACGGCGAGCTGCGCCGCCATGGCGCTGACCGTCGGGGCCTACCTCTGGCCGGGGCGGGCGCGGCTCGTCGCGGTCCTCGCGGTGGTGGCGGTGACCGCCGTGAACCTGCGCGGGGTCGGGAAGACCGCCGCCGCCACCCGGGTGCTGGTCGTCGTGGTGCTCACCGTGCTCGCCGCGGTGGCGGTGACCGGCGTGCCGCACGTCGCGCCCGACCGGCTGGCCGGCTTCGCCGACACCGGGATCCGGGGCGTGCTGACCGCCGCCGGCCTGCTCTTCTTCGCCTTCGCCGGTTACGCCCGGATCGCCACCCTCGGCGAGGAGGTGCGCGACCCGGAACGCACCATCCCGCGGGCGGTTCCGCTGGCGCTCGGCGTGGTGCTGGCGATCTACCTCGGGCTGGCCGTGGTCGCGGTCGGGGTGCTGGGCGAGCAGCGGTTGGCCGCCTCGACCGCGCCGCTGGCCACGGTGGTGACCGCGGCCGGGCTGCCCGGCCTGGCCTGGCTGGTCCGGGCCGGGGCGACCGTGGCGGTGACCGGGGTGCTGCTCTCCCTGCTGGCCGGGGTCGGCCGGACCACGCTGGCGATGGCCCGCCGCCGGGACCTGCCGGGCGCGCTGGCCGCCGTGCACCCGCGCTACCGGGTGCCGCACCGCGCCGAGCTGGCCGTGGCCGCCGTGGTGATCGTCGTGGTGTCCCTGGCCGACGTCCGCGGCGCGATCGGCTTCTCCAGCTGCACGGTGCTGGTCTACTACGCGATCGCCAACGCCTCGGCGCTCACCCTGGGCCGGGACCCGGCCCGGAAGCTGCCGGTGCAGCTGCTCGCCGCGCTGGGGCTGGTCGGCTGCCTGCTGCTCGCGGTCAACCTGCCGCCGGCCAGCGTGCTCAGCGGCTTCGGCGTGCTCGCCCTCGGCGCCGGCTGGTACGCGCTCCGCCACACCGCCCGCGCTGCCTGACCCGGGTCACTCGGTCGCCCGTGGGTGGCCGGCACCGGCATAGGTCAGCCACACCGTGCGCCGGTCGTCGTCTATGAGGTACCAGATCCGGCCGCCGCCGGCCACCTCGTACTGCCAGCGTTCGAGGGCCTGGCCCTTCCACTGGACGGTGGCCAGCGAACCCTTGAGCCGGTGATGCCGTTCGGGGTTGGCCTTCGACCGTGGGTCCGCCCGCAGCGCGTCGTACGCCCGGCGCAGGTTCGTCGGCACCTGCCGGGCGAGCTGCTCCCAGCCGTCGGCGGCCGCCGACTCGGCGAAGCGCAGCTCGTACTCGCCGGCGACGGCGGGCGGTGCCGCCCGGTCGCCCCGCTTGGGGCTCACCGCTGGGCGTCCGGCGCGGGCACCGGGCCGAAGTCTCCGCTGGGCTCCCGGCCGACCAGCTCCAGCAGAGTGGGATCGGCGTGGATCTCGGCGGTGTGCCGCCACTGGGTGAGCAGGACCGCGACGGGCGACAGGTTCTCCAGCGAGGCCGCGCCCTGAGCGACCGTGGTCAGCTCGCCGAGCAACTGGTCGACGTCCTCGTCGGGCAGGAAGGCCACCCAGGGCAGCGCCTCGCCGAGCACCCGACGGACGGCTGCCAACGGCTCGGTGCGCACCATGCCGGCCAGTAGCCGGGCGGTGAAATCGACGACGACGGCGTCCCGTTCCAACTGGTCGGCGCGGGTCAGCGCGAGGTCACCGGCGTCCCGGCGGCGCAGCCGCAGGGCGCGTACGTTCTCCAGCCGGTCGGCCGTGGCGGCCGGATGGTGGAGGAATTCGCTGAATGGAAGCTCTTCATAGACCGCGCCCACAACCTCCACACTACCGTGGAAGTCGGCTCACCGGGTCATTCGTCCGCCTGGCGAGGAACCGGCGCGCCGGCCGGGGCGGGCGGCGGCGCCGGCGTGGTCTCCCGGAGCAGGGCGGTCAGCCCGGCCCGCCGGGCCACCACGGTCAGCCGGTCCCCGGCGTGGATCACCATCCGCGGGTCGGTCGACCAGTCCGTCTTCTGCCCGGCCCGGGTGTACGCCAGCAGGCGCACCTCGCCGGGGCGGGCCACCGCGGCGAGCGGCCGGCCGTCGAGCGGGGAGCCGGCCACCACCGGCACCTCGGTGACCAGCAGCGCGTGCCGGTCGACCGGGATGGTGGCGATCACCGCGCGGTCCAGCATGGCGGCCGCGAACGCCGGAGCGGCCAGGTACGACACGCTGCGGGAGATGCCGATGCCGAACGCCTGCTGGATCCGCTCGGCGAAATCGCCGTCGAAGAGGCGCAGCACCACCCGCAGGTCGGCGTCGAGCGAGCGGGCGTTGAGCGCGGCGCGGAGGTTCGCCCCGTCGTCGGTGGAGACCACCACCAGCGCCTGGCTGGTGTCGACGGAGGCGGCCCGCAGGGTCTCCTCCTGGCCGGCGTCCCCCACGATCAGCGGCACGCCGAGCCGGTGCGCCAGCGGCGCGCCGCGCGCCTCCGGGTTCTTGTCGATGGCCACCACCTCGACCCCGAAGTCGTGAAGCTGCGCCATCACCCGGGTGCCGATGTTGCCCAGCCCGACCACCACCACGTGCCCGGACCGGTCGGGCTGGATCCGGCCGGCGTGCAGGGCGAGCCGGGCGTTGACGATGCCGTCGACCACGGCGGCCGTGATCAGTGGGATCAGCGCCAGCCCGGCCAGGTTGAGCACCACCTGCATGACCTGGGCGGCGGCCGGCTTGCCGAGATCCGGATCCTGCCCGCTCAGCGTGGTGACGAGGGTGAGGTAGAGCGCGTCGGACCAGTTGACGCCCGCGGCCCGGGCGTTGAGCCAGCCGAGCACGGCGATCACCGCCAGCAGCACCAGCACGGCCACGCCGATCTTGCGGGTGGCGAAGCTGCGGACGGCGCGGAGCAGCACCGCCACCGGCTGCCGACGACGGCGGGCCCGGACCAGCCGGCGGGCGGCCAGCTCGGTGCCGGGCGGCCGTCCGGTCGCCTCGGCCAGCACCACGTCGGCGGAGGCCTCGTCGGCCGGCAGCACCCGGACCAGCTCCGGGTCTTCCGTGACGGCCAGCCCGCTGACCACGTCCTGCGGGCGTACGTCGGCGCGGCGGGCCACGTAGAGGGTGCGCCCGGCGTGCCGGAAGTGGGTGGGGGCCAGCTCGCCGAGGGCGGCGGCGACGAAGGCCGGGGCGGAGATCGAGGCGTCGGAGAGCACCGCCGAGTCGGGGAAGAGCTGCCGCACGCCGTTGGCCAGGCTGGTGTTGAACATCCGGACCACCAGGCGCAGCCGGGGCTCGACCTCCTGGGCGCAGAGGGCCGCGTGCATGTTGCCCACGTCGTCCTGGTGCAGCAGGGCCAGCCCGTCGGCCCCGGCCAGCCCGGCCCGGCGGAAGGTGGCCTCGTCGAGCCGGTCCGCCCGGACGACCTGGACGCCCGGGATGTCCCGCCCGTCCGGCCCCTCGGAGCGGCGGCGTTCGGGCACCACCAGGGTCACCCGGACCCGCTCGGTGGGCCGGTCGGTGGCGAGCAGCGCCCGCACCACCCAGTAGGCCAGCGGGTCCGAGCCGCAGACCACGTAGTGCGGGCGGACGTCGCCGTTCATCTTCAGCCGCCACCCGGTCGCGCGGCGCGCGCGGTCGCGGAGGGGCTCGGCCATGCCCGGATCGTAGTCAGTCGCTCGCAGCGCGCGCAGCCCCACGATCATGAACGCATGGTGCCCGCCAGTACGGGTAGAGCACCGGCATGCAGACGTTCCTGCCGTATCCGGACTTCCTGGCCAGCGCCCGGACGCTGGACCAGAAGCGGCTGGGCAAGCAGCGGGTGGAGACCATCCAGGTGCTGCGCGGGCTGACCCGGCCGGACTACGGCTGGCGCAACCACCCGGCGGTGAAGATGTGGGCCGGATACGAGGAGGCGCTGACCCGGTACGGCCTGGACATGTGCGCGGTGTGGTGCGAGCCGGGCCGGGCGGACACCTGCGCGGCGACCATGGCCACCGACCTCGCGACCGCCTGCGGCATCGCCGTCATCCGCACCCAGCCGGAGCTGGCCGAGGCCGGCGAGCTGCCGCCCTGGCTGGGGCGGGAGGACCTGCACCGCAGCCACCGATCGTCGCTGCTGCGGAAGGACCCGGCGCACTACGGCCCGCAGTTCGGCGACGTCCCCCTCGATCTGGAGTACGTCTGGCCGGCCTCGGACCGGCCGCGGCGCTGCCTGCTGCCGTCGGAGGCGTGAACCGGCAGACTGGGGGCTCCCATCGGGCGGAGGCGCAGGTGGCACTGTCGCAAGTGGTCGGCCGGCTCATCGGCGTACGCGAGCATCTGGTGGACCCCGGCGGCGGTGGCGCCCCGCGCGTGCCGCGCCCGGTGCGGGCGGTGGTGGTCGGCGGCGGCATCGCCGGCATGTCGGCGGCGGTGGTACTGGCCGAACGCGGCGTCGAGGTGACCGTGCTGGAGGCGGCGCCGCACCTGGGCGGCCGGCTCGGCGCCTGGCCGGAGGAGCTGCCGGACGGCGCCCAGCACAACGAGCACGGCTTCCACGCCTTCTTCCGGCAGTACTGGAACTGGCGGAGCATCCTCCGCCGGGCCGACCCGGGCCTGGGTTTCCTCAGGCCGGTCCCCGGCTATCCGATCCTCTCCGCGCAGTGGCCGACCGAGGAGTTCGGCCGGCTGCCGCCCGCGCCGCCGGCCAACCTGCTCGCCCTGCTGCTGCGCAGCCCGAGCCTGCGCCTGGCCGACCTGCGGGCGATGGACCGCGACGCGGCGCTGCCGCTGCTCAGCTACGACCCGGTGCGCACCTATGCCGAGTTCGACACCCGGACCGCCGACGAGCTGCTCACCTCGCTGCGGCTGCCGGACCGGGCCCGGGCCATGCTCTTCGAGGTCTTCTCGCACTCGTTCTTCAACCACGAGGCCGAGATGTCGGCCGCCGAGATGATCGCCCAGTTCCACTTCTACCTGCTCGGCAACCCGGAGGGGCTGGCCTTCGACTGCCCGGACCGGGACTACGCCACGGCGATCTGGACGCCGCTCACCCGGCACGTCGAGCGGCACGGCGCCCGGGTACGCACCGGCACGGCCGCCGCCCGGCTGGACCGGACGCCGGACGGCTGGCGGGTGACCACCGTCGACGGCGACGCCCACGAGGCCGGGCACGTGGTGCTCGCCGTCGACCCGCCCGCGCTCGCCGCACTGGTCGCCGCCTCACCGGGCCTGGTCGCGGCGGCGCCGGAGCTGGTGGCGCGGATGCCCGCGTTCGGGCGGCCCGGTCCGCCGTGCGCGGTGGCGCGCTACTGGATGGACGGCGACGTGCGCGCGGACCGGGCGGTATTCAGCGGGGTGTCCCGGCAGCCCACCCTGGACTCGGTGACCCTCTACCACCGGCTGGAGGACGAGCCGCGCCGCTGGGCGGAGCGGACCGGCGGCTCGGTGGTCGAGTTGCACGCGTACGCCTGCGAGCCGGACGTACCGGCCGACGAGCTGGCCGAGCGGATGCGGGTGGAGCTGACCGCGCTCTGGCCGGAGGCCGCCGGCCTGCGGGTACGCGCGCTGCGCGCCCGGGTGGCGGCGCAGGCTCCGGCGTTCACCCCGGGCAGTCACGCCGGGCGTCCGGGGGTGCGCACCGACGCGGCCGGCCTCTATCTGGCCGGCGACGGGATCCGCACCGAGTTCCCCAGCGCCTTGATGGAACGGTCGGCGGCGACCGGGATCGTGGCCGCCAACCACATCCTGCGGGCGGAGGGGGCGGCCGCCGAGCCGGTCCGTTCGGTCCGCCCGCGCGGCCTGCTGGCCGGCCGGCGCTGATCCAAAACCGGTCATAAGCCATCAAAAGCTGCACTAGGCTCGACTGACTCCGTCGGCACGGGAGGTCGGGAGGGTGAGCACGGCGCTGCGGGTGGACGACGACCGGGACGACGCCTACGGGCTGCTCCGGGACGAGCGGGCGTGCGTCGTCACCGCCCTGCGGCTCGGCTGGTCGATGGCGGACACCTACCACCACGCGCAGACCGCCGACCTGGTCGACGGCGCGGACCGGCCCACGGCCGCCCCGCCGAAGCTCTCCAACGTCACCGAGATGCCGGGACGGCTCCGGCTCCGGATGAACCTGGACGGGGTGGAGGTGGCGCTCGCCCAGATCGCCGCGCTCACCGCGCCGGGCCGGCCGCTGCCGTCCACGGCCGCCGCCCGGGCCGCCATCGGCGCGGACCGGGAGCCGCTGCTGCTCGCCCTCGACGAGCTGAACGTGGACGTGCTGCGCTGGACGATGGCCACCAACCACCGGGTGGGGCTGGCGTACCGGCTCGGCCGGTCACTCGCCGACACCGTCCGGCACGGCGACGCCGACCAGCTGGTCGGGCGGTTCGGCGGCCGGCAGGTCCAGCTCAGCCGGTGGCTGGACGAGCTGGCCAGCGTGCTGCCCCCGTATTCGGCCGCGGTGGTACGCCACTCGCTGACCGCCTGGGCGGCGGCGGTCACCCGGGCGGCGGTCGGCGATCCGGGCGAGGCCGGGCTGGCGGAGCTGGCCCGCGAGCTGCGCAACCAGGGCGAGCTGTGGCGGGGCGTGCTGACCGGCGGCCTGCACCCGCGCGACCTGCTGGACGAGGAGAACTGGGCCGTGGTGGCCCGGAATCTGATCATCCGGGACCGGAAGCTGGTGGTGCAGGCGGCCCGGGGGATCTTCTGGCCGGTGCTCGTACCCCTGCTGGTGGTGCTGCTGGCGGTGGTCGGGGTGAGCGCCGCGGCGGCGGCCGGCTCCCCCACCACTCGTGCGGCGGTCGCCCTGGTCGGCCTGGGCGCCGGGCTGACCGCGATCTGGCGGTCCGTCTCCACGCCGGCCCTGTCGGTGGCCGCCGAGGTGAACCGGCCGCTGCTGGAGAGCGAGCTGGTGGTGCAGATGGCCGCCCGGATCGGCCGGCCCCTCGCCGTGGCGCGGGCGGCCGGGCGGGCCGGGCGGCAGCGGCCCCCGTCCGACGGTGGATCGAAATACGTTGCCCGCCTTTCGGGCGTGGATCTACCGTGAGCGCGCAAGGTCAACCGCCGCTCGGGGAGCCGTCGATGTCGCTGTGCCACGCCACCACGAGGCCGTCGTGGCTGCTCAGCGACGGTTGCCGAGCGGAAGGTCGGCATGCCGGAAAGCCCGACTGACGCGCCCGCGCGTCCGCGTCGTCGCCGCCCGGTCCCGTGGACCGGGCGGCTTTTTGCTGCCGTACCACCGATCGTGAAGGGAGAGCCCGGTGGACGCCGTCCTCGTCATCAACGCCGACCTCGGCCCGCTGCACCGGGTCACCGTCCAGCACGCGATCCGGATGCTCTGCCGGCGGGTCGCCGAGATCCACGAGGCCGAGCCGGACCAGGTGATCGGGGTCTTCCCGATGCCGCGGGTGGTCCGCCTCGTCCGGTACGTGGTGACCCGCTGGCGGTTCAGCGCCGGCCCGGCCTGGTCGCGGGGCGGGGTGCTGCGCCGCGACGGCCGGCGGTGCGCCTACTGCGACGGCCCGGCCGGCACGATCGACCACATCCTGCCCCGCTCGCGCGGCGGCCGGAACACCTGGGGGAACACCACCGCCGCCTGCTACGGGTGCAACCAGCGCAAGGGCGACCGGACCCCGGCCGAGGCGGGCATGCCGCTGCGGCGGGAGCCGGTGACGCCGAGCTGGGCCTCCCTGGGGCGGTGACGAACGGCCGGCGGGCACAGGGGGTCGCGTCGGAGGTACGCCTCCGGCGCGGCGCCCGCCGGTCCCACGGGTGACGGGGTGACGATCAGCCGGCGGCCGGCGGGGTCCAGCCGAAGCGCGGTGGCCGGCGCTCGGCGACCGCCGCGATCCCCTCGCGGGCCTCGCCGCTCTCCCGCACCTGCCCGTGCCACCAGGCGATCCGGTCGGAGTCGGCGCGCTCGTCGACGATCTCCTTGGCCGCCGCCACGGTGAGCCGGGAGCGCTCGGCGATGGTGGCGGTCATCGCCGCCACCCGGGCCGCGAGCGCGTCGGCCGGCAGCACCTCGTCGACCAGCCCGATCCGCAGCGCCCGCTCGGCGTCGACCAGTTCGCCGGTGAACAGCAGATGCTTGGCCGCGGACGGCCCGACCAGCCGGGCCAGCCGCCGCGTGGCCGGCGCGGGATAGACCAGCCCCAGCCGCGCCGGGGGTACGCCGAACCGGGCGTCCGCCGCGGCGAGGCGCAGGTCGCAGGCGACGGCGAGCTGGCAGCCGCCGCCCACGCAGGCGCCCTCGATCGCGGCCACGGTGGGCCGGCCGAAGGCGGCCAGCCGCTCCTCGGCGGCCACCGCGATGCTGCCGTCCCCGGCCTCCAGCAGCTCGTCCAGGTCGCCCAGGTCGGCGCCGGCGCAGAAGGTGCCGCCCGCCCCGGTGAGCACCAGCACGCGCACCGCCGGGTCCGCCTCCAGGCCGTCGAGCAGCACCGGGAGCTGCCGCCACATGGCCGGCGTCATCGCGTTGCGGCGCGCCGGGTTGTGGATCACCACGGTCGCCACCGGCCCGGTCACCGTGACGGTCAGCTCCGCGTCCGACATGTCTCCCCCTCGCGCCGCCGGTCCTCCGGCGACCGTAACGGCGGGGCCCGGTGACCACCCGCGTGGGGTGGCCGCCGGGCCCCGCGGTCGGGCGGTCAGGTCAGGTCAGGAGACGTTGACCGCGGTGTCGTCGATCACGAAGGAGGTCTGCAGCGAGGAGTCCTCCGTGCCGGTGAACTTCAGGGTGACGGTCTGGCCGGCGTACGAGGCCAGCGAGAACGACTTCTGGCTGTACCCGGTGGCCTTGTTGAGGTTCGACCAGGTCGCCAGGGTCGCCAGCACGCCGCCGGACGAGTTGAGCACCTGCACGGTCAGCTTGTCGTACTGGACGCTCGTGGTGGTCTCCGACGAGTCGATGTGCAGCCAGAAGGTGAAGTTGTAGGAGGTGCAGCCGCTCGGCAGGCTCACCGACTGGGAGAGCGTGTCGGTGTGGGTGCTGCCGTAGCCGTCCAGCCAGGCGTTCCAGGTGCCGCTACGCGCCGGCTCGCCGCTGGAGCCGTACTGGCCGATGACGCCCGAGGTGGACGCCCAGACCGTGTTGCCGGACTCGAAGCCGGGGTTGCCGAGCTTCTGGCCGGCGCCGGTGCAGCCGCCACCGGTGCCGTTCACGGTCAGCGTGTAGGTCGCCGAGTGGCTCACCGAGCCGGCGCCGGTGACGGTCACCGCGTAGGTGCCGGAGGGGGTGCTCGCCGTGGTGGCGATGGTGAGCGTGGACGAGCCGCCCGAGGTCACCGAGGACGGGCTGAACGACGCGGTGGCGCCGGTCGGCAGGCCGGACGCGGAGAACGTCACGGTCTGCGCGGTACCGCTGGTGGTGGCGGTGGCGACGGTGGTGGAGACCGAACCGCCCGCGGTCACCGAGCCGGAGGTCGGGGAGAGCGAGACGGAGAAGTCGTTGCCGGTGGAGCCGCAGGGCGCGTCGTTGCCGGCCACGTTCACCGCGGTCCACGCCGCCTGGACGGTCCTGTACTCGGTGGAGCAGTTGCCGTACAGGTCGGTCGCCGCCTTGAGCGTGTAGGCCCGGGCGGTGTTCGACGGGGTGGTGTTGTTGACGTACGAGGTGTTCGAGGTGAAGTACACGTCGAGCGCCCGGTACCAGATCTTCTCCGCCTTGGCGCGGCCGATGCCGGTCACCGTCGGCGCCGAGCCGCAGACCGGCGACGTGCCGTACGCGGTGGAGCCGGTGCCCTCGGCGAGGTTGAAGTAGAAGTGGTTGGCCACGCCGGAGGAGTAGTGCACGTCCTTGTTCTTCGTGCTGGTCGACCAGCAGGAGTCGGACGAGCCGTCCAGCGACGGGTTGTACATGTAGCGCAGCGGCGTACCGTTGCCGTTGATGTTGATCTTCTCGCCGACCTGATAGTCGCCCGGGTCGCTCGGCGCGGCGGCGTAGAACTCCACCATGTTGCCGAAGATGTCGCTGGTGGCCTCGTTGAGGCCGCCGGCCTCGCCGGAGTAGACCAGGCCGGAGAGGGCCTCGGTGACGCCGTGGCTCATCTCGTGCCCCGCGACGTCGAGCGAGACCAGCGGGCGGGAGTTGCCCGAGCCGTCGCCGTAGGTCATCTGGGAGCCGTCCCAGAAGGCGTTGACGTAGTTGCTGCCGTAGTGCACCCGGCTCGGCACGCCCGTGCCGTTGCCGAAGATGCCGTTGCGGCCGTGGATGTTCTTGAAGTAGTCGAAGGTCTTCGCGGCGCCGAAGTGGGCGTCGACGCCGGCGGACTGCCGGTTCGAGTTGGTGCCGTTGCCCCAGTTGTTGTCGGGGTCGGTGAAGGTGGTGCAGGTGCCGCCGGTGGTGTTGTTCATGTCGCAGGTACGGCCGTTGCCGTGCGACGGGTCCACCATCTGGTAGGTGCTGCCGGAGAGCGTCGTGTCGATGCTGACCGTGCCGGTGTAGATGCCCTGGCCGCTGCCGACCACCATCTCGATCTCGTCGTAGGAGCCGATCACCGCGCCGGTCGTCGCGTCCGTGATCACGTGCAGCCTGGACGGCGTCTGCTTGTCCGCCCGCCAGCCGCTGGCGACGGTCTCCCAGGCCAGCCGGCCCTTGCCGGAGCTGGCGTCGACGAAGAGCTCCGGGGCGCCCACCGAGGTGAGCGAGCCGGAGAAGGCCTTGCGCGCGCTGGCCTTCGCCGCGGCCGAGCCGACCTTGGCGGTGGTGGTCAGCGTGAGCGGCGCGGCCAGCCCGACCGAGGTCCCGGCCAGCGTGCCGTTCGGGGCGGTGTGGACGACGAAGTCACCGCCGTAGACGCGCAGGCCGTGGTAGGTCCGGGTGTAGCGGGTGTGCGCGGCCCCGGAGGAGTCCACCTTCGTGCGGACGGCCTGGTACGCCTCACCGCCGGCGCCCTGGACGGCACCGGGGTTGACGCGGAGCAGGCTGTCCGCCCGGGTTGCGGCGGCGGACTCGGGGGACGGGGCGCTCGGGGTTGCCGCGTGCGCCGTGGTGGTGACGCAGGTCAGCACGCCGCTGGTGAGCAGTGCTGCGCTGACGGCGGCGAGGGATCTTTTCACGGGCCCTCCTGAAGGGGGGAAGTTGTGACGGGGGTAGTCACTGATGTAGATATAGCGATACATCGAAGAACGTGAAAGGGTGTGAGCGCTTTCCTGCCGGAGACACTGACCGTTCGGATGAGGTGGCGGAGCGTGTCGGAACCGGCTGGCCCCGCCGTGCGTCCGATCGGCATGAGAGCCACCCCCGTCGCGGCGACCCTCCTCGCCGCGCTCCTCACCCCGCTCGCCGGCTGCGCCCAGAACGGTGGCGCACCCGCGTCGGAGGGCCCGGCCACCGCGGCGCCGGGCGTGCCGGTGGTGCTGACGAAGTCCGGCGGCATCGTCGGGCTCCAGGACACCGTCACGGTGCAGCCCGACGGCCGCTGGACCCGGGTCGACCGGGGCGGCGCCTCCCGCACCGGCCAGCTCAGCGGCGCCGACCTCGACCGGCTGCGGCACCTCGCCACCGACCCGCGGCTGGCCGCCGAGGCGACCGCCACCGTCCCGGCGACCATGTGCGCGGACGCGTTCAGCTACCAGCTCACCGTCGGCCCGACCACCACGGGCTACGTGGACTGCCCGCCGCAGGCCACCCCGCCGCCCGCCACCGCCGCCGTGGTCGACCTGCTCACCCGCGCCACCGACTGACCCGGGCCCTCACCACCGGCTCCGGGCCCGGGCGATCATGAGGTTGGCGGTGCGGTATGTCCGCTTCGACGCCGCCAACCTCATGATCGACGGCGGGGGTCCCCGGGAGGGGGTCAGAAGTGGTAGGCCGGGGGGAGGCCGGTGGCGCGGAGGTCCGGGGGGAGGTGGGCCACGTCGTTCTGAGCGATCAGGGTGGGCGGGGCGGCGGGGGTGTAGCGGAGGACGGTCAGGCCGCAGTTCTGGTGGTTCAGGCCGATCCAGCGGCGCTCCGGGGCCTCCAGCGCGTGCCGGACCAGCCAGGCGACCAGGAAGTTGTGGGTGATGATCAGCTCGCGTACGTCACCCTCGGCGGGTGCGGTCGCGAAACGGGCCACGGCCTCCGCCGTCCGGCGCGGCCCGTCGGCCCGCTCGCGCTCGGTGAACCCGGCCAGGAAGTTCGCGTACGCCTCAGGCAGGCCGGCCGGGTCGGTGTCGTGCGGCAGGTGGTCCCCGACGCGGTCGTCCTCGTACACCGGGATGCCCGGCAGCGCGGCCGCGACCAGCTTGGCGGTCTCGGCGGCCCGCCGCGCCGGTCCGTGGTGGACGGCCGCGAACGGGGTCCCGCGCAACCGCTCGCCCAGCAGGGTCGCCTGCCGGCGCCCGCGCTCGGAGAGGCCGGTGTCGGCGCCGTCCTCCGGCCGGTCCTGCTCGCCGTGCCGGACCAGGTAGAGCAGTCGGCTGGGCACTCGGGTCACCTCCAGGGTCGGGAGAGGTGAGACTAGCGGGCCTCTCCCGGCCCCGGGGCGCGCCGATCAGGCGCGCGGGTGCATCTGGCCGATCCGGATCCGGTTGCCGAACGGGTCGCGGATCCCGAAGTCGATCCCGTACGGCCGCTCGGTCGGCTCGTCGGTGACGTCCACGCCCTTGGCCACCAGGTCCTCGTACGCCTTGCGCGCGTCGTCGGTGGTGAGGCAGAGCCAGCCACTCATGGCGCCCTTGGTCAGCAGTTCCCGGACCCGCTCGGCGGTGGCCGGGTCGAGGGCCGGCGGCCCGGGCTTCTCCAGCAGGATCTCGTGCTCCGGGTCGCCCGGCACGTTGACCGTGAGCCAGCGCATGAAGCCGAGGTCCTGGTCGGTGTTCACCTCGAGGCCGAGCTTGCCGACATAGAAGTCGAGCGCCTCGTCCTGATCGAGCACGTAGATCTGGGAGCGGGAAATCGAGGTCATCGTCATGCCTGAACGCTAGAGCAGCCCGCTGACCTGCTGCTTATCCAAAAGTGACGGGTTGGTCGACCGCCGCCGCCGCAGGCGACGCAACAGGTTCCGACCTGGGTCGTTTGTCCGCACGGGACAGCACGCAACGTGATCAACTGTTAACTTGCTGGCCACCCAGCTGCTCCACCGGCGACTCAGAGGGATCGCAGATGCACGTGATGCTTGCCTGGTTCGCCACGGCTCCGCTGCCGGCGCCCCTGCGGGCCTCCCGCCTGGACCGGTTCGAGCGGGCCGCAGCGGAGGTGGTGCCGGAGACCTGGCGACGCCAGGAGTTCGGCGGTGACGACTGGGGCGTCCTGGTTCTGCACCCGGCCGACCCGGGTGCCTACCGGTGGTCGACGGTCGCCAACGAGGGCGCGGTGACCGCCGTCTCGCTGGGGATTCCGGTCGGGCTCGACGCGGCCGCCGGCCCGGCCGCGCTGGCCCGGCGGCTGCTCGCGGGGGAGGACATCCACCGCGAGGTGGTACCGCCGTTCGGTCTGCTGGCGCTGGACCGGGACCGCTTCGCCCTGCAACAGGACTGGCTCGGCATGGCGCGGGTGTTCACCGGCGCCGCCGACGGGGTGACCGCCTGGTGCACCCGCCCCGGCCTGCTCGCCGCGTTCCTGCACGGCCAGGTCCGGCCGGACGTGGCCGGCTGGACCTCGTACACCCTCTGCGGTCACTTCGGCGGCGACCTCTCGCCGATCGACGGCACCCGGCTGCTGCGCCCGGGCGAGCGGGTCACCGGCCGCCGCCGGGCCGACGGCGGCTGGCACCTCGACACCGAGCTGCGCTACGCCACCGACGACGTGGTGTGCGGCGGGTACGCCGACCAGGGACGGCCGCTGGACGAGCGGCTGGACCGGGCGGCCGACGCCCTGACCCGCGCCGCGGCCAGCCTGCATCCGCTGCACGACGCCGAGGTCACCCTCGGCCTCTCCGGTGGCAAGGACTCGCGGCTCATCGCCGCGACGCTGATCGCCGCCGGCCACACGCCCCGGCTGGTCACCAACGACGACACCCGGGCGGAGGGCGAGGTGGCCCGCCGGCTGGTGCAACTCCTCGAGGAGAAGCGGGGAATGCGCCCGGACCACCGGACCGTGCCCGCCGGCGCCCCGGCCAGCGTGCTCGCCACCGGCCTGCGCGAGCGGGCCCGACGCCTCGCCCACCTGCACGATTACCAGTTCCCCTCGACCTACCTGGCCCGCCCGGTGCGCGCCCGGCTGCATGAGGCGACCCGCGCGGCGAGCCTCACCGGCGCGGCCGGCGAACTCGCGGTCGGCTACTGGTACCCGGCGGCCGACGCCGATCCCGCCCCCACCCCCGAGCAGGCGGGCCTGACCAAGCTGCTGGCCGGCGTGCCGCACGCCGCCGCGGCGCCCGAGGCGCTGGCCGCCGAACGGGACCGCGTCACCGCCGTGCTGGCCCACGCCCGCGGCCTCGGCCTGCGCGGGGAGCACCTGGTCGACTACCTCTACCTGGTCGAGCGGATGCGCCGATGGTGCACCTCCGCGTACCTCACCGGGATGGTCACCCCGTTTCTGGCGCCGGGCTTCGTCGCCACCACGTTCGCCCTCAGCGTGGCCCAGAAGCGCGGCCGGCTGCTGCACACCGCGTTGATCGCCCGGCTGGTGCCCGAATGGGCGGAGGTGCCGTTCGTCAGCGCCGCCACCGGTCCGTCCACCGCCACCAGGGTCTGGGAGGGTGACGGTGTGGCCGCCGTCGCCGACCTGCTGGACACCGCGCACGGGCCACTCACCGGACTGATGCGCCGCCCGGTCGTGGAGCAGACACTGCGCAAGGCGGTCCGGGGCGGCCGGCCCGACCCCCGGGTCCTCCAGCAGTTCACCGCGCTGGCGGTGGCCTCGGAGCGGCTCGAACCCGGCACCACCCGCCCGTCGACCGGCGGCACCTACGCCCGCGTCACCGCGCCGCCGCGCCCCCGTACGCCGGAGAAGGGCCGGCTGGACGCGCTGCGCTGGATCCGGCGGACCCGGCTCGGCGACCGGCTCTGGGTCACCGTGCGTCGTCGCGTGCGCGGCCGCTGACCGCCGCGCTCGGCCGCATCCACGCCATGGTGAAGCAGCTCGGCACGGCCGCCACCGTCGCCTTGCGCTGGCGGTAGGCCGACGGTGACTCACCGACGATGTCGCGGAACGTCCGGCTGAACGTGCCGAGGCTGCCGAAACCGACCAGGTGGCAGACCTCGGTGACCGGGTGGTCGGTCTGCACCAGCAGGTACATGGCCCGCTCGACGCGCCGCCGTTGCAGGTAGCGGTGCGGGGTCTCGCCGAACGTGGCCCGGAAGGTGCGGATGAAGTGCGCCGGCGAGACGTGCGCGATCCGGGCCAGCGCCGGCACGTCGAGCGGCTCCGCGTACGCCCGGTCCATGGCGTCCCGGGCGCGCAGCATCGCCCGGTTCGACTCCTCGACGGCCCGGCTCACCCCACCACCAGGTCGAGTTCGCGGAGCTGGTCGGGGTCGGCCACCACCTCGATGGCGATGATCCGGTCGGTGACCGTGAAGCTGAGCGCGAGGCGGGTCCGGCCGTCCACGACGACCACCGCGCCGGGCATCCCGTCCACGAACGCGGGGACGGCGCCCTGGGCCCGGCCGTTGAAGAAGCCGGCCACCACCGAGGAGCCGCGCGACTCCGCGGTACCGCCCAGCCGCACCGCGGCGGCGTCGCTGCGGACCACCACGTACGGGTCGAGGAGGGTGACCAGGTCGTCGAAGCGGCCTTCCCGGGACGCGGCGAGGAACGCCTCGACCACCCGGCGCTGGCGAGCGGGGTCGGTGACCGGATCGGCCGACCGGGTCTGCACCCGGCGCCGTGCCCGGCTGGCGATCTGCCGTACCGCCGGGGTGGTGCGGTCCACCACCGGCGCGATCTCCTCGAAGGAGACGGCGAACATGTCGTGCAGCACGAACACCAGCCGCTCGGTGGGGCCGAGGGTGGTCAGCACCACCTCGAGCGCCTGGCCGACCGACTCGGCGAGCAGCGCCTCCTGCTCCGGGTCCCGCCCGCCGACCGGCTCCCCCGCCGGCCCGTCCCCCGCCTCGTCGGTGGCCTCCTCGTGCCGGGCGCTGGCGGAGCGCAGCCGGTCCAGGCACACCCGGCCGACCGTGGTGGTCAGCCACCCGTGCAGGTTGTCGATGGCGTCGACGTCGGCGCGGCTCAGCCGGAGCCAGGTGTCCTGCACGGCGTCGTCGGCCTCGGCGGCGGAGCCGAGCATCCGGCGGGCCACCGCGCGCAGGCGGGGGCGCTGCTCCTCGAAGCTGCGGACCAACAGGTCGGTGTCGCTCACGGCCTCGCCACCCCCACGGCCTCCGGTGACCGCCGTCACATGTGTCACGCCGCCGGTCCCGTTCTCGACAACCCGGTGACGGACGACGGCAGCGGCCGCGCGGCGAACGCCGGCCAGCCTAACAGGACAGGACGGACGGAAAATGGCTCTCGAGGCTCGCATCCAGAACCCGGCGGCTCTCCTCCCCGACACCGTGAAGGCGGTCAACCTGCTCTACAAGTCGGCGCACTCGGCCGGCGTGCCGGCCAGCACCCTGGAACTGGTCCACCTGCGGGCCAGCCAGATCAACGGGTGCAGCGCCTGCGTCGACTCCGGCGCGCGCGACGCCCGGAAGAACGGCGAGACCGAGGAGCGGCTCTTCGCGGTGGCCGCCTGGCGGGAGACCCCGTACTTCACCGACGCGGAACGGGCCGCGCTCGACCTGGCCGAGCACGCGACCCGGCTCGCCGACCGGAGCGACGCGGTGCCGGACGAGGTGTGGGACGAGGCGGCCAGGCACTTCGGGGAGAAGGAACTGGCGGCTCTGGTGCTGTGGATCGCCACCACCAACTTCTTCAACCGGATGAACGCCACCACCCGGCAGCCGGCCCCGCAGAACTGGGGCTGACCGAGGATCGGCCCGGGGCGGGGGTGCACGCACCTCCGCCCCGGCTGTCACCCGTTGCCGCCCGATCAGGCGAGCTGCGGCGCGCCAGCCTCGTGGCCCGCTTCGAGCGAGATGTGCGCGGACAGCGCACGGAGGAAGTCGGGCGCGTCGAAGATCTCGCCGGCTGAGGCGACGCCGCTCACCCTCGTCCGACCGTCGAGAATGCGCTGGACCGCTTCGACCGCCAGCGGTGCGCTGATGGCGTAGATGTCCTGGCCGGTGGCGACGACGCGGCGCCGCGTGTCGCCGGAGCGCACGATGACGTCGACGGTGAACGTCTGCCCGGACCGGCCACGCTCGTCGACCGCGGTCGGTGCGGCCGCGTCCGGCGCCGTCAGGTCCCGGGCCGCGTCGGTGGTCATGTACGTGCGCACCTCGGGGATGGGCAGGTGGCTGGGGACGGTGACGACGTCGGCCATCGTGAACTCGCCGAGGACGGGCCGGCGGCCCATCGGAGCGGGGAAGTCCCATTCCAAGGTCGGCAGCTCGTTCTGGTCGACGTAGTACTCCAGCCGGCCACCGGTGTAGCGGACCCGCCGGCCGTCGCGCCGTTCCCGGGAGACGGTGCCGGAGGCGACGGTCCCGCCCGTGGGGTGCCAACTACTCAGCCCGTACGCGACGTGCGCCTCGTCGGCCGCCGTCCAGTCGCCCATGGCCGTCGTGACCAGCAGGTCGCCGAGCCCGCCGAAGAAGGCCATCGCCGGGACCACCGCGACGCCCGCGGTCCGAGCGCGCTCGGTGAAGTGCGTGAACGTGTCGAGGTTGGCCTCGATCTCGGCCGCCACGTCCACGTACGGGATCCTGGTGCGCAGGGCCGCCTCGATCAGCGGGGCCGCGGTCGAGGCGAAGGGGCCGGCGCAGTTGACGAGGGCCGCCGCGCCCTTCAACGCCCGGTCCAGCGACGCTGGATCGTCGACCGACGCCACCCGGCGTTCGAGCCCCGGATGTGACGCCGCCAGCGCCTGGAGCCTGCCCGCGTCCCGACCGAGGAGCAGCGGGACGAACCCGCGCTCGCGCAACTCCGTCACCACGAACCGCCCGGTGTGTCCGTACGCACCGAACACCGCCACTGTCTGACCCGAACCCATCTGCGGTTCCTCCTGGCCTCGAAAAGATCGACTGAGTAGATCCTCTCCGCAGCGGCCCGGCCCGGACAGTGTCTGGAACGCCATGCCCCATACAATTTCGGACATGGCCACTGTCGCACTCGCCGCCATCGACGGCATGCTGCACTTCGAGCTCGCCATGGCGTGCGAGGTCTTCGTCCGCGACCCCTCCGGCCTGGCCGACCCGTGGTACGACCTCGTGGTCTGCGGCCCGGGCCCGGTCCGGATCGGCAGATTCCAGCTGAAACCCGACGCCGGGTTGGACCGACTCGCCCGCGCCGACACCGTGATCATCCCGTCCATGGAAGACATCGACGCGGACGTGCCACCCGACCTGCTCGACGCCGTCCGCGCGGCCCACGAAGCGGGCGCCCGGATGGTCTCGCTGTGCACCGGCGCGTTCGTGCTGGCCGCCGCCGGGGTGCTCGACGGGCTGCACGCGACCACCCACTGGGCCCACACCGAGGCGCTGGCCGCCCGCTATCCCCGGGTGAAGGTCGACCCGGACGTGCTCTACGTCGACAACGGCAACGTGCTCGCCTCAGCCGGCAAAGCCGCCGCGATCGACCTGTGCCTGCACCTGATCCGCCGCGACCATGGCTCGACGGTCGCCAACGCCGTCGCCCGCCGGCTGGTCGTGCCGCCGCATCGCGCCGGCGGCCAGGCCCAGTTCGTCACCACCCCGGTGCCCGCCCGCGACGACCATCCCCTCGCCGACCTGTTCCCCTGGGCGATGGAACGGCTGGACCGTCCGCTGACGGTCGAGGACCTGGCCCGCCAGGCGAACATGAGCTCGCGCAACCTGGCCCGCCACTTCAAGTCGGTAACCGGCGCCACCCCGCTGCAGTGGCTGTCGACGCAGCGGATCCGCCGGGCCCAGGAGCTGCTGGAGAACACCGACAACGGCATCGACGCCATCGCGCAGGCGGCCGGCATGGGCACCGCCACGACGCTGCGCCGGCACTTCAACCGCACCGTCGGGGTGCCTCCGGACGCCTACCGCCGCACCTTCCGCAGCGCGGGGCCGTCATCCGAATCGTGAGCACCACCCGGTCGTCGGAACGCCTGGTGGAGTTGGAACCCCCGGCCGGGATCGAACCGGCGACATCTCGCTTACAAGAACTGCGCGCCTCGTCCGCGTGAGTCCGTGGTCGTCGGCGGCCTCGGCCAACTGTCCGTGAGCGGCCTGCCCTGGCCGCCTTCGTCTCGGTCCGTTGCTGTCGCCGCTGCTGTCAGCAGCTACTCACGTCGGTCAGCGATCTGGTGTCCCAAGCATGAGGGTGAGGTCTTCTTCGGCCGCCAGCACAGCGCCGTCGAACTCCACCTGTGCGGCGGCCACTGCGGCTGCCCGGTCATTGCCTGGCCAAAAATGGGTGAGCATCAATCGGCGGGCGCCCGCCCGACGAGCCCAGAGACCGGCCCCGGTGGAGGTCAGTAGATTGCGTGTGGGGCGGCTGGTCTCGCCGTCGCGGTCGGTCGCCTCGACGATGAACAGGTCGGCGTCACGACCCAGTTCGGCCAGCGCGGGGGCCGGGCCGGTGATGTCGTGCAAGGAGCCGCTGCTGACCGCTCCTTCGGGCACGGATCGGGCACCGTCCCCTACCCTCCTGGTGTGCGTAAGCTTGCTGATCAATGCAGACGACTGGTGTTGTCGTCCGGGACTCTGCTGTCCCGTACCAACGGTTGACGGCTGTTGTCGCGCGTCTCGCTGGCTTCCTGCTGACTGACGACCGTCAGCCCCGCGGCCCTCACCTCGGGCCGGCGAGCGGTGCTGGGCTCAGCCCGACGGGCACCCTCGTCCAGCCCCGCTCGCCTCGCCCGGTACGATCGCGAGCTTGTTCTCACTGCGGGGAGCCCATGAGATCCGCGTGCGGCCGGCCCGGCAGTTCCCATGCGGAGAGTAGGTTTCGTCAATGGCATGCCGTATCGGTGAGCTCGTGCTCAAGTGCCGCGACCCCGAGGCGCTGGCGCGGTTCTGGTGCGAGGTCCTGGACTTCGTAGAGCTCGATCGCGAAGAGGAGGTCTACATCGAGATAGGCCCGCGCGAAGGGTTCGGCGGCCCGCAGCCGACGATCTTCCTCATCCGCAACGACGAGCCGAAGAACGGGCATGCCCGGCTGCACATCGACGTCAACCCCACCGACCGCGATCAGGACGCCGAGCTCGAACGCCTCCTGGCCGCCGGGGCCAAGCTCGTCGACATCGGTCAGCCCGCGGATGCGTCCTGGCACGTCCTCGCCGATCCAGAAGGCAACGAGTTCTGCCTGCTCAAGCGCCGCCTCGACCCACTCTGACGACCCTCGCCCAAACGATCGACGCAGCCGCCACCCCGCAGCCGCCGACAAGATCTGGCGACCCCCATCAATAGCTGGGGGGCCGGGTGGACGCTCGACCCGCCCCGTGTCGCATGCGTGTTGGCGAGGCATTGACCCAGCCAGCGGAACCTCGCCATCCCGTCGCCGTCGACCCGCCCTTGTGGGAGCGGGCCGCCGCCGGGGCCGCCACGTCAAGACGGCCTTGACGCACGGACGGACGTGGCGGCCCCGGCTGTGGTCTGCGCGGCCCGCCCCGGGTCTTCGGCGGTGGGATGGCGCTACCGCAACCACCCACGGACCGCGACCCGCCGACGGAGCCCCGGACATCCCGCAGCCGGAGCGCCCCCGCCGGAGGCGCTCTGGCCGCAACCCCGCGACCACCGTCAGCTCGCCGACGCGGCCGGCATGCCCTCCCCTACGCCGCGCGGGCACGTGGCCGCGCGGCCCGGCCGGCTGCCAGCCCGACCCTCACCCGTCAACGGCCTGTCGTTCCGCGGCGGACCCCGGGCTCTCCGCTTTCCGCGCCAGCCGCCGGGCATCAGGCGTGACGGCCGCAGAGCGACAGCGGCAGCGGCCGGCGCGCGCCCAGGCGGCGGCGCGTGCGGCCCACTAAGAGATCGTTTCACTTTGAGTCTGGCTACGACCGGTACTCGTCGGATTTGTCGGAGTAACCGACCGAAATCGGGGAACCCGGGTCCGGCCACGGCCCGAGGAGCTGCTAGCCCAGCGCCGGGCTCGGCGCACCGTAGACGCCATCGAGTGAGGGAGCGCCGTGAGCGGCAACATCGGTACCCCCAAGAGAAACACGCCTGCCCGTAACGTCTTGTACAGCGCGCTCATCGGCCTCACCGCCCTGGCGATTCTGCTACAAGGCCTGTGGGCCGGGATCTTCCTCCAGCACGACGGGCAGCGCGAGAACGCCAGCGAGTGGATCGAGGTACACGCCGCTGGTGGTGAGGTATCGATCGTCATCGCCGCCGCGGCGACTGTCATCGCCTTCCTCAAGCTGCGTAACCGCAGAGACCTGTGGATCGGCAGCGGAGTACTCACCGTGCTGCTGATTCTCCAGGCCTACCTGGGCGGCCTCATCCGCGACGACCGCAAGGACGCGCTCACCATCGTGCACATCCCGTTGGCCACGGCCCTCATGGCGCTCGCCGTCTGGCTGCCCCTGCGGGCCCGTAGCCGCGGTTGAAGCGGCGTTCTCCCTCCCGACGTGCGCCCGCGGCCGGCGCCGAGCGTCCGAAGAAGTGCCGCCAGTACCCGGTTCTTTCGACTTCGGTGTTGGCCCCCGCCCCCGACGACAGGTCGAACGGGGCCGGGCTGGATACCGGGCGGCGGGAGCGCCGGCCCCCGGCACGTCCAGCAGCAGGGCGTCTCGCACGGCGGTGCGGCCAAGATGACCGAGTCGTTCTCGCGGCGGACGCTGCTTAGCCCCGGCAAAGCGCGCGAAGTCGCGCAAGCGTGCCGGGCCGCGGAGGTCGGCGTTGCGGTTTTCGTAAACCCGCTCACGGAACACCAACGGGCTGTCCTCGGCGACATATTCGGGTGCCTCGTGATCAGCGGCGAGGACTCCTCACCCCCGGTCGGTGAGCGCCCGCACATGCTGACCGCGCGCCTCTGAGCGTCCGGCCGAGTGGTAACTAGTAACTCTGTGTCGCAGCGGCAGCCCATCCTGCGGGAACCCGTCACGCGTCAAGTGAAGCCGATGTGTCACGCACCAAGTGGAGCCCGACACGCCGGCAGCCGGCCTGTCGGGTCTCAGGACCTGGGTGACGGATCGGTATCAGGACGTGAGTGACACTCCGCCACCTGTAGCACTGGCCCGACGCCTAAACAAGGTCGACGAGCTGATCAGAGCCGGCGGCGGCAGCTGGAAGGAACAAATCGGCCTCTACCGTCGCCGGCCACAGGCGTGCCGTTCGACCCCAGGCCGCAACAGCACATCCACATCCACCAGCGCTGCCGGGTGGTACGACTGTCTCAGAGGCTGACAGGAGCGGCAGAAACGGGGCGAACCGATGACGGGTGGCGCAACCCGGCTGCTGCGGGAACGGGAGGAGCATGGGGCGACGTTCCTGGACCTGTTCCTCGACCTGGTGTTCGTCTTCGCGCTCTTCCGGCTCTCGCGAGGGCTGCTGGAGCATCTGAACTGGAGCGGCGCCTTCCAGACGCTGCTGCTGCTGCTCGCTGTGTGGCGGGTGTGGTCCGGGACGTCGCAGGTAAGCGACAGGTTCGACCCCCGACGGCCGGCGATACAGCTGCTGATCATCGGGTGCATGTTCGGCAGCATGGTGCTGGCGGCCGCGGTACCTGAGGCATTCGGCGCACATGGCCTGCTCTTCGCCGGCGCGTACGTCGCCGTCCAGATAGGCCGCTCCCTCGTTCTCATGATCATTACGCGGGGCGACGAGCGGCAGCCTACCGAGATGCGGCTGCTGTTCTGGTACGGCGTGTCGGCCGTGCCCTGGCTCACAGGTGCCGTCGTGCAGGGTTGGCCGCGCGGGGTGCTGTGGTCGCTGGCGCTGGCCGTCGACTGGACGGTGCCCAGACTCGGCTGGCCCACGCCGAGGATGGGCCGCGCGAGCGCGGCGGAGTTTGCGATCTCGGGCGAGTTCCTGGCGGAGCGGCAGCGGCAGTTCTTCATCATCGCGCTCGGCGAGCTGATCCTGGTCACGGGGCTGGCGTTCACCAGCGACGGCTTCGAGGCGAACCGCAGCGCGGCGGCCGCGGTGGCGTTCGCGACCACGGCGCTGCTATGGCGAATCTACATCTACCGTGCCGGGGAGGTGCTGGGCACCGCCGTCGCCGCCGCCCCTGATCCGCTTCGCGCTGCCGTGGCGGCGATATCCGCCCACCCGGTCATGGTCGCCGGCATCGTCGCGATCGCCGTCGGCGACGAGCTCGTCATCGACCACCCGTTCGGGCACCCCCCACCGGCGTGGGCCGCCGTCATCCTCGGCGGACCCGCACTGTTCCTCGCCGGACGGGCCATCTTCGAATACACGGTGTTCGGCCGGGTGTCCCGAGACCGCGTGGCCGGGATCCTCGTGCTCGCCGCCATCTCCCCGGCAACGATCTTCCTGCCGCCGCTGCTGGTCGCCGCCGCCGCTGCCATCGTCCTGGCCGGGATCGCCGTAACCGACGCAGCCCGCGCCCGGGGACGCCCACCCGAGCCGCCCTCACCACCCGGCTAGCCAGAAAGTGTCACCCACGTCCCGAGACTGACCTGTCACGCAGGTCCTGAGACGCGACACGCCGGCAGCCGGCCCGGTGATTCGGCGGCCGGAACCTACCGCAGGGCTTCCGCGAGCGCCTCGGCGTTCTTCTTGTCCACCCGGGGGAAGGTGAGAGCGACGCCGTCGCCCGCAGTACCGAACGCGAGGCGCAGCAGGCTCACGACGCCCATCTTGGCCTCGACCAGCGAAACGTGTTCACGGGGCACCTCACCGAGGACCTTCTTTCCGGGGCCCCCGAGGAACGTCTGCGGCAGGAAGATCAGTCGACGGTTGGTGAGCACGACGAACTGCTTACGGGTCGACGCCAGCGCCGCCCCCAACAACGCTCCGCCACCCTCAAGCCTGATCGCCTGACTGACGACCGTCCCGAGTCGCCCGGCCGAGAACTTCCCGACCATGGCCCGCGTCGCCACGACCGGCTGCTCACCGGACTGCAGGATCGGCGTCACCTGCTCGAACGCACGGGTCTGAAGCTTCTGCTGCACTGCGTCTCCGTTCCTTGTCGCGAATCGTGCCGAGGCTAATGACCCGGAGGCCGATCTAGATCCGACGATCGGACGACATCAGGCGGGAGAAGTGGACATTGAGCCTTTGCGGGTAAGGCTACGGTCACGTTGTGTGCCAGGCACGCCGTAGGCGCTACCGGTGCGCCGTGGCCGAGCCTGGATGAGGCGTGGCGGCGGGTACTGGAGATTCAGACCAAGCTGCATCGATGGGCAGGCGAGGGTGGTTCTCGCCGGTTTGATGATCTGTTCAACCTTGTCACCGATCCCGCGTTCCTGATGGTGGCGTGGGATCGGGTGCGGAGCAACACCGGCTCGCGCAGCGCGGGGGTGGACGGCTTGACCGCCCACCACCTCCAGGCGCTTGTCGGTGCGGAACCCTTCATGGGCATGATCCGTGAGGCGGTGCGGTCAGGTGAGTTTCGGCCGCTTCCGGTGCGGGACGGTTGATCCCGAAGCCGGGCAGCCTCAAGAAGCGCCGGTTGGGGATCCCGACCGTCGCGGACCGGGTAGTGCAAGCGTCGTTGAAGCTGGTGCTGGAGCCGATCTTCGAGGCGGACTTCCACCCGTGCTCGTTCGGTTTCCGGCCCCGCCGACGCGCTCAGGACGCTATCGCCGACATCCATCTTCTGACATCCAAGTCATATGAATGGATCTTGGAAGCGGACATCGAGGCGTGCTTCGACTCGATCGACCACGCCGCGCTGATGGCGCGGGTGCGCCGACGCGTTGGAGACAAGCGCGTGCTGAGCCTGGTGAAAGCGTTCCTCAAAGCCGGAATCCTCACGGAGACCGGCTCCGGCGAGGAGACGCACACCGGGACGCCGCAAGGGGGCATCCTGTCTCCGCTGCGAGGCCGCCGTCTGCCCGGTGTCCGCCTGCACGACTTGCGGCACACGGTTGTGTCGCTGCTGATGGAGTTGGGCGTCCCGCCGCACGTCGTCCAGGCCATCGCCCGGCACGCGGACGTGAAGATCACGCTCAAGGTCTACGCTCACGCGAACCTTGACGCGATGCGTCAGGCGCTCGGCAAGCTCGACGGGCGGCTGTCATGAACCGCGTTGCTGTCAGCGTTGCTTTCATCCCGGCCGTCTCACGACGGCTACCGCCGCGAAACGCCTGGTGGAAATGGAGCCCCCGGCCGGGATCGAACCGGCGACATCTCGCTTACAAGGCGAGTGCTCTGGCCAGCTGAGCTACAGGGGCGTGTGGTCCGGGGTCAGCATAGCGACTGAGGCCCGAAAATCCCGTTCAGCAGGGCTCCCGAGCACGGAAAACGTCAATTTCCTGACCTCGACACCAACGGATCCATGCCGGAACGCGGTTGAGGCGGCGGAGATTGATGCCTCACCGTGCCCGCCTGACCGTTATGCGTATGCCTTCCGTCCCACCGTCCGCCCCTCGTCTTGGCAGGCTCGCGAAACCCGTTTACGGTGCAGTGACACGGACGACACTCCGGTTGGCCTCGGCTGCCCGGTCGACCGCCCGTCTGGCCGGCACCTCGGGTGCCGGTCGCTCCTTCCACTCGGATCGTCCGGCACGTTCCTGCCGGTGAAAGGAAGCGCTCCACCATGGCTACGGTCACGTACGCGAAGGCGTCCCGGATCTACCCGGGCACCGAACGCCCCGCGGTCAACCAGCTCGACCTCCAGATCGGCGACGGGGAGTTCCTCGTCCTGGTCGGCCCGTCGGGTTGCGGCAAGTCCACCAGTCTCCGGATGCTCGCCGGTCTGGAGGACGTCGACGACGGCGCGATCTACATCGACGACCGGGACGTCACGCACCTCCCGCCGAAGGCCCGCGACATCGCGATGGTCTTCCAGAACTACGCCCTCTACCCGCACATGACGGTGTACGAGAACATGGCGTTCGCCCTCAAGCTGCGCAAGACCTCGAAGTCGGAGATCGACCGGCGGGTCAAGGAGGCGGCCGGGCTGCTCCAGCTCGAGGAGTTCCTCAGCCGCAAGCCGAAGGCGCTCTCCGGCGGTCAGCGCCAGCGCGTCGCCATGGGCCGCGCGATCGTCCGCGAGCCGCAGGTCTTCCTCATGGACGAGCCGCTGTCGAACCTCGACGCCAAGCTGCGGGTGCAGACCCGTACGCAGATCGCGTCGCTCCAGGCCAAGCTCGGCGTCACCACGGTCTACGTCACCCACGACCAGGTCGAGGCCATGACCATGGGTCACCGGGTCGCGGTCATGCTCGACGGTGTCCTCCAGCAGGTGGACACCCCGCGGGCGCTCTACGACACCCCGTCCAACGTCTTCGTCGCGGGCTTCATGGGCTCCCCCGCCATGAACATCAAGACCGTGCCGCTGACCGAGCACGGCGCCGCGTTCGCCGAGCTGAACGTGCCGCTGACCCGCGAGCAGGTCGAGGCGGCCCGCGCCGAGGGTGGCGACGGCAAGGTGACCGTCGGCTTCCGTCCGGAGGACTGCGACCTGGTCAGCCCGACCGAGGGCGGCATGCCGGTCGTGGTCGAGCTGGTCGAGGACCTGGGCTCCGACGCCAACGTCTACGGCCACGCCGCGCTCGAGGGCCACAACGAGCGGTTCGTGGTCCGGACCGACCGGCGCACGATGCCGAACATGGGCGACACCGTGTTCGTCAAGCCGCGCACCGGCCGCAGCCACGTCTTCCACGCCGCCACCGGCAACCGGATCTGACGTACGCGAAAGAAAGGGGCGGCCCGCCAAGGCGGACCGCCCCCTTTTCGTGCCTGCGTTACGCCTCGGCGGAGCGGCGGCGGGCGACCTCGGCGAGGGTGACCGCCGCGGCGACGCTGGCGTTCAGCGACTCGACGTCGGAGACCATCGGGATGCTGACGGTCAGGTCGCAGGTCTCGCCGACCAGGCGGGACAGGCCCCGCCCCTCCGAGCCGACCACCACGACCAGCGGGCCGACCGCGGCCTCCAGGTCGTAGAGGTCGGTCTGCCCGTCGGCGTCCAGGCCGATCACGATGAAGCCGGCGTCCTTGCACGCCTTCAGCGACCGGGTCAGGTTGGTGACCTGGGCGACCGGCACCCGCGCGGCCGCGCCGGCGCTGGTCCGCCAGGCGGTCGCGGTGATCCCGGCGGCCCGCCGCTCGGGTACGAAGACGCCCTGCGCGCCGAACGCGGCGGCCGACCGGATGACCGCGCCGAGGTTGCGCGGGTCGGTGACCCCGTCGAGCGCGACGAGCAGCGGGGCGGCCTGCTCCAGCGACGCGGCCATCAGGTCCTCGAACGGCTCGTAGGCGAACGGCGGCACCTGGAGGCCGACGCCCTGGTGCAGCACGCCGCCGGTCATCCGGTCCAGCTCGGCCCGGCTGATCTCGAGGATCGCGATGCCCCGGTCGGCGGCGGTGCGGATGATCTCGTTGACCCGGTCGTCGATGTCGATGCCCTGGGCGGTGTAGAGGGCGGTCGCCGGCACCTGGGTGCGCAGCGACTCCAGCACCGGGTTGCGCCCGACCAGCAGCTCCGGGCTGTCCTTGGCCGGGTTCGCCTTGCGGCCGGGCGCGACCCGGGGCCCGGACCGGCCCGCGGGCTTGCCGCCGCGGCCCTTCGCCGCGGGGACGCCCCGGCCCCCGCCGCGGCCCCAGGTGGTGTCCTTGCTGCCCGGCTGGCCGATCTTGGGGGCGCGCCCCTCCTCAGCCGCCGCGCGGCGCTCCTTGTCCTGCTTCCAGGCGGTGCGCTGGGGCAGCTTCTCGGTGCCCGAGTACGCCTTGTGCCACGGCCGCTCGTCGGCCGGAAGGGTGCGGCCCCGGCCGGTGAGGGAGTCCTTGTTCTTACCGCCCGAGCCCTTCGGGGCGCCCGCCTTCGGCGTCAGTCGCCGGCCACGGCGCTGCGAGTTGCCGGCCATCAGTCCTGCTCTCCAATAGTCCAACGGGGGCCCTGGGGGGTGTCCTCGACGACCACGCCGGCCTGCTTGAGCTGGTCGCGTACGGCGTCCGCGGCGGCCCAGTCCTTGCGGCTGCGGGCCTGTGCGCGCTGCTCCAGGGCCAGCGCGATCAGGGAGTCCACCACGCCGCGCAGGTCGTCCGCACGGCCACCGCCGGTCCAGACCGGGTCCAGGGGGTCGACCCCGAGGATATCCAGCATCGCCCGGGTGGCGGCGAGCGTCGTGCGGACGGTCACATCGTCGCCCGCGGTCAGCGCGGTGTTGCCGTCCCGCACCACCTCGTGCAGCACGGCCAGGGCGGCCGAGGTGTTGAGATCGTCGTCCATCGCCGCGACGAAGCCGGCCGGCAACTCGCCGAGCTGCCCGGCGCCGACCCGCTCGGCGGCCCGCTGCACGAAGCCCTCGATCCGCCGGTAGGCGACCGCCGCCTCGCGCAGCGCGTCCTCCGAGTAGTCGATGCGGGACCGGTAGTGGGCGGCGACGTAGTAGTAGCGCAGCTCCACCGGGCGCACCCCGAGGGACGCCACGTAGTCGAGGTCGAGGGTGTTCCCCAGCGACTTGCCCATCTTGGTGCCGCCGATGCCGAGCAGGCCGTGGTGCACCCAGTAGCGGGCGAACGGCAGGTCGGCGGCCTGCGACTGGGCGATCTCGTTCTCGTGGTGCGGGAAGGTCAGGTCGAGCCCGCCGCCGTGGATGTCGAACTCCGGCCCCAGGTAGCGCCAGCACATCGCCGAGCACTCGATGTGCCAGCCGGGGCGGCCCCGGCCCCACGGTGACGGCCAGTAGGCGTCGGCCGGCTCCTCCGGCTTGGCGCCCTTCCAGAGCGCGAAGTCGCGCGGGTCGCGCTTGCCCCGCTCCGGGGCGTCCCCGGCGGACTGCATGTCCTCCGGCGACTGGCCCGACAGCGACCCGTACGCCGGCCAGGAGGTCACGTCGAAATAGACGTCGCCGGAGCCGTCGGTGGCCGGGTACGCGTGGCCGGTCTCGATCAGCCGGGTGATCAGCTCGTGCATCTCCGGGATGTGCCCGGTGGCCCGCGGCTCGTAGGTCGGCGGCAGCACGTTGAGCGCCCGGTAGGAGTCGGCCAGGATCTGCTCGTTGGCGTACGCGATCGACCAGAACGGCAGCCCGCGCTCCGTCGCCTTGACCAGGATCTTGTCGTCGATGTCGGTCAGGTTACGGATGAAGGTGACCTCGAAACCGGAGGCGACGAGCCAGCGGCGCAGCACGTCGTAGTTGACACCGGAACGAAGGTGGCCGATGTGCGGCGGGGCCTGGAGGGTGAGACCACACAGGTAGACCCCCACCTTGCCGGCTTCCCGCGGGACGAAGTCCCGCACCGAACGGGTGGCGGTGTCATACAGGCGTAGCGTCACCGTACAAGGGTAGCCGTCCGCGCATTTCGAGGTACCCCGGAGCCGGGTCGTACGCTGCGTGCTGTGGACACGGCGGCACGGGCGGGAGAGACGGCGCAGACCCTGGACCGGGGGCTGCGTCTGCTGCACCTGGTCGCCGACGCGCCGGGCGGGTTGACCGTCACCGAGGCGGCGAACCGGCTGGGCATCGGCCGGGCGGCGGTCTACCGGCTGGTCGGCGCGCTGACCGACCACGGCATGCTGCGCCGCGACGGCGCCGGCCGGCTCCGGCTCGGCGCCGGCGTGCTGCACCTGGCCCGGCGGGCCCAGCCACTGCTCGCCGAGGGGGCGCTGCCCGCGCTGCGCCGGCTCGCCGAGCAGGCCGGGGCGACCGCCCACCTGACCGTGGTCGAGGGCGGCGAGGGGGTCGCCCTCGCGGTGGTCGAGCCGAGCTGGACCTCGTTCCACGTGGCGTACCGGACCGGATCGCGGCACCCGCTGGAGCGGGGCGCCGCCGGACGGGCCATCCTGGCCGGCCGCGCCGGCGCCGCCGGCCCGGTGAGCACCAGCGGCGAGCTGCAGTCCGGGGCGTACGGGGTGGCCGCGCCGGTGCTCGGGGTGCCGGGGCTGGAGGCGAGCGTCGGAGTGGTCTCGCTGACCCCGCTCGACGTCACCGAGGTCGGCACCCAGGTGACCGCCGCGGCCCAGTCGATCGCCGCGGCCCTGTCCTGACGGAGTCCTGAATTCCGCCGCCGGCGGCGAGGTGGGCGGCCCGGTGGCCGGCGGGCCGGGAGCCGTGCGCCGCTAGCACACCGGTCGGGCGCGGTGGTGGTTGTCCACAGGGCCCTGCGTCGTGGCCCGCCGCGGTTGTCCACAGGGGTGTCAGGCGGCGGTCCGTCGCCGCCAGGCTGGTCGGCATGCCACCTCATCCCTATCGACCCTCCGAGTTGGCCTGGCAGGTCTTCCGCGGCTCGGACGTGGTCCGGCGCGGGCTGCTGACCCGGCACCAGCTCCGGGGCGCCTCCTGGGTCCGGCTCCGGCAGGACGTCTACGCCGACGCCCGCCTCGACCGCGACCACGCGCTCGCCTGCCGCGCCGCGCTGCTCCGCCTGCCGCCGGGCACCCTGCTCGCCGGGCCTTCGGCGGCGTATCTGCACGGGGTCGAGCACGCCGCCGGCTTCCGGGACGACGTGCACGTCCTGCTACCGGCGACGATCCGGGCCGATGCCCAGCCCGGCGTCCGAGTGCACCAGGCCCCGTCGTCGCCCGAACGAGTCGGTCTCCTCGTCCCCGCCGCCACAGCCAGCTCGGCGAGCACCAGCCTGGGCCGGGACGCCCCTGCCACCTCGGCCAACACGATCCCCGGCCCGAACAGCCCCGCCACCGGCTCAGCCAGCACCCTCCCCGGCCGGAACGGCCCCGCCCACCCGGCCAACACCATGCCCGGCTGGAACAGCCCCGCCGACGACTCGGCGAACCTCACCCCCCGCCGAGACGGTCCCGCGATCGGCCGGTGGAGCATCACGTGCGGCCGAGACGGCAAGGCCGTCGGGGCAGGCAAGGCAGTCCCCGCGACGGCGGTCGGTGGTCCTGGGCCGGTGGGTGGCGAACCGAGCCTGCCGAGCGGACCCGGCCGGCTGCCCCGCACGGCACCGGCTGCCTGCGCCTGGGAGACGGCGGTCTGGTCCGACCCGGTCCGGGCCGTCGGGATCATCGACGCCTTGCTGCGGATGGGCGTGGTCAGCCGGTCGGATCTGGCCGACGTGGCGGATCGGAGCACCGGACGACCGGGTGGCCGGCGGGCGCGCTGGGTGTTCGGCCTGGCGGACCCCGGGGCGCAGTCCCCGCCCGAGTCGCACCTGCGGGTCCGGCTGGTGCTGGCCGGACTGCCCCGTCCGGTCGCGCAGCACCCGGTGCGCGGGCCGTCGGGCCTCGTCCTGCACCCCGACCTGGCCTGGCCGCAGTTCCGCGTCGCCGTCGAGTACGACGGCCAGTGGCACGTCGACCCGGATCAGCTGCACCGGGACCGCCACCGGCTCAACCAGCTCGTCGCGGCCGGCTGGTTGGTGCTGCACGTCACCAGTCGCCGCCTTCACCGGGAATTCCCCGCACTGGTCCGCGAGGTCCGCGCCGCGCTGGTGGCCAAGGGCTGGCGACCGTGAGGCGTCAGGTCAGGCGAGGGCCAGGACGGAACGCCGAGGTGGCGGTATCCGCCACCCCGACGCCGCCACCTCGGGAAGGAGTCCGACACCCGAGCAGGCCCGGACTCAGGCCCGCGCGGATCAAAAGGACGGACGGCCGCCGAGAAATGCGGTACGCCGGAACCCGAGGCGGTCGCGTCCGGAGCGTCGAGATACGGCCACCTCCCGGGGACGCCCCGGTCGGAGGTCGGTCGGGATCAGGCCCGGGCGGGTTGCAGGCGGCCGAGCACGTCCGGCAGTTCGGCCAGGGTGGACACCTCGGCGTCCGGGGTGAGCCCCGACGGGCGGGGCAGCCGGCCACGGTTCAGCCAGACCGCCCGCAGCCCGGCGCGCTGGGGCGCGGCGACGTCGTGCTCCGGCGAGTCTCCCACGTAGACGACGTGCTCGGCGGAGAGCCCGGTGGCCGCGACCACGGCCGCGTAGAACTCGGGCGCGGGCTTCTTCGGCAGGCCGTTCTCGTACGCGTAGAGCTCGAAGGCGAACTCTCCGGCGAGTCCGCAGCGCTCGGCCCGACTGTTGCCGTTGGTGGCGAAGCCCAGCAGGTGGCGGTGGCGCAGCGCGGCCAGCGCGGGCAGCGCGTCCGGGAACGGCCGGGTCAGCGCGAACCGGCGGGCGAAGAAGAGCGCGGCGAACTCGTCCAGGTGGGCGTCCAGCCGGGCGCGGGCCAGCGACCGGGCCAGCGCCGCCCGCCGGATCTCCTGCACCGGCGCGGCGCTGAGCGCCCCGAAGACCGCACCCCAGTCCGCCTCCAGGTCGGCGAGCGACACCTCGGCCGCCGCCGGAGAGCGCCGGCGCATCTCCTCGAGCACGGCCGCCAGCGCGCCGGTGACCGCGGGGCGCAGGTCGAGCAGGGTCTCGTCGGCGTCGAAGACGACGGCGCTGCGGGGTCCGGTCATCGGTCGGCGGCCAGGGCCGGCTCGGCCGGGGCCGGCGGAGCGGCTTCCGGCGCCGAGCGCAACTCGTCCACCCGGACCAGGGCGACACCGGCCACGATGAGCGCGCCGCCGAGCAGTTGCACGGCGCTCGGCAGCTCGCCCAGCACCAGCCAGGCGATCAGCACCGCGAACATCACCTCGGTCAGCCCGACGAAGGAGGAGAGCCGCGCGCCGAGCAGCCGGGCCCCGGCGACGCCGGTCAGGTAGGCGACCACCGCGGCGATCAGCGACAGGCCGGCGATCGGCACCAGCCAGCTCATCTCGTGCCCGGCGAAGCTGACGTCGGCGGTGCCGGCACGCAGTGGAAGCGCCCCGAGCAGACCGAGCACGAGTAGCACCAGCGCGCCGACGGCCATGCCGACGCTGGCCAGGACCACCGACGGCAGCGCGGGGTCGACCCGGCCGGCGATGACGAAGTAACCGGCCAGCCCGACCCCGGCGCCGAGCCCCCAGAGGACGCCGACCGGGTCGAGGCGACCGGCGCCGGTCAGGTCCAGCACGAACACCAGCCCGCACAGGGCGGTCAGCGAACCGGCCACGGTGAGCAACCGGGGCCGCTGGCCGTGGACCAGCCACATCCAGCCGACCACCAGCACGATGCCCAGGTACTCCAGCAGCAGCGCGACGCCGACCGGCAGGTAGCGGACCGCGTTGAAGAAGCACGCCTGGGCCAGGGCCACCCCGAGCAGCCCGAACACCACCAGCGTGCCGCCGTTACGGCGCAGCACCGGCCACCGGCCGCGCAGCGCCAGCAGGGCGGGCACGGCCAGCACCAGCGCGGCGATGCCGACCCGGGCGAGGACCACGGCCTCGGCGGACCAGTCGCCGGTGATCAGCGGTCGGGCGAAGGTGCCCGAGGTGGCGAAGGTGAGCGCGGAGAGCAGGGCCAGGCCGAGGCCGACGCCGGGCCGTTCACGCATCGACAGCTCCTCAGGTCGACCGGTCAGGAGTCAAGCAGAGTTATGCTGATGACACTAGGCCGGCGTCCCGACAGGAGTCAAGTTGCTATTTGCTCATGACACCGAGTGTGGCCTGGTCGCGGCCGCGGCGCTGGTCAACACGGCCGGCCCGGATCGGGAAGGGCTGCCCGATGTGGCCGCCCTCGACGAGTT
The DNA here is from genome assembly GCF_040639095.1 of Micromonospora sp. NPDC023966. NCBI lineage: Bacteria > Bacillati > Actinomycetota > Actinomycetes > Micromonosporales > Micromonosporaceae > Micromonospora > Micromonospora sp. NPDC023966. Next base: position 191,180 of record NZ_JBEZZJ010000004.1, on the reverse strand, counting down.
CTTCGCCGCGTACGGGTGGACCGGGCGGCACGAGCACACCGAGGCGGAGCTGCGCGAGGTCCGCGCCCTGCGCCCCCGGCTCCGCCGGATCTGGTACGCCGACACCGACGAGGTGGTGGCCGTGGTCAACGGGCTGCTCCAGGAGTCGCACGCGCTACCCCAGCTCGTCCGGCACGACGACGAGCCGTACCACCTGCACGCCGTGCCGCGGGACGCGCCGCTGGCCACCCGGATGGCGGTCGAGGCCGCCATGGCGCTGGCCGACCTGGTCCGCATGGACGAGCTGAGCCGGCTGCGCCTCTGCGACCACCCCGACTGCGAGAACGTGCTGGTGGACCTCTCCAAGAACCGGTCCCGCCGGTTCTGCGACGCCGGCTGCGGCAACCGGGCCGCGGTCAGCGCCTACCGGGCCCGCAAGGCGGCGTCCCACTCCTGACGAACCCCGGGCCGGCCGGTCACGGGTGGGTCATCCGGAGCAGGTCCAGCGCCTCGTCGAGCTGGGTCTCGCTGAGCTTGCCCGAGTCGACGTGGCCACGGGAGATCACCACCTCGCGGATCGAGACCTGCTTGGCCAGCGCCTCCTTGGCAATCGAGGCAGCCTCGTCGTATCCGAGGTGGCGGTTGAGCGGGGTGACGATCGACGGGGAGCCCTCGGCGTACGCCAGGCAGACCTCGGCGTCCGCGACCAGGCCGACCACCAGGCGGTCGGCGAAGAGCCGGCTCGCCGCGGCGATCAGCCGGATCGATTCCAGCAGGTTGCGGCCCATCACCGGGAGCATCACGTTCAGCTCGAAGTCGCCCTGCGAGCCGGCGAACGCCACGGTGGCGTCGTTGCCGATCACCTGCGCGCACACCTGCCGCATCGCCTCGGCGACCACCGGGTTCACCTTGCCCGGCATGATCGACGAGCCGGGCTGGAGGTCGGGGATGCGCAGTTCCCGCAGGCCGGCGCGGGGGCCGGAGCCCATCCAGCGGATGTCGTTGGCCATTTTGTAGAGGCCGACCGCGACGGTGCGGAGCTGGCCGGAGGTCTCCACCAGCGCGTCCCGGGCACCCTGCGCCTCGAAGTGGTTGCGTGCCTCGGTCAGCGGCAGGCCGGTCGAGGCGCGCAGCTTCTCGATCACCTTGCCGGCGAAGCCGAACGGGGTGTTGATGCCGGTGCCCACGGCGGTGCCGCCGAGCGGCAGCTCGGCGAGCCGGGGCAGCGCCCCCTCCAGCCGCTCGACGCCGTAGCGGACCTGGGCGGCGTAGCCGCCGAACTCCTGGCCGAGGGTGACCGGCGTGGCGTCCATGAGGTGGGTACGCCCGGCCTTGACCACGGTCTCGAACTCGGCCGCCTTCTCCTCCAACGCGCCGGCCAGGTGCTTCAGCGCGGGCAGCAGGTCCTCCACCACGGCCTGGGTGGCGGCCAGGTGGATCGAGGACGGGAAGACGTCGTTGCTGGACTGGGAAGCGTTGACGTCGTCGTTCGGGTGCACGTTGCGGCCCAGCTCCCGGCCGGCCAGCGTGGCGATCACCTCGTTGGTGTTCATGTTGGACGACGTGCCGGAACCGGTCTGGAAGACGTCGACCGGGAACTGGTCGTCGTATCCGCCGTCGGCGACGTGGGCGGCCGCGGTGGCGATGGCCTCGGCCACGTCCGCGCCGATCACCCCCAGCTCGCCGTTGACCTGGGCCGCCGCTCCCTTGATCTGCGCCAGTGCCTTGATCTGCGCCGGTTCGATGCCACGCCCGGAGATCGGGAAGTTCTGCACCGCACGCTGGGTCTGCGCCCGCCACAGCGCCTCGGCGGGGACCTCGACCTCACCCATCGAGTCGCGTTCGATCCGGTAACCGGTCGCCTCTGGAGTCGTCACGCGTACCATCCTGCCGCGCTGGTCGCCGGTCCGCACATGATCGCTCAGTCCAGCTCGGCGAGCAGCGCCGCCACCTCGTCCCGCTCCGGGGCGTCGAGCTGCCGGAGGAGGTCGAGGGCCCGGGTCGCGTGCGTGCGGGCGGCCGCCGGGTCGGTCGGGCGCAGGCAGCGGGCGATGCCGGCCAGCGCGCCGGCCTCCTCGTGCCGGGCCCGCAGCCGGACCGCGTCCTGGAGCACCCGGCGGTAGAGGTCGAGCGCGCTCCGCACGTCGCCCTGGTCGAGCAGGGCCCGCGCCAGCAGGTTGCGGGAGAGGCAGCCGAGGACCCGGTCCCCGGAGGCGGTCACCGCGATCAACGCCTCGCGGTGCAGGGCCGCGGCGGCCTCCGGCCGCCCCAGCTTCCGCTCGATCACGCCCAGCTCGTTGAGCACCTCGCCCTCGCCGAAGCGGTTGCCCTCGCGGCGCTTGAGCCGGAGCGCCAGCCGCAGGAACCGCAGGGCGCCGGGAAGATCGCCGAGCCGGGCCCGGGCGGTGCCGAGGTGGCCGACCGCGTTGCGCACGCTGTTCAGGTCACCCGCCTCCCGGCCGAGGGCGAGCTGGCGGCGGGACACCGCCTGCGCCTCGGCGTACCGGCCCCAGGCCAGCAGCACCACGGTCTGGTTGTTCAGCAGCGCCGACACGGCGGCCGGTTGCCCGGTGGACCGGGCCAGTCCGAGCGCCGCGTCCAGGTGCCCCATGGCCGGCGCCAGCTGCCAGTTCGCCCCGTACGCGATGGCGAGGTTACGCCGGACGGTGGCCTCGCCCTCGCGGTCGCCCAGCCGCCGGCGGATCTGGAGGGCGCCCTCCATCAGCTCGATCGCCTCGGGGAAGCGGCCGAGCCGGAACAGCCCGGAGGCCAGGTAGTTGCGGGTGGTGGCGACAGCGGCGTCGTCGTCGCACCGCTCCGCGGCGCGCAGGGCGACGGTGTGCGTGTCGATCAGCTCGTCCAGGTGGCCCCGGCTGAAGAGGTGATACCAGCTCACCCGGGCGAGCTGCCAGCAGAGCCGGAGCAGGCCCTCGTCGGCCGCCAGCCGGACCAGTGCCGGCAGCGTGGACCGGTTGCGGTCGAACCACGCCGGACCCTCGGCCGCGCAGGCAGCCACCAGGTCCGGCCTCGGTGGCTCGGGCAGCACCAGGGCGGCAAGGCTGGCCGCCGGCTCCATCCGCCGGGAGATCGCGTACGCCGCGTGCAGGTGATGATCGAGCAGTCGCCGCACCGCCTCGGCCCGCTCCCCGGGCTGTCCCACCCCAATGAGCTGCCGGGCGAAGTCCCGCACCAGGTCGTGGAAGCGGAACCGGCCGGGCTCGGGCTCCTCCAGCAGATGGGCGTCGACCAAGCCGTCCAACAGGTCCTGCGCGTCGGCCGGCGGCAGGTCGGTGACGGCGGCCGCCACCTGATGGTCGAAGGACGCCCCGGGATGCACCCCGAGGAGCCGGAACAGCCGCTGCGCGGCCGGGTCGAGCTGCGCGTACGACAGGTCGAAGGCCTGCCCCACCGAGCGTTCCCCGACGGACAGCTCGATCAGCGCGTTCCGCCCGGCGGCCAGCCGGTCCGCCAGGTCCCGGACCCGCCACCGGGGCCGGTGCACCAGCCGCGCCCCGGCCAGCCGGATGGCGAGCGGCAGGTGTCCGCAGCGGCGGGCCACCTCGGCGGCCGCCTCCGGCTCGGCGCCGACCCGGTCCGCACCGACCACCCGGGCGAGCAGCTCGACCGCCTCGTCCGGGTCGAGCACGGCCAGCGAGGACGGCCGGCCGCCGTCGAGGCCGGTGAGCCGGCGTCGGCTGGTGATCAGCGTGACGCAGTCCGGGCCGTTGGGCAGCAACGGCGCCACCTGGACCGCGGTGGCCGCGTTGTCGAGCACCACGACCGCCCGCCGCCCGGACAGCTCGCTGCGCCACAGGGCCGCCCGCTCGTCGACGTCGGCGGGGATCCGCGCGGCGGGTACCCCGAGCTGACGCAGCAGCGCGGCCAGGGCCGCCGCCGGGGTGACCGGTTCACGCTCGCTGTGCCCGTGCAGATCGATGAAGAGGTGGGCGTCCGGGTAGCGCGCGGCGAGAACGGCCGCCAGGTGCACGGCCAGGGCGGTCTTCCCGGTGCCGGCCATCCCGTCGATCAGGTGGATCCGGGCGTCACGCTCCTCGATCTCCTTGACCAGCCGGGCCAGCGTGTCCTGCCGGCCGGTGAAATCGCTGATCGCCCGGGGCAGTGCCCGGACCGGGCTCGGGGCCGGTTGCTGCGGCCCGGTCAGGGCCAGGTCGCCGGCGAGCACGCGCTGGTGCAGCTCCTGCAACGCCGTGCCCGGTTCGATACCCAGTTCCTCGGCGAAGATCCGTCGTCCCTCGCGGTAGACGGTGAGCGCGTCCGCCTGGCGGCCGACCGCGGAGAGGGCCAACATCAGCTGGCCGCGCAGCCGCTCCCGCAGCGGGTTCCGCTCCACGGCCTCGCTGAGCTCGTCGATCAGGTCGGCCGCCCGGCGCAGCCGCAGCTCGACCTCGACGCACTCCTCCAGCACGGTGAGTCGCTGCTCGTCGAGCACCTGCGCCCGCCGGCGTACGCTCCGGCTCGCAATGCCGCTCAGCGCCGGTCCGCGCCAGAGCGCCAGCGCGGCCCGGTAGTGGCGGCTCGCCTCGGCCGGCTGCCCCGCGTCGACCGCCGCCCGGCCGGCCTCGACGGTCTGGGCGAAGACCTCGGCGTCCAGGTCGGCCAGAGCAACCCGGATGCCGTATCCGACCGGGTCGGTGACGATCGTCTCCGGCGGCAGGCCGAGCGCGACGAAGCGCTGCCGCAGCCGCGACACGCAGATCTGCAGCTGGGTCCGGGTGGTGGCCGGCGGACGCTCCTCCCAGATCGCGTCGACGAGTTCCTCGACGGGCACCACCCGGCCGGCCCGCAGCAACAGCATGGCCAGCAACGTCCGATCGCGACCCGCCGTGATGGTGGCCTCGCCACCGCCGACCCGCAGCGGCCCCAGGATCCCGAACCGCATCCGCGCCCCCGCACGCTCCTCGTGGAACTTCCGGCAGCGTAACCCGCCGGTCACCGCGCGCGGCGGGCGGGTGATAGCGAGGTGATAGCGGATCGACAGCAGCACGCCGGAGACTCGTGCCGGGTTGCCGGGCACGGCATCCGACGGGGGCGGTGCGCCCGCCCGGGCCCGCGCCCGGGCGGGCGCACCGATGTCGAACAGGGCTGACGGACGGCACGACGAAGGGGCGCCGGGTGCGATCCCACCCGGCGCCCCTTTCCGCGTACGTCGGAGGTCAGCGCCGCCCGACGGTGAGCACCGGCTTGGTGACCTCGGCGAAGAAGTCGTTGCCCTTGTCGTCGACCACGATGAAGGCCGGGAAGTCCTCCACCTCGATCTTCCAGACCGCCTCCATGCCCAGCTCGGGGTATTCGAGCACCTCGACGTGCTTGATGCAGTCCTGGGCGAGGCGGGCGGCCGGGCCGCCGATCGAGCCGAGGTAGAAGCCCCCGTACGCCTGGCAGGAGCGGGTGACCTGGGCGGAGCGGTTGCCCTTGGCCAGCATCACCATCGAGCCACCGGCCGCCTGGAACTTCTCCACATAGGCGTCCATCCGCCCGGCGGTGGTGGGGCCGAACGAGCCGGAGGCGTAGCCCTCGGGGGTCTTGGCCGGGCCGGCGTAGTAGACGGCGTGGTCCCGCAGGTACTGCGGCATCGGCTCACCGGCGTCCAGCCGCTCGGCGATCTTGGCATGCGCGATGTCCCGGGCCACCACCAGCGGGCCGGTCAGCGACAGCCGCGTCTTCACCGGATATTTCGCCAACTCGGCGCGGATCTCGTCCATCGGTCGGTTGAGGTCGACCCGGACCACCTCGGAGGTGTCCAGGTGGGCGTCGGTGACGTCGGGCAGGTAGCGCGCCGGGTCGGTCTCCAGGCGCTCCAGCCAGACGCCCGACGGAGTGATCTTGGCAACCGCCTGGCGGTCGGCCGAGCAGGAGACCGCGATGGCCACCGGGCAGGAGGCGCCGTGCCGGGGCAGCCGGACCACCCGGACGTCGTGGCAGAAGTAGCGCCCGCCGAACTGTGCGCCGATGCCGAAGTTGCGGGTCAGCTCCAGCACCTCGGCCTCCAGTTCGAGGTCGCGGAAGCCGTGCGCGCTCATCGAACCCTGGGTCGGGAGGGCGTCCAGGTACTTGGCGGAGGCGTACTTGGCGGTCTTCAGCGCGTACTCGGCGGAGGTGCCGCCGATGACGATGGCCAGGTGGTAGGGCGGGCAGGCCGCGGTGCCGATGAGCCGCAGCTTCTCCTCCAGGAACTGCATCATCCGCGTCGGGTTCAGCAGCGCCTTGGTCTCCTGGTAGAGGTAGGACTTGTTGGCCGAGCCACCGCCCTTGGCCATGAAGAGGAACTTGTACGCGTCGGGGTGCCCGTCCGGGTCCTCGGCGTAGAGCTCGACCTGGGCGGGCAGGTTGCTGCCGGTGTTCCGCTCCTCCCACATGGTCAACGGGGCGAGCTGGGAGTAGCGCAGGTTGAGCCGGGTGTAGGCCTGGTAGACGCCGCGCGAGATCGCCTCGGCGTCGGTGCCGTCGGTGAGCACGTGCCGGCCGCGCTTGCCCATCACGATCGCGGTGCCGGTGTCCTGGCACATCGGCAGCACCCCGCCGGCGGCGATGTTGGCGTTGCGCAGCAGGTCCCGCGCCACGAACCGGTCGTTCGGCGAGGCCGCCGGGTCGTCGATGATCGACCGCAGCTGGGCCAGGTGGGCCGGGCGCAGGAAGTGGGCGATGTCGTGCATCGCCTCGGCGGTCAGCGCGGTCAGCGCGGAGGGCTCCACGGTGAGGAACCGACGGCCACCCGGGCCGTTGACGACGTCGACGCCCTCGTCGGTGACCAGGCGGTATTCCGTCTGGTCCGGTCCGGTCGGCAGCAGGGGGGCGTACGAGAAGGCGGCGGCACTGCTCATGAGCGGAAAGCCTAGGGCAGAGCCGTCGATCGGTGGCACCCGCCGGGTGCGTCCTGGGACGCCGCTCTCACCCGGCCTCACTTGCCGTCGGCGCAGAGTTCGTTCTTCGGGCCGCAACTGCCCTGGTCCGTCGGGGGTCGCCAGGTGTCGCCCGGGTCCGGCACGGGCACCGTCCCCTCGTCCGGCTGGGGCACCCCGGCCGCGCCGGCGCCCCAGCGGACGTACCCGATCTCCCGGCCCTCTCCGATGATCATGCCGTTCGGGCCGACCGCCAGGGCGTTCGCCGAGGTCCGCAGCAGGACCAGTTCCCGCCCGCTCAGCGGCTCGACCGCGATCAGCCGGGACGGCTTCTCCTCGGCGATCAGCGCCGCGTACGGGGTGAGCGCCGCGCCGCTCTTCCCACCGGCCGGCCGCGTCCACCGGGTGCGGTCGGCCGACAGCTCCCGGCCGAGCAGCGAGCGCTTGTCGGCGCTGCGCACCAGCGCGTAGCGGTCGTCGACGGCGAGGAGCTTCTCGCCCTCCGCGCCGACCTGCAGCAGCCGGCCGTCGTATCCGTCGATCACCGCCTCGCGCCCGTCCGGGGCGACCCCGATCAGCACGTTGCGGGCGCCCTGCGGGTCCTCCCGCTGCACGCAGCCGGCGTAGTCGGCGGTCCGCAGGTTCACCCCGTTGCGCCGCCACACCTGCTGGCCGGTGGCCGGGTCGACGGCGGTGAGGACGAAGTAGCAGGTCCCGTCCTTGGAGGTGGCGGCGATCCGGAGCAGCCGCCCGCCGACCACCGCGAGCCGCTCCTCGCGACCGGGCTCGACGTTCTGGAGCACCCGGCCGGTGGCGGTGTCCACCACGTGCACCCGGCCGTCGACCGGGAAGCCGAGCAGCGGCGGGACCGACTCCGGCCCGGCCACCCCGCCGTCGATCCGCGGCGCGCCGAGCCGCCGGGTGCCCAGCAGGTCCGGGTTGTCGGCGAGCACCCCGCTGTGCACGCCGGGCAGGAACGCGCTCCACCGCGGCGTGGTGCCGCGGGGCTCCCAGGCGCGCAGGGTGCAGTCGGTGGGCTCCACGCAGTAGGCGTCGAGCAGCAGGTTGCGGTAGGTCCAGACGGCCACCGCCCGCTCGTCGCGGCGGCGCACCACGCCGGTGGCGGGGTCGAGCACCTCGTACCCCTTGTCCAGGAGCTTGCCCACGGCGACGACCGGGTCCCGGTCGCTGCCGGCCACCGCCGCCCAGTCGGCCTTGCGCTCCCAGAGCTGCGCGCCGTTGGCCAGGCTGCGCGCCTCGACCCGGGTGCGCTGCTCGACGATCACCGTGTCGCCGGCGATCGTGACGCTCCTCGGAGTGCCGCCGACCCGCTGCTGCCAGACCACGTCCGGCTCGGAGATCGGCTTGCTCCGGTCGACCCAGTCCCACAGGCCCGGGAACGGGTTCCACACCCCGGTGGCGGCGAGCACGATCACGGTGATGAGCCCCAGCAGCAACCAGCCGCGTACGCCAAGGCCCTTCACACCGCACACGGTAGCGACGATCACCGCTGGGCCCGCCCCCCGAGCGGCCGTGTCGCGCCGCTTTCTCGGCCGACCGAGGTGTTATGAGCCGCGGGCGGCGGAGCGGACCAGGGGCAGGGTGCGGTAGGGGATCTGCTCGGCCAGCGCGATGATCGTGGAGGCGCGACGGATCCCCTCCGAGGCGACGATCTGGTCGATGACCCGCTGGAGGTCGGTGTTCGACCGGGCCACGATGCGGCAGAGCAGGTCGCTGGAGCCGGTGATGGTGTGCGCCTCCAGCACCTCGGGGATGGCGGCCAGGTGCGCGGTCACCGGGTCGTGGCCGTGCCGCTGGCTGATCTCCAGGGTCACGAAGCTGGTCACCCCGAAGCCGATCGCGGCCGGCGAGATGTCCGGCCCGAACCCGGCGATCACCCCCCGCTCGACCAGCTTGTCGAGCCGGGCCTGGACGGTGCCCCGGGCCACGCCGAGGCGCCGCGAGCACTCCAGCACCCCGATCCGGGGCTCCTCGGCGAGCAGATCGATCAAGCGGGCATCGAGCGCATCGAGCTGTACATCCTGACCAGTGTTCATGGGGTTTCACATTACCGAATGCACAAGCTGACCAGCATTTTCGACAACTGTTGCCCAACTGGCGGCGACGCAGCGATCCTCGCCACAACAGCAGATCAACGGCGGCCCACGAGGCCGGCCGGTGCGCAAGGGAGGCCACCATGACCCAGGCGATCGACCGACCCCAGTCGACCGAGGAGGTCGACGTCGACGCCCTCGTCGGCGCCGTCGACCACGACATCACCCGCGACCCGTTCCCGGTCAAGGGCCTCGACCACGTGCACTTCCTGGTGGGCAACGCCAAGCAGGCCGCGCACTACTACTCCACCGCCTTCGGCATGACCTGTGTGGCGTACCGGGGGCCGGAGCAGGGCTACCGGGACCACGCCCAGTACGTGCTGACCAGCGGCTCCGCCCGGTTCGTGCTGACCGGCGCGGTCCGCCCGGACGCCGAGGGCGCCGAGCACGTGGCCCGGCACAGCGACGGCGTCTCCGACATCGCGCTGGAGGTGCCGGACGTGGACGCCGCGTACGCGCACGCCACCGCCCAGGGCGCGACCGGCCTGGTGGAGCCGCACGACGTCAGCGACGAGCACGGCACCGTCCGGATGGCGGCCATCGCCGCGTACGGCGACACCCGGCACACCCTGGTCGACCGGTCCCGCTACACCGGCCCGTTCCTGCCCGGCTTCGTGGCCCGCGCCCCGATCGTGGACCGGCAGCCGATGATCGACGCCGGCCTCCAGCCGAAGCGCTTCTTCCAGGCCGTCGACCACGTGGTCGGCAACGTGGAGCTGGGCCGGATGGACGAGTGGGTCGAGTTCTACAAGCGGGTCATGGGCTTCAGCAACATGGCCGAGTTCATCGGCGACGACATCGCCACCGACTACTCGGCGCTGATGAGCAAGGTGGTCGCGAACGGCACCCGCAAGGTGAAGTTCCCGCTCAACGAGCCGGCCGTCGCCCGGAAGAAGTCGCAGATCGACGAGTACCTGGAGTTCTACCAGGGCCCGGGCGCCCAGCACATCGCCGTGGCCACCAACGACATCCTGGCCAGCGTCGACGCCATGCGGGCGGCCGGCGTCGAGTTCCTGGACACCCCGGACTCCTACTACCAGGACCCGGAGCTGCGCGCCCGGATCGGCCAGGTGCGGGTGCCCATCGAGGAGCTGAAGTCCCGCAAGATCCTGGTCGACCGGGACGAGGACGGCTACCTCCTCCAGATCTTCACCAAGCCGGTGCAGGACCGCCCGACCGTCTTCTTCGAGCTGATCGAGCGGCACGGCTCGCTGGGCTTCGGCAAGGGCAACTTCAAGGCCCTGTTCGAGGCCATCGAGCGGGAGCAGGAGAAGCGCGGCAACCTGTAACACTGTCCGCGTGACCCAGCCTCCCCCCATGTCGACGCCGCCGCCCGCCGGGCCCCCGCCCGCGGGCGGCGGCTTCGCACCGCCGTCCGGGCCGTACCTGCCGCCGCAGCAGCACACCCCGCCCACGTACGCCGGGCTGCCGAGCTACCCCTCGCCACCCCCGGGGTACGCCCCGCACGCCGGCTTCACGCCACCCACGCCGGCCCCCAACGGGCAGCCGCTGGCCGGCTTCGGCGAGCGGCTGGTGGCCTGGCTGATCGACACCGCGGTGGCGACCGCGGTGGCGATGGTGCTCTTCGCGCCGGTCTTCTTCTGGATGGTCGTCAAGATGGTCGACGACATGCCGCCGCCCGGGCCGGACGGGACGGTGGCCGGTCCCGACTTCGCCACGGCCATGACCGACTTCTTCCTGCCGGTGCTCCTCGCCGAGTTCGGCGTCCTCGCGCTCCTACTGGTCTTCTACTGGCTCTACCACGTCGAGTACGCCCGCCGGACCGGGCAGACGCTCGGCAAGAAGGCGATGAAGCTGCGCATCGTGCCGCTCGACCCGAACACCCCGCTCACCCGGGGCATGCTCGGCAAGCGGTACCTGGTGGAATTCGTCGCCGGCTCGCTGGTGCCCTTCGCCAACTACGTCGACGGCTTCTGGCAGCTCTGGGACAAGCCCTGGCAGCAGTGCCTGCACGACAAGTTCGCCGGCACCGTCGTCGTTAAGGTTGCACCGTGAGCGTGAGGAGTGAGCCGGGTCTGCGAGCCCCGCAATCGCGAACTGAGCTGGCACCGTGAGTGTTCAGCCCGGCTGGTACGTCGACCCCGCCGATCCCGAGACCCGCCGGTACTGGGACGGCGAGGGGTGGATCGGTGCGCCGATCCCGGTCGACGCCACCCCGCCCGACGGGCCACCGCCGCCCGAGCCGGCCCCCGCCGCCGCACCGGCCGCCGCCCCCGCCGCGCCGCACCCCGGCCGGCCGGCTCCCGGAACGCATCCGGGTGCCGCGGCTCCCGGGCCCCACCCGGGCCCGCCGGCCGGTGGGCCGGGACAGCCGTGGCCGGGCCAGCAGTGGCCGGGCCAGCAGTGGCCGGGCCAGCCAGGACAGCCGGGACCGTGGGCGGGACAGCCGGGGCGGCCGGGCCAGCCGGGGCCGCCGCCGGGCTGGCCGTACCCGGGCTGGCCGGGGCGGCCGCCAGCGCCGCGCCCGCACGGGCTGCCGCTCGCCTCGTACGGCGCCCGGCTGGTCGCCCGCCTGATCGACTTCGGCGTGGTGTTCCTGCTCAACGCCGCGGTCAACGGCTGGTTCGTCTGGCGTCTCCTCGGTGAGTGGGCCGCCCCGTGGCAGGAGTTCCTGCGGCGGGTCGACGTGGGTGACACCACCAACGAGCCGCTGCCGCCTCCCGGCGAGCAGTTCGCCGGCCTCCTGGTCGCCATCCTGCTGATCGCCACCGCGCTCTGGTTCGCCTACGAGGTGCCCTCGATGGCGGCCCGCGGGCAGACCTTCGGCAAGCGGCTGATGGGCGTTCGCGCGGTGCCTGTCGAGACGGACCAGCCGCTCGGCTTCGGCCGGGCCACCCGGCGCTGGAGCACCCTCGGCCTGCCCACCCTGCTCTGGTACTGCTTCGGCTTCGGCCTGCTGCTCCAGTTCGTCGACGCGGTCTCCCCGCTCTTCGACCAGCCGCTGCGCCAGGCCCTCCACGACAAGCGGGCGCAGACCGTGGTGGTCCAGCTCCCCCGCACCCGGCCCGACACCCGCACCGCCCCGCGCGACCGCGCCAACCCCCCGGGAGACACCCCATGACCGACACCGGACGTCACCAGCCTCCGCTGCGGCTCACCCGCGCCGACCTGGACGCGCTGCCCAACTACGTGCCCGGGCGCAGCCCGGCCGACCTGGCCCGCGAGCTGGGCCTGCCCGAGGCGATCAAGCTGGCCAGCAACGAGGTGCCGTACGGCCCGCTGCCCGGGGTCGTGGAGGCGGTCACCGCGGCGGTGGCCGGCTCGCACCGCTACCCGGACATGGGCGTGGTGGCGCTGCGCCAAGCCCTCGCCGAGCGGTACGGCGTGGACGCCGACCGGATCGCCACCGGCTGCGGTTCGGTGGCGCTGGCCGAGCACCTGGTCCGGGCCACCTGCCTCCCCGGCGACGAGCTGCTCTACTCGTGGCGGTCCTTCGAGGCGTACCCGATCATCGCGGCGACCAGCGGCGCGACCAGCGTGCGGGTGCCGAACGACGCCGGCCACGGCCACGACCTGGCCTCGATGGCGGCCGCGGTGACCGACCGGACCCGGATGATCCTGGTCTGCAACCCGAACAACCCGACCGGCACGGCCGTCCGCAGGGCGGAGCTGGACCGCTTCCTCGACGCGGTGCCGGACGACGTGCTCGTGGTGATCGACGAGGCGTACCGGGAGTTCGTCACCGACCCCGAGGTGCCGGACGGCCTGAGCTACCTGGACCGGCCGAACGTGGCGGTGCTGCGCACCCTGTCCAAGGCGTGGGGCCTGGCCGGCCTGCGGATCGGCTGGCTGGTCGCCGAGCCGACCGTGGCCGCCGCGGTGCGCAAGGTGGTCACCCCCTTCTCCACGAGCATGGCCGCCCAGGCCGGCGCGCTGGCCGCGCTGGCCCAGGCCGACGAGGTCGAGCGGCGCTGCGCGCTGGTCGTCGCCGAGCGGGACCGGGTCACCGAGGCGCTGCGCAAGTTCGTCCCGGACGTGCCGGAGAGCCAGGCCAACTTCGTCTGGCTGCCGCTGGGCGAGCGGGCCGTCGGGTTCGGCAAGGCGTGCGAGGCGCGTGGTGTGATCGTCCGGCCGTTCCCGGGCGACGGGGTGCGGGTCACCATCGGCACGCCGGCCGAGAACGACGCCTTCCTGGCCGCCGCCGAGGCCGCGCTGGCCTGACGGCGCAGGTCCGGGGCCGGTCCGTCAACCCCCTACGGACCGGCCCCGGACACTTCGGGCCGCTCGGCAGACCATCGGACGCCGGAGCCTCGCGACGAATCATACCATTTGTCCGTTTCTTCCGGTCAGGTTGCGGCGAGCAGCACCGGCTCGGCCATCAGGAAGTACCCCTGGTCGTCGTCGTCCGGGCGGGCCCGCTCCCGGGCCCGCTCCACGGCCACGTAACCGTCCGCCGCGTGTGCCCGGCCGGGCACCCAGCCGATCCCGTCCCGGCCGATGTCCATGGCGAACCGGGACCGCTCCGCCCCGGTCACCGGGTCGAGGGTGACCAGGTCCCGCCGCTCGGTCAGCAGGTGCACCCGGCCCGGCTCGACCGCGAGGATCCGGACCGGCCCCAGGTCGCCCCGGCGCCACAGCTCCTCGCCGGTGCGGGCGGACCGCCCGGTGACCACGCCGCCCGTGGTCCCCACCGCGCGCTCGCCGTCCAGCTCGGTGTCCGGGCCGTCCAGGGCGGGGGCGGCCAGCGGCTCACCCCCCGCGACCAGCCAGCCCCGGCCGGTCTCGTCGTCGCGCCCCCCCGTGCGCAGCCCCCGGCAGGCCGAGTGCCCGTCCCGGCAACCGACCGGGGTCACCACGAGCCGCTCCGGAGCATCCGGGGGCCGCCAGCGGCTGCGCACCGCACCGGTCGCGGCGTCCCGGAACTCGACCGTGGCCGGCCCGGCGCAGGCGTCCAACCCGAGCACCTCCCCGGCGGCCGTGGTGCCCACGTCCGTGCGGCAGCCCCACGCCGCCTCGGCCCGCCAGAGCCGGCGGCCGTCCGCCAGGGCGTACCCGCCGACCGCGCCGGGGCCCGCGGCGACCAGCACGGCACGGCCGTCGGCGGCCCGGGCGACGTGCAGGCCCGCCGGGTTCCAGACCGTGGCGGCGTAGGTGCGGCGCGGCTCGGGCAGCGCGCCCGGCTCTGGCCCGTCGGCCCGCCAGGCGACCCGCCCGGTACGCGCGTCCAGCGCCACCAGCTTCCCGTCGGACCAGCGACTCACCACCGTGGTGCCCTCGGCCAGCACCCCGACCAACTTCGCCGGCCAGCGGCGGTACGACCAGAACGGGGTGACCCGGTGCTTCCGGGAGACGGGCTGGTCGGCGTACACCTGGCGGGCGCCCGCGTAGACGCGGAGCCGGCCGTCCACGACCAGCGGCGCCACCGGCAGCCGGCCGATCACCCCGATCGGCGGGGTGGGCACGGCCGGGTAGGCGCCCCGGGCGACCGTCTCCACCTCGGCGGGGGCGAGGACCCGGAGGACCACGGCGGCCGCCGCCGCGACGGCCAGCACCGCCACCAGCGTCACCGCGATCCGCCGCCCCGAGGGCTTCCCCATGCCGCACCTCCGCCCGGCACCCTACCCAGCGGCGGCTCCCGGACGCCGCGCGGCGTCAGCGGCGCGGAACGGTTGCCGCCGGCCCCGGTCGGGTGCGGGACCGGTCGGCTCAGGCGGCCTCGGCGGACCGGGCGGGACCGACGGCCAGCGCCAGGTCGGCCAGGTCACGCCGGAGAGCGCCCTCCACCGCCCGGGCGGCCAGCCCTCCGAGGATCAGGGCCAGCACCCGGCCGTACGCGCGGGTCGGCACCGCCTCGTGCTCGACGGTGACCTCGGTGCAGCCGCGCCGCCGACGCTCGACGGTGCGCAGCGTCCAGGTGATCCGGTAGTCCGCGCCCGCGCCCCGCGAGCTGAGCACCAGCCGGGCCGGGGCGACCGCCTCGACCACCAGGAACTCCTCCGGCTCGGCGCCGCCGTCCGGCCGGACCCGGGTCTCCCGCCAGGCGGTGCCGGGCCCGAGGTCGCCGGAGCTGAGGTCGCCGGTGCTGAGGATGTCGACCGCGCCGACCGCGGAGAGCCAGTCGGCCCGCGCCGGGAGGTCGGTGAGGAGCCGCCAGACGTCGACGTCCTGCGCTTCGATGAATGCGGAAACCGTCACCGTCGACATGGCACCTCCCGTGTCGTCCACGGTACGGGCCGTCACCGGGTAACGGGAGCCTTGCGTGACATTTCCACCACCGGTGCCCCGATCGGGGCACCGGGCCACGGCGAGGGTCAGCGACGGAAGACGTCCCCCCGGATCGCGGCGACGAACGCTGTCCAGCCCGGTGGGCTGACCGCGAGCGCCGGACCCTGGGGGTCCTTCGAGTCGCGTACGCCCACCACGCCGTGCGCGGCGACCGCGTTGGTCGCCACTTCGACGCAGAGGCCCTGATCGTTGGAACGGCTGCTGGTGCGCCAGATGGCGCCGGTCAGCTCGGTCATCGTCTCGGTCCTTCCGGTTCCACTCGGGGTGCGCCCCGGCCCGCACCGCCGGGGCGTACGCAATCCGCGACGATCAACGGCGAAGGAAACGTCCCCGGTCGCACAGCGGGTGCGACCGGGGACGGAGAGTGAACAGGGGGCGGTTCAGCGGGCCGGCAGGATGCTCCCGGTGACCTCGCCGAGGGCGATGGTGGTGCCGTCCGGGCCGGGCGCGGTGGCGGTGATCGTCACCGTGTCGCCGTCCTCCAGGAAGGTCCGCGCGGCGCCGTCGGCGAACTTGACCGGCTCGGTCCCGCCCCAGGTCAGCTCCAGGAACGAGCCGACCTGCCCGCGCTCCGGCCCGGAGACGGTGCCGGAGGCGTAGAGGTCGCCGGTCCGCAGCGACGCGCCGTTCACGGTGAGGTGGGCGAGCTGCTGGGCCGGGGTCCAGTACATGGTGGCGAAGGGCGGCTCGGCGACCCGCTCGCCGTTCCACTCGACCGACAGGGTCAGGTCCAGCCCGAGGTGCGGGGTGTCGCGCAGGTAGTCCTGCACCGGCGGGTCCTGGTCGGGGGCCGGTACGAAGGCGGCGGCCAGCGCGTCCAGCGGGGTGACCCAGGCCGAGACCGAGGTGGCGAAGGACTTGCCCAGGAACGGCCCGAGCGGCTGGTACTCCCAGGCCTGGATGTCCCGGGCGGACCAGTCGTTCACCAGCACCACGCCGAAGACGTGGTCGGCGAAGTCCGCGACCGCGACCCGGTCGCCGAGCCGGCTCGGCACCCCGACCACGAAGCCGACCTCGGCCTCGATGTCCAGCCGGACGGAGGCGCCGGTGGTCGGGCCCTGCGCGCTGGCCCGCTGCCCGGTCGGGCGGACCACCGGGGTGCCCGAGACCACCACCGTGCCCGCCCGGCCGTGGTAGCCGATCGGCACGTGCTTCCAGTTCGGCAGCAGCGCCGGCTGCCCGGGCCGGAAGATCTGCCCGACGTTCGACGCGTGGTGCTCGGACGAGTAGAAGTCGACGTAGTCGGCCACCTCGAACGGCAGCAGCAGCTCCGCCTCGCGCAGCGGCACCAGCAGCGGCTCCACGGCCGGCCGGTGCGCGGGGTCGGTGAGCAGCTCAGTGACCCGCTGCCGGACCGCGGTCCACCGCGGACGGCCGAGCGCCATGAAGTCGTTGAGGGTGGGCCGGCCGAGCGCGCCGGCGGCCGGCACCAGCCCGGCGGCCTCCGCGCCGGCCAGGTCCAGCACGAAGTCGCCGATGCGTACGCCGATCCGCCGCTCGCGGTCGCCCCGCCGGAACACCCCGTACGGCAGGTTGCTCACCCCGTACGGCGATCCCGCCGCACCCGTCACCCAGCTCATGCCGCCACTCCGCTTCGCTCCGTGCCGCCATGAGGCACCAGCGCACTGAACCTGCTGATTCGCTCGCTGCGCTCGCTCATTCCTCGAAGCCCCCGTTCACCAGCCCCAGCCGGATCAGATCGGTCAGTGGTTCGGAGATGCTGCACGAGCCGTAGCCGACCCAGAGCGGACGCTCGGCCTCCCGCTGGGACCGGGTGAGCTCGACCACCCGGAGCGGGTCGGTGGCGGCGAGCAGGTCGGCCACGCCGTCCACCTCGGCGCCCCCGGTGGCGGCCAGGGTGGCCGCCAGCACGTTGACGAAGCCGTGGTGGCTGAAGCCGGTCTCCGGGTCCCGGTGCCGGACCGCGTGGTGCAGCCCGGCGGTCAGCTTGAACGGCAGTTCCCGGTCCCGGCAGGCGCAGATCACCGCGGCCAGTTCGACCGGGGTCGGGAAGAGTTCGGCGGCCAGCCCGCCGGTGCGGAACTTGGCGGCCACCGGCAGCCCGCCGGCCCGCGCCTCGGCGAGCGCGTCCAGCGCGCCCATCAGGCCGAAGGTCAGCGGGATCTCCGCGTAGACGGTGGTGCCGCCGAGGCGCTCGGCGAGCTTGACCAGGTCGGTGAGGCCCGGCTGCGGGTCCTCGCCCCGCTTGGCGACGGGGGCCTCGACCTGGCAGGCGGTGACCCCGTCCGGTGGCAGGAAGGACATGGCGAAGGGCAGGCCCTCGACGCCGGTGTCGCCGATCAGGCCGATCACGAAGCCCTCAGCCGGGTCGACCAGGCCGCTGAGCTCGCCGGCCGCAATCGACGAGGCGGGCAGCAGCAGCGGGCCGACCAGGTCGGCGTACCAGCCGGCCCGGTGCTGGCGATGCGCGGCCACCGCGTCCGGCAGCGCGGCGCTGCCGGGCGGGAAGACCGCCGCGTCGTCCACCAGGCCGGCGAAGAGGCGGGGCACCTGCGTTGACACGAGACAAGAATCTACGGGACGCTACGAGTAACGGACAACCGCGTCCGATTATCGGACGTCACCGGCCGGAGAACGGGACATATCGGGAGGCGAGATGCCGTACTACCGCAGCGTCGGCGAGGTGCCCCGCAAGCGCCACACCCAGTTCCGCCAGCCCGACGGCACCCTCTACGCCGAGGAGCTGGTCGGTCAGGAGGGCTTCTCCTCCGACTCCTCGCTGCTCTACCACCGGCACGCGCCCACCGCGATCGTGGCCGCCGAGGAGTTCACCCCGCCCGCCTTCGCCCGGGTGCCCAACCTCCCGCTCAAGCCGCGGCACCTGCGCACCCACAAGCTCGACGGGGCCGGCGCCGACCCGGTGCTCGGCCGGCAGTACCTGCTCGCCAACGACGACGTGCGGATCGCGTACGTGCTGGCCGACCGGCCGTCGCCGCTGTTCCGCGACGCCACCGGCGACCACTGCCTCTACGTCGAGGCCGGGACCCTGCGGGTGGAGTCGCCGTTCGGCGTGCTGGAGGCGGTGGCCGGCGACTACGTCATCATCCCCACCTCGACCATCCACCGCCTCGTGCCCACCGGCGACGAGCCCACCCGACTGCTCGCCATCGAGGCCGCCGGCCACATCGGCCCGCCCAAGCGCTACCTCTCGGTACGCGGGCAGTTCCTGGAGCACTCGCCCTACTGTGAGCGGGACGTCCGCGGGCCGGACTCACCGCTGCTGGTCGACGAGACCGACGCCGAGGTGCTGGTTCGGCACCGGCGCGGTTGGACCAGGTACGTCTACGCCCACCACCCGTTCGACGTGGTCGGCTGGGACGGGCACATGTACCCGTGGGCGTTCTCCATCCACGACTTCGAGCCGATCACCGGCCGGATCCACCAGCCGCCGCCGGTGCACCAGACCTTCCAGGGCCCGAACTTCGTCATCTGCTCGTTCGTGCCGCGCAAGGTGGACTACCACCCGGACGCCATCCCGGTGCCCTACAACCACCACAACGTCGACTCCGACGAGATGCTCTTCTACACCGGCGGCAACTACGAGGCCCGGCGCGGCTCCGGCATCGAGCAGGGCTCGATCTCGCTGCACCCGTCCGGCTTCACCCACGGCCCGCAGCCGGGCGCCGCCGAGCGGTCGATCGGGGCGGACTTCTTCGACGAGCTGGCGGTCATGGTCGACACCTTCCGCCCGCTGGACCTCTGCGACGCCGGGACCGCCTGCGAGGACGACGCGTACGCCTGGACCTGGGCGCGCCGGGCCTAGCGCACTGCGCGCCGGCCGGTGCGGGCGAGCACGACGAACTCGGCCAGCAACGTCACGGTGATCCCGGCGACCAGCGGCCACGGGCCGCCGACCAGCGCGTAGAGCACCAGCAGCGCCGGGGCGGCGGCCACCGCGTACACCGCCAGGGCGAGGTTGCGGTCGGCGCGGAGCAGCCCGGGCAGGACCGTGTCCAGCAGGCCGGGCAGCCGGGTCGCGTGCCGCCAGACCAGCAGCGCCCCGCCGAGCGCGGCCAGCAGCGCGAGGACCCGGGACGGGCCCGGCGCGACCGGGGCCAGGAAGGCGACCAGCACGGTGGCGACCAGCGACCAGCCGGCGCCGTGGAGCACCAGCCGGCGCAGCCCGTCGGCGACGGTCGGGCCGGTGTCGACGCCCGCCGGGTCCAGGGCCGCCGCCTCGGCCAGGTGCTCCAGCGCCTCGGCGTAGCGGCGCTGCTCCAGCCGGATCACACCCATGTCCTGCCGTGCCGCGGCCAGCTCCGGGTCCAGCCGCAACGCCTCCCGGTAGGCCCGCTCGGCCAGGTCGTACAGCTCCAGCCGGGCGGCCACCAGGCCGAGCACCAGGTGCGCCTGCGCCGCGTCCGGGGCCAGCTCCACACCCCGCCAGGCGGCGTTGAGCGCCGGCTGCCCGTTGCGCGCGCCGGCCAGGATCGCGGCGGCGCTGCGCTGGGCGTACGCGTCGTCCGGGCCGAGCGCCAGGATCTCGTCCCCGGTGCTCGCCGCGGCCTTCCACCGGCCCAGGTCGACCAGGGCGAAGCCGCGCGCCACCAGCGGCGACAGGGCCCCCGGGGCGGCGGCCACGGCCGCCTCGGCGACCCGCAGCGCCTCCGCCGACCGGTCCGCGGCGAGGTGCACCCGGGCCAGCATGCCCAACGCCTCGGCGTGTCCCGGGTGGCTGGCGAGGGCGTCGCCGAGTTCCTCGGCGGCCTCGTCGTACCGGCCCAGTTCGGCGAGGAGCTGCGCCCGCTGGAGGTAGCCGTCGGCGGCGGACTGGTCGGGGGCGGCGTCGTTCGGCATCCCGGCGAGCGTAGCCGTCCGCCCGGTCCCCCGCCCGCCGGCGGACAGGCGGGACGCCGGTCAGGCGCTGTGGCAGCGGGACCGGTCCAGTGAGCGCCCGCAGGTGCCCAGGCTGCACCAGCGCCGCAGCCCGCTCTCGTCCAGGAAGAGCCACCCGCACCGCTCGTCCGGGCAGGTCCGGAGGGTGAGCCGGCGCGGGTCGGCGAGCATCTGGGCGGCGCTCCAGGCGACCGCGTGCAGGGGCATCCGGAGCCCGGCCCCGAGTTCCGGCCACCAGCGGCCGCCGCCGTCGGTCTCGCGCCGGAACACCAACTCCTTCGCGGCGGCCTCCGCGTACCGGGCGACCACCTCGAACGCGTGCCGGTCGTCCGGTTCGGTCAGGCACCCGTACAGGGCGTGCCGCAGGCCCCGGGCCTCGGCGAGCACCGCCTCGGCCCGGTCGGGGTCGCGCCGACCCAGGTGCACCAGCCGGCTCACCGACACGTCGTCGACGAGCCCCACGTGCCCGGCCCACACGGCCAGGGTGCGGTAGCCGCGCAGCCACTCGGCGCCGGGCAGCGGCGGCTCGTGCCCCCACCCGGCGAAGGTGTTGCAGAAATCCAGGGCGGGGTGCCCGCCGACGCTCCACGGCAGGCTCTCGTCACGGACCCGCACCTCGTACACCGGCCGCCCGGGCCGGTCCAACCGGTCGTCGCCGCGCAGGATCCGGCGGTGCACCTCCCGCAGGCGCGCCCCCGGTTCGACGCCCAACTCGTCGGCGAGCACCTGCCGGGTGGTGCCGTACAGCCGCAACGCGTCGGCCTGGCGGGCGCCCCGGTACAGCGCCGTCATGAGGACGGCGACGAGCTGTTCCCGGGTCGGGTGCCGGGCGGCCAGGGGCATCAGCTCGGCGATCGCCCGGGCGTGCTGGCCCAGCGCGAGCTGCGCCTCGGCGCGCAACTCCACGGCGACCAGCCGGAGCTCCTCGACGGTGCCGTGCAGCCGGTCCCGCAGTTCCCCGTCCGCCGCGTCGGCGAGCAGCGGCCCCCGCCAGAGGGCCAGCCCCCGGTCGAGCAGTCGCACGCGCTCCGCCGGGTCGGCGGCGGCTCCGGCCGCCCGGACCAGCTCGCCGAACTCGTCGACGTCGACGCGGTGCCCGTCCGCCTCGACGAGGTAACCCTCGCCCGCGGTGCTGATCCGCACCCCGTACGGCGTGAGTGCCCCCCGCAACCGGCCGATGTACGTCTGCACCGCGCCCCGGGCGGAGACCGGCGGCCGGCCGTTCCAGAGCAGGTCGATGAGGCGGTCGGTCGGCACCATCCGTCCCGTGTCGAGCAGCAGCACACCGAGCAGGCAGCGTTCCTGGCGGCGGCTGCCGACCTCGACGGGCCGGCCCTGGTGGCGGGCCTCGAAGGGTCCGAGCAGGTGGAACTCCATACCGAACAGGACGGGCTGGCCCGCGCCGCCGGTTGTCATCCGGCGGTGAGCGAACGGTGGGCGCCCCGGCGGCCGGCCCGACATCCGGGTGGCTGCGGCCCGGCTCCGGCTCGACGCGCGGTGAGCCCGTGGTGAGCGGGCCCCGTGATCCTGGTCCGGTCCTGACCGGAAGCACGAATGGAGTGACCATGCGTTTCAAGATGAGCGTCGCGGTGGCGTCGGTCGTGGCCGCGCTCGTCGCGGCCCTGCCGGGCTCGGCGTCCGCCGCCGGCGGCGACGTCGCCCCCGGCGCCTGGGAGCCGGCGCCGCAGGAGGCGTTCGAGATGCCGGCCGGCGCCCGGTGCGACTTCGCGGTGCGGGTCGAACCGATCGTCGACGAGGTCCGGAAGCTGACCCTGGCGACGTACCCGGACGGCTCGCCGAAGCGGGAGCTGTTCACCGGCGCCCTGATCGATCGGGTGACCAATCTGGAGACCGGGGCCACGTCCACGGCGGACGCCAGCGGCACCTCGCTGGTCGTCTACGGCACGGACGGGTCGATGACCTGGTACGTGACCGGCCCGGTGCTGCTCGGTTTCCGGGAGAACGCGGGTTCGCTGCCGAAGGGGCTGTGGATCGTCGACGGCCAGTTCACCGTGGAGTTCACCCCCACCTTCGAGAAGACCATCACGATGCTCCACGGCACGACGCACAACGTCTGCACGGACGTCGACTGATCCGGCGCGGCGACCGGGTGCCACCCGGTCGCCGCGTCACGCCGTCGGGGCCTCGTACACCAGCGCCACCGCGATGCCGGTGAGCCCTTCGCCGCGTCCGGTGAAGCCCAGGCCGTCGGTGGTGGCGGCGGAGACTGTGACCGGCGCGTTCACGGCGGCCGAGAGCACCCGCTGCGCCTCCCCGCGACGCGGACCGATCTTGGGCCGGTTGCCGACCACCTGGACCGACACGTTGCCGATCTCGAAGCCGGCCGCCCGCACCCGCCGCGCGCTCTCGGTCAGCAGCGCCACCCCGGACGCACCGGCCCACTCCGGCTGGTCCACCCCGAAGTTCGCGCCCAGGTCGCCGAGGCCGGCGGCGGAGAGCAGGGCGTTGCAGGCGGCGTGCGCCGCCACGTCGGCGTCCGAGTGGCCGGCCAGGCCGTCCTGGTCCGGCCAGTGCAGGCCGGCGACCCAGCAGGGCCGTCCGGCCGCGAAGGCGTGCACGTCGGTCCCGATGGCCACCCGAGGAACGATCACGAGCCGAGGGTACGCGTCAGGCGCCGGTGGCCAGCAGGTGCTCGGCCAGGGCCAGGTCGAACGGGCGGGTGATCTTCAGGGCCAGCTCCGACCCGGGTACGCAGACCACCGGGACGCCCAGCTTCTCGACCAGGCCGGCGTCGTCGGTGAGCGGGTCGCCGGCCGCCTCGTGCGCGGCGGTCAGCACCGACCGGCGGAAGCCCTGCGGGGTCTGCACCGCGCGCAGGGCGGCCCGGTCGACCGTGCCGAGGACCCGCTCGCCGGCGTCGACCTCCTTGACGGTGTCGACCACCGGCAGCACCGGGATCACCCCGTCGTGGCCGGCGCGGACCGCCGCGGCCACCGACTCGACCAGGTCGGGCGGGGTGAGCGCCCGGGCCGCGTCGTGCACCAGGACGATCTCCGGCCCGGCGGGGACGGCGGCCAGCGCGGCGGCCACCGACGCCTGGCGCTCGGCGCCGCCGGCGACCACGGTCACCGGGGCCACCGGCGCGAGCATGGCCCGGACCGACTCGACGTCGGCGGCCGGGGCGGCCACCACGACAGTGTGCACCGAGGGGGCGGCGGCGATCCGGCGTACCGCGTGCACCAGCAGCGGCTCGCCGGCGAGCAGCCGGAGCGCCTTGGGAGCGCCCGGGCCGAGGCGTACCCCGGCTCCGGCAGCAGGAACAAGGACCGCGACGTCACCGCGCGGATTGAGCTGCGCGGTCACGTCGCGGTCCTCGGATTCGTTTGCTACGGGGTGGGTACGACGATGTGGTGCGGATCAGGCCTCGGTCAGCACCTTGTCGAGCAACGTCTCCGCCTCGTCCTTGGTGCTCTTCTCGGCCAGCGCGACCTCGCCGACGAGAATGTCGCGTGCCTTGGCCAGCATGCGCTTCTCACCCGCGGAGAGACCCCGCTCCCGCTCCCGGCGCCACAGGTCGCGGACGACCTCGGCGACCTTCAGCGGGTTACCGGAGGCCAGCTTCTCCAGATTCGCCTTGTAACGCCGCGACCAGTTGGTCGGCTCCTCGGTGTGCGGTGCACGGAGCACGTCGAAGACCTTGCCCAGGCCCTCTTCGCCGACCACCTCGCGCACACCCACGATCTCGGCGTTCTCGGCGGGCACCCGGACCGTCAGGTCACCCTGCGCGACCCTCAGGACGAGGTACTGCTTAGGCTCGCCCTTGATGACCCGAGTCTCGATTGCCTCGATGAGTGCGGCCCCGTGGTGGGGGTAAACAACGGTCTCGCCGACACTGAAAACCATAGGTTCGAAACCCCTTTCGCTGTGTCTAGGGTAACACGCTCAGGCACCGATGTCTCACCGCTGTCCTGACCGTTGGCGCAGCTCAGGGACCCTGTGAGAGGTATTTCTCCAGCTTGACAGGCGGTCAAGCCGATGGTTTCGACACGCTCCGTAACTAACGGATGACAACCCGGTAAGAGTGACGGAAGCGTTCATATCTAGGGCGATGCGCTCCTTCCATGGTAGCTCCGGAATTCCGCGTGCGCCCAGGTGTGGCGGTACGACCACCGGTGCGGGACGCTTGGGATGGACTGACGTCCGCTCACCGAGACGGTTCCTGGGGGTCCGATGGGCATGCCTGACGCTGAAGGCCACGGGCCCTCCGACGGGCTGCCCGACCTGCCCCCGGAGTGGGGCCGGGTGGTCGTCCCCGACGACGCCTCGGCGCTGGACGAGGAGGCCCGCCAGGTCCGCCGCGAGCTGCGCCGGAGCCGCCGGCAGGCCGCCGGGCGGCGGCGCCTCGGCCCGGCCGGCCGGCCGACGCTCGGGCTGCCGGTGCTGGTCCTGCTGGTCGCCGTGGTGATCACCCTCACCGGGCTGGCCGCGGTCACCTGGCCGCGGTCGAACCGCTCCGGGGGCGCCCCCACCGTGCTGCCCTACCCGACGGCCCCGGTGGGGCCGCTGCCGGCGCTCGACCTCGTCGGCCCCGACGACGCTCCGGTGCCGCTGCGCAGCCTGCTGCCCGCCATGATCGTCCTGGTGGACGCCTGCACCTGCGCGGAGCAGGTCACCACCGCGGCGGCCGCCGCGCCGCCGGAGGTCACCGTGGTCACCGTCACCGAGGGCCGCACCGCCGGCACCGCCACCGCCCCGGGGGTACGCCCGCTCGCCGACCCGGCCGGCGGCCTCCGCTCCTACCTGCACCTCTCCGCCCATCCCGGCACGGCCGCCGCCCTGCTGGTGGACCGGCAGGGCACCCTGGTCCGGGTGGTGCCCGAACTGGGCCCGGCGGCGGACTACCGCGACGACCTAGCCCGGCTGGCCGGCTGACCGCCGCTCAGCCCAGCTCGTTCAGCCGGGCATCGAGGTCGACCCGGTCGCCGAGCGCGACGAAGCGCACCAGGAGCGGCCCGCCACTGCCGTCCAGCACCGTGACGTCGGTCCGCCCGTCGCAGCTCACCACCCGCTCCGACTCGTCAGCGTTGGAACCGGTGAACCCGACGGCGACCGTGCCCGGGCCCGAACAGCCGACCGTGAGCAGGAACCGGCTTCCGTCGGACGCGTTCGCCCGGCGGGTCACCGGGGCCCCGCCCGGCGTCAGGCGGGACTTCTCCCGCCACACCTCGTACCGGACGGCGCGCTGCCGGACCACCCCGTCGGGCTCCTCGTGGATCACCAGCGGCTCGTCCGGATCCGCCTCCGGCCCCGGCAGCACGACCTGGTCCAGCACCTGCCCCGTCTGCGGGTCCACCACCGCCCGCAACCGGGGCCCGCCGGCGTCGACCCGGATGCCGGGTTCGAGGAAGGCGGCGGTCGACGGGGCGGGGTCCGGCGCGGCCCGGCCCAGCTCCGGAGCCGCCGCCCGCCACCAGCCCGCGCCGGCCGCCAGCGCCGCCACGGTCAGCCCGGCCAGCACCGCGCTCCGCATCCGCTCGTCGGGAGCCATGGGGAGAGCGTATCGGCGTGGTGCGCCGGCCACCGCCCCGTCAGGGGGTGAGCTCCAGCAGGGCCGCGTAGAGGGTGAGGCCCGGGCCGAAGGCCAGCATCACGACCCGCTCCGGCGGGGTCTGCGCCCGGCGCAGCCGGTCCAGGATCAGCAGCACCGTCGGGGACGAACAGTTGCCGTGCTCGTCGAGCGTCGCCCGGGACGCCGCGAGCGCCGCCGGCGGCAGGGCCAGCTCACGCTCCACGACGTTGAGGATGCGCGGGCCGCCCGGGTGCACCGCCCAGCCGTCCACCTCGGAACGCTGCCACCCGTGCCGGTCCAGCAGATCGTCGACCAGGCCCCGGACGTGGTGCGAGAGCACCTGCGGCACCTTCGGCGACAACCCCATCCGGAAGCCGGTGTCGGTGACGTCCCAGGTCATGTGGTCCGCCGTGGAGGTGTCGGTCACGGAGGTGACCTCGCGCAGCGCGTACCCCCGGCCGCCGGGGACGACCACGGCGGCGACCGCGGCGTCCGAGAAGAGCGCGTGCGAGACGATCTGCTGGGTGTCCACCCGGGCGCCCGGCGGCTGGATGTGCAGGCTGGTCAGCTCCGCGCAGAGCAGCAGCGCGGGGCGGCCCCGGGCGGTCACGAAGTCGCTCGCCGCGCCGAGCCCCGGCAGGGCCGCGTAGCAGCCCATGTGCCCGACGAACATGCGCTGGGTGTCCGGGGCCATGCCCAGGTCCCGGGCGAGCAGGATGTCCAGTCCCGGGGTGGCATAGCCGGTGCAGGAGCAGACCACGAAGAGGCCGATGTCACCCGCGTCCAGGCCGGCGGCGGTCAGCGCCCGGCCGACCGCCTCCTTGCCCAGCGGCAACGCCTCGACCTGGTAGCGCCGCATCCGGCGTTCGGTGGGCCACTCCGAGACGTCCTCCAGCAGCGGGTTCACCGCGGCCTGCCGGCGGGACACCCCGGAGTTGGCGAAGATCCGCTCGGCCAGCGCCCGGGTGGTCCCCGAGAAGTGCTTCGCGAAGAAGCCCGCCCACAGCTCGTCCTGCGCGGCTGACGGCGGTTGCGCCGCACCCAGACCCGCGATCACCGGCACGCCCATGTCCCCCACCTCTCGTCCCCGAATCCACTTCACCAACGAGGCGTGGCCGTGTCACGGTCCGGGTCGCCGCCGAGCGCGGCGATGCCGAGCCAGTCGGCGCAGACGTCGGAGGTGGCCGGGTGCAGCGAGCCGCACCGGGCGTCCCGGTAGAGCCGCTCCAGCGGATGCCCCCGCCGTGTCGCCGAGGTGCCGGCGGCCTCCAGCATGGACGCGGCCACCTCGGCGGCCGTGGTCCCGGCGAGCAGCTTGGCCCGCCAGACCCAGCGGTTGGTCTCCGCGTCGCCGGGCGCCTCGTCGACCCGGCGGGCCGCCTCGGCGACCACCAGCTCGGCCGCCGCCACGGCCGCGTCCGCCCGGCCGAGCCGGGCCCGGACCGCCGGCAGGCCGGCCAGGTTGCGGGCGTTCAGGTGCTCGGCGGCGGCGTCGATCGCGGCCCGGGCCACCCCGACGTAGACGGCCGCGTAGCTGGCCACCAGCCAGTGCGGCATGAGCTGGGCGACCACCAGGGCTAGCCCCTCCACCCCGCCGAGCAGCCGGTCGGCGGGGACGGTCACGTCCAGGTGCAGGTCGTGCGAGGAGGTGGCGCGCATGCCCAGCGAGTCCCAGGTCGGCTCGACCGTGAGCCCCTCCCCGGCCGGGACCAGGAACTGGGAGACCACCGACTGGTCACCGGCGCTGCGGGCGGCCACCAGGTAGCCGTCCGGGTGGCCGGCGCCGGAGCAGAAGGTCTTGCTGCCTTTGATGTGCCACCCGCCCTCGACCGGCTGGTAGACCGTGCTGAGCTGGGACAGCCGGGCCCCGGCGCCGCGTTCGCTCATCGCCACCGCGTACCAGGCGCCCTCGGCCGCCGCGCGCAGCAGCCGGTCCCGGGCCGCGAGCGCCTCGTCCGGTACGCCGAGCGCCTCGGCCAGCTCCTCGGTGACCGCGCCCAGCGCGCCGGTGACCGAGGCGTGCATGTTGAACACCAGCGCGGTCGCGCCGTTGCCCCGGGCCAGCTCGGTGGCGACGGCGGCGTACTCGGCGAAGGTGGCCCCCATGCCGCCCAGCTCACGCGGCACCATCAGCCCGAACAGGCCGGCCTCGCGGAGGTCGGCGAAGTCGTCGACCGGGAAGGAGCCGTCCCGGTCGTGGTCGGCCGCGCGGGCGGCCAGTCGCGGCGCCAACCTGCGGGCCGCCTCCAGCGCGTGCACAGTCATGTAGCCCCCTTCTCGGCGTCCCTTTACCCCGGGCGGCCCCCGCTACCCGCTCCGGTGCCCGCGGCCCTGGTAGAGCACCGCGGTCGACCACGTCGGCACGATGCGCGGCTCCGTCCCGGCGGGACGGTCACCGCCACGCACGCGACGCAGCAGCCAGGCCAGTGTCCCGCCCAGCTCGGGGCGGATGCCGTGCAAGCGCAGCGCCACGCCGTGCCGGGCACATTCCGACACCAGGGCGCGGTCGTCCACGAACAACCGTGGATCGTGGATGCCGCGGGGCACGGTGGGAAGCCGTTCGCCAAGCTCCACCGCGATCAGCCGGGCCAGCAGGGTGTCGTTGAGCGTGTCCAGCACCAGCAGGCCGCCCGGCCGCAGCAGCCGGCACGCCTCGGCCACGGCGCGCCGCCAGTCCGGCACGTGTTCCAGCAGCTCGCCGGCGGAGACCACGGCGGCGCAGCCGTCCGCGAGCGGAACGGCGGTGGCGTCGCCCTGAATCACCGTCACGTCGTGCGCGGCGGCCTGGTCGAGGGCCGATCGGGTCAGGTCCACCCCGACGTGCCGGTAGCCCTTGCCGGACAGGTGCGGGGCGAGCAGCCCGGCGCCGCAGCCGAGGTCGACCAGCAGGTCGTCCACTGCGGACGCCGGGGGCACCAGGGCCGCGCGGGCCCGGGCCAGCCAGTGCAGCATGGCGAACGCGCCGTCCGGTCGCCACCACTCGCCGGCCAGATCGTCGTACTGGCGGGGATCGTTGGGCGGCAGCACCCGGGGCGGGGTGGACACCGGGGCCGCGTCTCGCATGGACCGAGCGTGGCACGACTCCCCGGTAACGACCAGACTTCCCTTATGTCGATGTCGGTGTTAGGGCTGGTCAGGGCGAGCCACCCGGAACCCGCCGCCGCGGTGACCGTGGTGGCCGGGCTGCTCGCGCGGGGCGTCGGGCACGGCCCGGCCGGGGTCGCCACCGTGGCGCTCACGGTGCTGGCCAGCCAGCTCGCCGTGGGCTGGAGCAACGACCTGATCGACGCCGACCGGGACGCCACGGTGGGGCGTACCGACAAACCGGTGACCAGCGGTGCGGTCTCGCGGCGGGCCCTGGCCCGGGCCACCGTGCCGGCCGCCGTCGCCACCCCGCTGCTGGCGCTGGCCGCCGGTCCGGCGGCGGCGTTCTGCGCCACCCTCGGCTTGGTCTCGGCACTGCTCTACAACTGGCCGCTGAAGTCGACCCCGGTCTCGGTGCTGCCCTACGCGGTCTCGTTCGGCGCGCTGCCCGCCTTCGTGGTGCTGGCCCTGCCGGGCGCGCCCGCGCCCCCGGTCTGGCTGGTCGCCGCCGCCGCGCTGCTGGGCGCCGGGGCGCACTTCGCCAACGTGCTGCCCGACCTGGCCGACGACGCGCGGACCGGGGTGCGCGGGCTGCCCCACCGGCTCGGGCCGGCGGGCAGCCGGGGGGCCGCCGCCGGGCTGCTCCTCGCGGCCACCGTCGCGCTGGTCCTCGGGCCGCCCGGGCCGCCGTCGTGGGTGGGGCTGGCGGCGGTCGCCGCCGCCGTCGGGGTGCCGGCCCTCGGCTGGTACGCCGGACGCGCCGCGAACGGGGCCGGCGGCCGGCCGGTGGCCGCCTTCCGGGCCGTCATGGTGGTGGCGCTCATCGACGTGGTGCTGCTGGTGGCGAGCGGCCGGGTGGTCTGACGGTTCCCCGCGGAGGTGGCATTACCGGGTCGGCGTGCGGGCCTCGATCAGCTCCAACTACCCTGGAGCGCGGTCTGCGCGGGTATGGCCACCCCGTGTCCGGCGTCCGGCCGGGCGGGGATCGTGACGAGGAGGACCGACGTGACGCGCTCGATCAGGGGTTCCCGGCGGGCGGCCCTGTTGCTGGCCGGTACCGCGGCGGCGGCGAGCCTGGTGCTGTCCGGGTGTGGCGCCGGCCAGGTGGCCGAGACCGCCAACAAGATCCCGTCGGTGCAGGGCGTCAACGTCCAGACCCCCGACAACCTCTACAAGGTGCGCGGCCTCTACGTGGAGTTCCCCGGCACCGAGGGCTACAAGTCCGGCGCCAACGCGCGGCTGAACGTCGTGATCTACAACGACAGCCAGGCGCCGGTGACCCTGACCGTCACCACCGACAGCGCCCGCGAGATCCTGCTCAGCGGTGCCGGGGCGGGCAGCGACGAGGCCACCCCGACCGGTTCGCCCACCGAGCCGGCCTCCGCGTCGCCCACCGCGACCGACCCGAGCGCCTCGCCCAGCCAGTCGCTCGGCACCAGCGAGTCCCCGTCGGCGAGCGGCTCCGCCTCGGCCAGCGGGTCGGCCTCGGCGAACCCGTCGCCGTCGGCCAGCGAGTCCGCGCCGGCCGGGCAGCCGGCCCGGATCGAGATCCCGGCCCTGAGCTACGTCCAGCTCACCAGCAACAGCCCGCAGTTCCTCCAGCTCGTGGGCCTCAACGAGGCCCTGCTCGTCGGCGAGCGGGCCAACCTGACCTTCGACTTCGGCAACGGCAAGGTGATCAAGACCGGCGCGGCCGTCGGCGTCCCGCTGACCCCGGCCGCACCGCCCTCGCCGGTGGTGCAGCCCCGCGAGGAGGAGGAGGGCGGCGCCGGCCACCCGGGCGGCCTCCCGGGAGGCGGCACCGAGGGCGGCAACCACAGCTGACCGCCAGCTCACGCTTCGACGACACCGCCGGTGTGGCCCGCGCCACGCCGGCGGTGTCGCCGTTTCCGGGTGGGCTTTCGTCGTACCGTCCGGTTAGCGTCCTGGGGTGACCTCGCCCCGATCGACCTCGCCCCGGGCCAGCGCCGGCCGCGGCCGCGCCGCCGCCCGTGAGCCGCGCCCGGCCTACGAGTGCGACGCCTGCGGCCATCAGCCCCCCAAGTGGGTCGGGCGCTGCCCGGAGTGCGGCGAGTGGGGCTCGGTGGTCGAGTGCACAGTGAGCGGCCCGCTGGTCTCCGGCCGGGTGGTCAGCTCCCGGATGCCCGCCGAGCCGGCCCGCCCGATCGCCACCATCAGCGCCGCGCCCGCCCGCGCCCGGCCCACCGGGGTCAGCGAGCTCGACCGGGTGCTCGGCGGCGGCCTGGTCCCCGGCGCGGTCGTGCTGCTCGCCGGCGAGCCCGGGGTCGGCAAGTCCACCCTGCTGCTCGACGTCGCCCAGCAGTGGGCGGCCAACGCGGGCAGCCCCTCGCTGGTGGTCAGCGGTGAGGAGTCGGTCAGCCAGGTGCGGCTGCGCGCCGAGCGGATGGGCACCCTGCACGAGCAGCTCTACCTGGCCGCCGAGAGCGATCTGTCGGCGGTGCTCGGCCACCTCGACGCGGTCAAGCCGGGCCTGCTGGTGCTCGACTCGGTGCAGACCATCTCCACCACCGGCACCGAGGGCGTGCCGGGTGGGGTCACCCAGGTCCGGGCGGTCACCGCGGCGCTGGTCGCGGTCGCCAAGGAGCGCGGCATCGCCACCGTGCTGGTCGGGCACGTCACCAAGGACGGCCAGGTCGCCGGCCCCCGGGTGCTGGAGCACCTGGTCGACGTGGTGCTGCACTTCGAGGGCGACAAGCACTCCTCGCTGCGCATGGTCCGCGGCGTCAAGAACCGGTTCGGCGCGGCCGACGAGGTGGGCTGCTTCGAGATGCACGAGGGAGGCATCAGCAGCCTGGCCGACCCGTCCGGCCTCTTCCTGACCCGCTACTCCGAGCCGGTGCCGGGCACCTGCGTCACGGTGGCCATGGAGGGGCGGCGCGCACTGGTCACCGAGGTGCAGGCGCTGATCGGCGCCACGGTCGCCGGCTCCCCCCGGCGCACGGTCTCCGGGCTGGACAGCGCCCGCCTGGCCATGGTGCTCGCGGTGCTCCAGCGGCGCACCGAGCGGCTGACCCTGCACGACCGGGAGGTCTTCGCCGCCACCGTGGGCGGCATCCGGGTGGTCGAGCCGGCGGCCGACCTGGCCGTGGCCCTAGCGGTCGCCTCCGGCGGGCTCAACCTGGCCCTCAACCCGCACCTGGTGGCCATCGGCGAGGTCGGGCTCACCGGCGAGGTGCGCCGGGTCGGGGCGGTCCCCCGCCGGCTGGCCGAGGCGGCCCGTCTCGGCTTCCGGCTGGCCCTGGTGCCGCCCGGTTGCGGCCCGGGCAGCAGCGGAGTGGCCCCCGAGAACATGCGCGTGATGGAGGTCACCGACGTCCGGGCGGCCCTCCAAGCTGCCGCACGCGCGTCGGCCGAGTGACGGTCCGTACGCGTGCGGTGGGACCGGCCGGGCGATTTCGGACAGCCGTCGCAGCTGGTCGGCGACCGGGGGAGCCGGACATCGTGACACATCACAGTAACCACGAGAGCACCCACCGCACCGCAGTCCGTAGACTGTGCCCGTGCCGATCGACCGCGATGCCACCAAGCCCGCCGCGACGACGCCGCACGCCCGCACCGGCGCCGTGGGCTCCCCCGCCCGTGCCATCAGCGTGAGCGTCACCGGAAGCGTCGGCGGAGCCGGCGGCGACCCGCTGCGGGCCAACCTCGCCCTCATGGCGCCGGGCACCGCGTTGCGCGACGGCCTGGAGCGGATCCTGCGCGGCCGCACCGGCGCACTGATCGTGCTCGGCTACGACAAGATCGTCGAGCAGATCTGCACCGGCGGCTTCCCGCTCGACGTCGAGTTCTCCGCGACCCGGGTCCGCGAGCTGTGCAAGATGGACGGCGCCGTGGTGCTCTCCAGCGACGGCACCCGGATCGTCCGGGCCGCGGTGCACCTGATGCCCGACCCGTCGATTCCCACCGAGGAGTCCGGCACCCGGCACCGCACCGCCGAGCGGGTGGCCCGGCAGACCGGCTACCCGGTGATCTCGGTCAGCCAGTCCATGCGGATCATCAGCCTCTACGTCAACGGCCAGCGGCACGTGCTGGACGACTCGGCCGCCATCCTCTCCCGGGCCAACCAGGCCCTGGCCACCCTCGAGCGCTACAAGCTCCGGCTGGACGAGGTCTCCGGCACGCTCTCCGCCCTGGAGATCGAGGACCTGGTCACGGTCCGCGACGCGGTGGCCGTGGTGCAGCGGCTGGAGATGGTCCGCCGGATCGCCGACGAGATCGCCGGCTACGTGGTCGAGCTGGGCACCGACGGCCGGCTGCTCGCCCTCCAGCTCGACGAGCTGATGGCCGGCGTGGATGCCGACCGCACCCTGGTCATCCGGGACTACCTGCCGGTCGGCCGGAAGTCGCGCACCCTCGACGAGGCCCTGGTCGAGCTGGACCTGCTCAGCGCCACCGAGCTGATCGACCTGGTCGCGGTGGCCAAGGCGATCGGCTACCCGTCCGCCTCCGACGCGCTCGACGCCGCGGTCAGCCCGCGCGGCTTCCGCCTGCTGGCCAAGGTGCCGCGGCTCCCCGCGGCCGTGGTCGACCGGCTGGTGGTGCACTTCGGCAGCCTCCAGCGCCTGCTCGGCGCGACCGTGGAGGACCTCCAGGCGGTCGAGGGGGTGGGCGACGCCCGCGCCCGGGGCGTCCGCGAGGGGCTGTCCCGGCTCGCCGAGGCGTCCATCCTGGAGCGCTACGTCTGACCGCGGTCAGCCCGTGATGGTCAGCTTCACCGGCTCGCTGAGCTTGGTGCCCACCCGGGCGAAGACCTGGTAGGTGCCGATCGGGGCGTACTTGCCGTTGGCCACGCCGTTGGCGCAGCTGTTGTCCAGCTTGCCGTTCCAGCCCAGCTCGTAGGAGCGCTCGAAGTTCGGCGTGAACGACTGCACGTCGGAGCCCTTGCCGGTGCCGCAGGTGTCCGAGGACCAGATGCGGTTCGCGCCGGCCTTGATGTAGAGCTCCTGCAGATCGGCCCCGACATCCCGGCTGCACGTACGCCCCGAGATGTTCTTGACCTTGAGCCGCAGGGTGACCGTCGTGCCCCGCTGCGCGCTGGCGGGCAGCGCCACCGGCGTCACCTGGAGCTCCGAGTCGGTGCAGGTGCCGTCGTCGGCCACCGGGGCGGCCGGCGCGCCACCGTCGTTCGTGCCGGTACCGCCGCCGTTGTCGGTTCCCGTGCCGCCGCCGTCGCTCGTCCCGCTGCCGGCACCCGAGTCGCCCGCGGTGGGCGACGGGCTGGTGGACTGCGGGGTCAGCAGGGAGCCGGTCGGCCCCGGGGCCGCCGTGCCGCTCGGTGACGCACCGCTGGTGGGCGCGCCGTTGTTGCGCTCGGTGCCGGTGCACGAATAGAGCAGGACAATCAGGAAGAGCAGCCCGGCTCCGAGTACCACGGCGCGACGCCGCCAGTACACGTTGGGAGGCAGAGGGCCGACCGTCAGACGCATGATGCGTTCACCGTAACGGCGCGACGCCCGGCCCGCCGGTGCGACGCGCCGGGAAGCCTTCGCCCCGCTCCACCGCCGTCCACAATGGACAGCTCAGGTCACCGAACGGGGCCATCCGGCCACCGCCGGTCAGAGGTAGACCTTGCGCTGGTAGACGGCGTGCGCACCGGCCACCTGGTTGAGGAAGAGCAGGCCGGCGCAGTGGTCGATCTCGTGCTGGAGCGCCCGGGCCTCGAACCCGTCGGTCACCAGCCGCACCGGGTCACCGCTGCCCGGCAGCACGGCCTCGACCACGAGGCGGCTGGCCCGCTTCACGTCACCGGTCAGGTCGGGCACCGACATGCAGCCCTCCCGCCCGGCCTTCCAGCGGCTCGCCTCCACCACGGTGGCGTTGCAGAGCACGAAGGTTCCGTGCACGGTGACCGCCTTCGGGTGCCCGGTCACGTCCACGGCGAACACCTGGGCGCTCACCCCGACCTGCGGCGCGGCCAGACCCACGCAGCCCGGCGACACCCGCATGGTGGCGACCAGGTCGGCGGCGAGCTGGACCACCTCGGCCGAGGTCGGGTCGACTGAGGGCCCGGGCCGGCTGAGCACCGGGTCGGGCGCGGCCACCACCGGGCGTACCTCGCCGGCGAGGCCGAGCTTCTCCGGGGTCCAGCCGCCCAGGCCGGCGTACTCCTCCGCCGTCACAGCAGGTCCGTGTCCGCCGGGCGGAGGCTGACCCCCACGCCCAGCTCCGCAGCGGTACGGGCGAGCCGGCCCGCCACCTCGTCGGCGCTGCCCGGCGGCAACTCGACCTCGGCGACCACCACGTAGAGCGAACCGGTCAGCCGGGTGCTCAGGTCGGTCACGTTGCCGCCCGCGTCGGTCAGCACCCGCGTCATCGCCGCGACGATGCCCATCCGGTCCGCGCCGTGCACCGCCATCACGTACGGCTCGCCGGCCGGCGCGGTCTGCCCGTCGGGGGTGACCGCCCGTACGGTGGCCAGCAGCTGCCCCTCGGCGGCGAGCGGGGCCAGCGCGGCCTCGACGTCGGCGGCGGCCGGGCCCACGCAGATCAGGGTCATCGCGAAGTGTCCCCGCAACCGGGTCATCGTCGAGTCGGTGAGGTTCGCGCCGAGCCGCGCGAGGACCTCGGCGACGTCGGCCACGATGCCCGGCCGGTCCCGGCCGATGACGGTGATCGCGAGCTCGTTCATCCGGACATTCTGCCCGGTAGCCGCCGGTCCACCGCGACGGCCCGCCCGGCCCGCCCAACCTGCGGGAAAGCCGCCCGTGACATCATCGGCGGCGCGATGTCTGAGCCCACTTTCGCCACCCTGATCAGCCGGTGGTACGAACGCAACGCCCGCGACCTGCCGTGGCGCGAGCCGGGGATCGGCGCCTGGGCGATCCTGGTCAGCGAGGTCATGCTCCAGCAGACCCCGGTGGTCCGGGTGCTGCCCGCCTGGGAGGCGTGGCTGGCCCGCTGGCCGACCCCGGCCGCACTGGCCGACGACACCCCTGCCGAGGCGATCCGGATGTGGGGCCGCCTCGGCTACCCCCGCCGGGCGGTACGCCTGCGCGACTGCGCGGTGGCCATCGTGGAACGGCACGGCGGCGCGGTGCCGGAGCGGCTCGACCAACTGCTGGCGCTGCCCGGTGTCGGCACCTACACGGCCCGGGCGGTGGCGGCCTTCGCGTACGGGCAGCGGCACCCCGTGGTCGACACCAACGTCCGGCGGGTGGTGTGCCGGGCGATCGCCGGCGAGCCCGACGCCGGACCGGCCACCCGCCCCGCCGACCTGGTCGCCACCGAGGAACTGCTGCCGGTCGAGCCCGCCGCGGCCGCGCTGGCCAGCGCCGCGTTCATGGAACTCGGGGCGGTGGTCTGCACCGCCCGCGCCCCGCGCTGCGCGGTGTGCCCCGTCGAGTCGCTCTGCGCGTGGCGCGCCTCCGGCCAGCAGGCCCCGGCCGGCCCG
The DNA here is from genome assembly GCF_040639095.1 of Micromonospora sp. NPDC023966. NCBI lineage: Bacteria > Bacillati > Actinomycetota > Actinomycetes > Micromonosporales > Micromonosporaceae > Micromonospora > Micromonospora sp. NPDC023966. The sequence goes on along the minus strand of NZ_JBEZZJ010000004.1, from coordinate 155,099 downwards.
ACCCGCCGCCCCCAGCGCTACGCCGGCACCGACCGGCAGGTACGCGGTCTGCTCCTCGCGGTGCTCCGCGACGCCCCCGGGCCGGTGCCGCACCAGCGGCTCGACCAGGTCTGGCACGATGACGTGCAGCGGGCCCGGGCGCTGGCCGGGCTGGTCACCGACGGCCTGGTCGAGCCGGTCGGCGAGGAGTCCTTCCGACTCATCGGCGACGGCCCGCCGGTCCCCCTCCCCCGCCCCTGACCCACCAGCCCGGTCCCGGCCGGCTCGGCACGAGAAAAGGCGACGGCCCCGGTGGCTTTCGCCTACCGGGGCCATCGCCCTCGATCAGTTGCCCGAACTTACGCGGCGTCGTCCGCGCCCGTGGCGGCGGTGCCGCCGAGGTCCGCCGGGACCGCGTCCGGCACGGCCACCGGCCGGTCGGCGCCCCGGAAGACGAGCTTGGACTTGTCGATGTTGTCGGGGTCGCCCTCGCAGTCCACCACCACGATCTGACCCGGGGTCAGCTCGTTGAAGAGGATCCGCTCGGACAGGTTGTCCTCGATGTCGCGCTGGATCGTGCGACGCAGCGGCCGCGCGCCCAGCACCGGGTCGAAGCCCTTCTTCGCCAGGTACTTCTTGGCGTTGTCGGTCAGCTCCAGGCCCATGTCCTTGTTCCTCAGCTGCGTCTCGATCCGGGCGATCATGATGTCCACGATCTGGAGGATCTCGTTCTCGCGCAGCTGGTGGAAGACGATGGTGTCGTCGATCCGGTTCAGGAACTCGGGCCGGAAGTGCTGCTTGAGCTCGTCGTTGACCTTCTGCTTCATCCGGTCGTAGTTCGACTCGGAGTCCTCAGAGGCCTGGAAGCCCAGCGACACCGCCTTGGCGACGTCCCGCGTGCCGAGGTTGGTGGTCAGGATGATGACCGTGTTCTTGAAGTCCACGATCCGACCCTGGCCGTCGGTGAGCCGCCCGTCCTCCAGGATCTGGAGGAGCGTGTTGAACACGTCCGGGTGGGCCTTCTCGATCTCGTCGAAGAGGACCACCGAGAACGGCCGACGACGCACCTTCTCGGTCAGCTGCCCGCCCTCGTCGTAGCCGACGTAGCCGGGAGGGGCACCCACCAGCCGGGACACCGTGTACCGGTCGTGGAACTCGGACATGTCCAGCTGGATGAGGGCGTCCTCGCTGCCGAACAGGAACTCGGCGAGCGCCTTGGAGAGCTCGGTCTTACCGACACCGGACGGGCCGGCGAAGATGAACGAGCCGGACGGGCGCTTCGGGTCCTTCAGGCCGGCCCGGGTACGCCGGATCGCCTTCGAGACCGCCTTGACCGCGTCCTCCTGGCCGATGACGCGCTTGTGCAGCTCGTCCTCCATGCGCAGCAGGCGCGAGGTCTCCTCCTCGGTCAGCTTGTAGACCGGGATGCCGGTCCAGTTGCCGAGCACCTCGGCGATCTGCTCGTCGTCGACCTCGCTGACGACGTCCAGGTCACCGGCCTTCCACTCCTTCTCCCGCTGGGCCTTCTGCCCGAGGAGCTGCTTCTCCTTGTCGCGGAGCTGGGCAGCCCGCTCGAAGTCCTGCGCGTCGATCGCGGACTCCTTGTCGCGGCGGACCTGGGCGATCCGCTCGTCGAAGTCACGCAGGTCTGGCGGCGCGGTCATCCGGCGGATGCGCATCCGGGCGCCGGCCTCGTCGATCAGGTCGATCGCCTTGTCCGGCAGGAAGCGGTCGGAGATGTAGCGGTCGGCCAGGGTGGCCGCCGCGACGAGAGCCGCGTCGGTGATGCTCACCCGGTGGTGCGCCTCGTAGCGGTCCCGCAGGCCCTTGAGGATCTCGATGGTGTGGGCCAGCGAGGGCTCACCCACCTGGATCGGCTGGAAGCGGCGCTCGAGAGCGGCGTCCTTCTCCAGGTGCTTGCGGTATTCATCCAGGGTGGTGGCGCCGATGGTCTGCAGCTCGCCACGGGCCAGCATCGGCTTGAGGATGCTGGCGGCGTCGATCGCGCCCTCGGCGGCACCCGCACCCACCAGGGTGTGGATCTCGTCGATGAACAGGATGATGTCGCCGCGGGTGCGGATCTCCTTGAGCACCTTCTTGAGGCGCTCCTCGAAGTCACCGCGGTAGCGGGAACCGGCGACCAGGGCACCGAGGTCGAGGGTGTAGAGCTGCTTGTCCTTCAGCGTCTCGGGCACCTCGCCCTTGATGATCTTCTGGGACAGCCCCTCCACCACGGCGGTCTTGCCGACGCCGGGCTCACCGATCAGGACCGGGTTGTTCTTGGTGCGGCGGGACAGCACCTGCATGACCCGCTCGATTTCCTTCTCGCGCCCGATGACCGGGTCGAGCTTGCCCTCGCGGGCGGCCTGGGTCAGGTTGCGGCCGAACTGGTCCAGCACGAGGCTGGTCGACGGCGCGGCCTCGCCCGGCGCGGCGCCCGCCGCGGCCGGCTCCTTGCCCTGGTAGCCGGAGAGCAGCTGGATCACCTGCTGGCGGACCCGGTTGAGGTCGGCGCCGAGCTTGACCAGCACCTGGGCGGCGACGCCCTCGCCCTCACGGATCAGGCCGAGCAGGATGTGCTCCGTGCCGATGTAGTTGTGGCCGAGCTGCAGCGCCTCGCGCAGCGACAGCTCCAGCACCTTCTTGGCCCGCGGCGTGAACGGGATGTGCCCGCTCGGCGCCTGCTGGCCCTGGCCGATGATCTCCTCGACCTGCTGACGGACGCCCTCGAGGGAGATGCCGAGGCTCTCCAGGGCCTTTGCCGCGACACCCTCACCCTCGTGGATCAGGCCCAGCAGGATGTGCTCCGTACCGATGTAGTTGTGGTTGAGCATCCGGGCCTCTTCTTGGGCCAGGACGACAACCCGTCGCGCTCGGTCGGTGAACCGCTCGAACATGCCCTCGTGCTCCTCACGTGCCGTGCGCCTTGATGGTCAGATCTCGGCGGGGCCGGTGCGCGGACGTCCGGGACGGGCGTCCGTGCCTCCTTACTCTATCGCCGCGGACCGACTCCGCTGAGGTCGTGTGTCCCCGCGAATGGCCGTTCACGCGTCGTTTCTGACAACCGTCCACGCTCAGGAGGTGTTCCGGTACCCCAGCCTGTACGCGCAGAGCGAAATTCGACCGCCGGTGGAAAAGCCCGGTCGAGGGGCTCGGGGCGGGGGCGTGGCGCCCGGCCGCGGTCTTCCACAACCTGTGGACAGCATCTCCACCACCTGTGGACAACTGCCCCGGAGGCCCGTTTCTTCCCGAGTCGCGGAGACCCCGCGGCGCAGCCGGCGCGAACCAGACAGACGGCGCAGCCGGGCGGAAACGCCGACGCCGGCCCGGAGTGGCACTCCGGTCCGGCGTCGTGTCGCCCGCTGCTGGCGTCGTCGGGGTCAGTGCCCCGCCTTCGCGTGGTACTCGTCCACGATCTCCTGCGGGATGCGCCCCCGGTCGGAGATGTCCTTGCCGGCCTTCCTGGCCCAGGCCCGGATGGCCTTGTTCTGCTCGCGGTCGGCGGTCGCGCCGCCGCGCCCGCGCGCGGCCCGGCCACCCACGACCACACCGCCGCGGCCGACCTTCGTCCCGTGCGCGATGTACTGCGCGAATACGTCACGCAATTTTTCAGCGTTGGAAGCCGAGAGGTCGATCTCGTACTGCACACCGTCGAGCGCGAACTTGACGGTCTCGTCAGCGTCCCCGCCGTCCAGGTCATCGACCAGCTTGTGAATGATCTGCTTGGCCACGTCCCACATTCCTTTCGAGCAGGGTTGCGATCCTGCAATACAGGAGCACAATAACCCCCCCGCTGCTTCCTCCGTCAATGGGATGCGGTAACGACCCGGAGAAGCTTCTGCGCTACTCCGGCCGGACCAACGGGAACAGGATGGTTTCCCGAATTCCCAGGCCGGTCAGCGCCATCAAGAGCCGGTCGATTCCCATTCCCATACCACCGGCCGGCGGCATTCCGTACTCCATCGCCCGGAGAAAGTCCTCGTCCAGCCGCATGGCCTCGTCGTCGCCCCGGGCCGCGAGCTGCGCCTGGGCCACCAGCCGCTCCCGCTGCACCACCGGGTCGACCAGCTCGGAGTACGCGGTGCCCAGCTCGAAACCGAGCACGTAGAGGTCCCACTTCTCGGCCAGGCCCGGCTCGCTGCGGTGGCCCCGGGTCAGCGGGCTGGTCTCCTCCGGGTAGTCGCAGACGAAGGTGGGCGCCTGCAGCGACGGGACCACCAGCTCCTCGAAAAGCTCCTCGGCCAGCTTGCCCGGGCCCCACTTCGGGTCGACCGAGAGACCGACCTTGTCGGCGTACTCGACCAGGCGTGACCTTTCGGTGCGGACGGTGACCTCCTCACCGAGCGCTTCGGAAAGAACACCGAACAGCGAGACCGAGCGCCACTCGCCGCCCAGATCGAACTCACGGCCGTCGGCGTGGGTTACCACCGTCGAGCCGGCGACCGCGAGGGCCGCCTGCTGCACGAGATTTCGGGTCAGCTCGGCCATCGTGTTGTAGTCGCCGTACGCCTGGTAGGTCTCGAGCATCGCGAACTCGGGCGAGTGCGAGGAGTCGATGCCCTCATTCCGGAAGTTGCGGTTGATCTCGAAGACCCGGTCGACGCCACCGACGACCGCACGCTTGAGAAACAGTTCCGGCGCGATTCGCAGATACAAATCGGTGTTCAGCGCATTGCTGTGGGTCACGAATGGGCGGGCCGCCGCGCCGCCGTGCAGCAGCTGGAGCATCGGGGTCTCGACCTCGATGAAGTCCTGCCCGTGCAGGGTGTCCCGGAGGCTGCGGACCGCGGTGGCCCGGGTGCGTACCATCTGCCGGGCCTGCGGTCGCACCACCAGGTCCACGTAGCGCTGGCGGACCCGGGCCTCCTCGCTCAACGGCTTGTGCGCCACGGGGAGCGGGCGCAGCGCCTTGGCGGTGACCGCCCACTCCTCGACCAGCACCGACAGCTCGCCGCGCCGGCTGGTGATCACCTCACCGGTCACCCCGACGTGGTCGCCCAGATCGACCAGCCGCTTCCAGTCGTCCAGCCGCTCCGCGCCGACCCGGTCCAGGGAGAGCATCGCCTGGAGTTCGGTGCCGTCGCCGTCCCGCAGGGTGGCGAAGCAGAGCTTGCCGGTGTTGCGGACGAAGATCACCCGGCCGGTGACCGAAACCCGGTCGCCGGTGGCCGTGTCGGTGGGCAGTTCGGCGTACCGCTCACGGATCTTCGCCAGCGTGCTGGTCCGCGGGAAGCCCACGGGGTACGGCTCGACGCCCTCGGCGAGCATCCGGTCCCGCTTCTCCCGGCGGACCTTCATCTGCTCCGGAAGGTCGTCGGCGGGGTCTACTGGCAGGGCGTTCTGCTCGGTCACGGCATGCTTCCTCAGACGGAGAATTCGGGCGGGGTCAGGCCCCGAGCGTACTCAAGGGCCCGCCGGGTCGTTACGGGATAACCTGCCCGCCATGACCGACCCCACTGAGGCCCTCTCGTTCGGCACGGCCGCCGCCGACTACGACCGGTACCGGCCGCGCTATCCCGAGGCGGCGTTGCGGTCGGCGCTCGACGACCTCATCCGGCCCGCCCGGGTCGTCGACCTGGGCGCCGGCACCGGGATCGTCAGCCGCGGCCTGCTCGCCCTCGGCCACGAGGTGACCGCCGTCGAGCCCGACCCGGGGATGCGGGCCCAGTTCGAGGCGGCCACGCCGGGCGTCGCCGCCCGGGCCGGCAGCGCCGAGTCGGTCCCGCTGCCCGACGGGCACGCGGACGCGGTGCTGGTCGGCCAGGCGTACCACTGGTTCGACCGGGAGCGGGCGCACCCGGAGATCGCCCGGGTGCTGCGCGCCGGGGGGATCTTCGCCGCGATCTGGAACCTCCGGGACGACCGGGTCGGCTGGGTGACCGAGCTGAGCCGGATCGCCGAGATCGGGGACACCGTCGACCACCTGCGCGAGACCGTGACCGGCTTCGGCCCCCGGTTCGCGGCGCCCGAGTGGGCCGAGTTCGACCACGCCACCCCCCTGACCCCGGACGAGCTGCTCGGGATGGTGCGCACCCGCTCGCACTACCTGACCGCCGGGCCGGACCGACGCCGCGAGGTCGACGCGGAGCTGCGCGATCTCCTCGCCACCCACCCCGACCTGGCCGGCCGGGACAGCCTGGACCTCCCCTACCGCACCCTGGTCGCCCGGGCGCGGCGCCACTGACCCCCCGCGCGGCCGGCCGCCGCACTAGCCTCGGCCCATGGCCGACGTGACCCAGGCACTCTCCTTCGGCGCCGCCGCCGCCGAGTACGACCGGTTCCGCCCCCGCTATCCCGAGGCGGCGCTGCGCTGGGCGCTGGACGGGCTGGCCGCCCCGGCCCGGGTGGTGGACCTCGGCGCGGGCACCGGCATCCTCACCCGCGGCGTGCTCGCCCTCGGTCACGAGGTCGTACCCGTGGAGCCGGATCCGGGGATGCGGGCGCAACTGGCAGCCGCCACCCCGGGCACGACGGCGCTGGCCGGCAGCGCCGAGGCCGCGCCGCTGCCGGACGGGGCGGTGGACGCCGTGCTGGTCGGCCAGGCCTACCACTGGTTCGACCGGGAGCCCGCACACGCCGAGATCGCCCGGGTGCTGCGCCCGGGCGGCACGTTCGCCCCGATCTGGAACACCCGGGACGAGGGCGTGGACTGGGTGGCGGAGCTGGGCCGGGTCGCCCACCTCGGCGACAACGCCGGCAGCGTGGTGGAGAAGTACGCCGACTTCGGCCCCGCCTTCACGCCGGTAGAGCTGGGCGGGTTCACCCACACCACCACCCTCACGCCCGACGAGGTGGCCGCCATGCTGCACACCCGGTCCTACTGGCTGACCGCCACGCCGGCCGAGCGGGAACGGGTCGACCGGGCGCTGCGGGAGCTGTTCGCCACCCACCCCGACCTGGCCGGCCGGGTGACGGTCGAGCTGCCCTACCGCACCCTCGTCCTGCGCTCCCGGCGGCGCTGAGGCTCAGTTGTTGCGCTCGTAGACCATCCGCAGGCCGATCAGGGTGATCATCGGCTCGTGGTGGGTGATGGTGCGGCACTCGCTGAGCACCAGCGAGGCCAGGCCGCCGGTGGCGATGACCGCCCGCACCTCGCCCAGTTCCTCGATCATCCGCTCGACGATCCGGTCCACCTGGCCGGCGAAGCCGAAGTAGAGACCGGCCTGGAGGCACTCGACGGTGTTCTTGCCGATCACCGAACGGGGCCGGGTGGCCTCCACCTTGCGCAGTTGGGCGGCGCGGGCGGCGAGCGCGTCGAAGGAGATCTCGATGCCCGGCGCGAACGCGCCACCGAGGAACTCACCCCGGTCGCTGATCACGTCGAAGTTGGTGGTGGTGCCGAAGTCCACCACGATCGACGGCCCACCGTAGAGGGTGTAGGCGGCCAGGGTGTTCACCACCCGGTCCGCGCCGACCTCCTTGGGGTTGTCGATGGCGAGCTGCACGCCGGTGCGCACGCCGGGCTCGACGATCACGCTGGGCAGGTCGGCGTAGTAGCGGGCCAGCATGGTGCGCAGCGAGCGCAGCGCGGCCGGCACGGTCGAGCAGGCCGCCACCCCGGTGATCTCCACGGCGTCCCCGGCCAGCAGGCCCCGGAACATCAGACCCAGCTCGTCCGCGGTGGACCGGGCATCGGTCTTGATCCGCCAGTTGTGCACCAGCTTGTCGCCGTCGAAGGTCGCCAGCACGGTGTTGGTGTTCCCGATGTCGATGCAGAGCAGCACAGCGGCAGCCTAGACGGTCATTCCTCGCGCAGATCCAGGGCGATGTCCAGGATCGGCGAGGAGTGGGTCAGCGCGCCGACGGAGAGGAAGTCGACGCCGGTCGCCCCGTACTCGGCGGCCACCGGCAGGGTGAGCCCGCCGGTCGCCTCCAGCTCCGCCCGGTCGCCCACCGCGGCGACCACCTCACGCAGCTGCGCCGGGGTCATGTTGTCCAGCAGCAGGAAGCCGGCGCCGGCCTCGACCGCCTCCACCGCCTCGGCCAGGGTGTCCACCTCGACCTGCACCGGCACGTCCGGGAACGCTTCCCGGACCCGGCGGAAGGCGGCCGCGACCCCGCCCGCGGCGACCTTATGGTTGTCCTTGATCATGGCGACGTCGTGCAGGCCCATCCGCTTGTTGGTGCCGCCGCCGGCGCGGACCGCGTACTTCTCCAGGGCCCGCAGGCCCGGCGTGGTCTTTCGGGTGTCCAGCACCATCGCCTTGGTGCCGGCCAGCGCGTCGGCCCACGCCCGGGTGTGGGTGGCCACCCCGGACATCCGGGAGAGCAGGTTCAGCGCCGTCCGCTCGGCGGTGAGCAGCAGCCGGGTCGGGCCGGTCACCGTGGCCAGCACGTCGCCGCGCGCCACCCGCTGACCGTCGTGGGCCACCAGCGACACCTCGACGGTACGGTCCGCGCCGGTCACCTCGCCCACCAGCTCGAACACGGCCGCGGCCACCGGCAGCCCGGCCACCACGCCGTCGGCGCGGGCGACCAGGTCGGCGGTGTCGTTCTGCGCGTCCGGGATGGTGGCGACGCTGGTGACGTCGAGGAAGTCCGCGCCCAGGTCCTCGGTGAGCGCGTCGACGACCACCCGCCGGACCCGCTCCGGGTCCAGGCCACCGGCCCGCAGCGCCCGCTCCGTCGACTCCCTCACTGTGACTCCTTCGTTCGCGACTGCGGGGCTCGCAAGACCGGCTCACTCCTCGCGCTCACTGTGCCTCCCAGCGCTCGGTCAGAAAACCCTCCGCCCCGACGGCGGCCACCAGGTGGCCGCGCCACCGCTCGTCGGCCGTCGGGAAGTCCTCCCGCCAGTGGCAGCCCCGGGTCTCCCGGCGGGCGTACGCTGCGGCGACCAGGGTCGACGCCACGGTGATCAGGTTGGTCGCCTCCCAGTCGGCGGTCCGCGGCACGCCCCGGGCCAGGCCCAGCTCGGTCAGGGTGGCGGCGGTCCCGGTGAGGGTCGGCGCCGACCGGAGCACGCCCGCGCCGCGGGTCATCGCCCGTTGCAGGGCGGGCGTGGCCTCCGCCGGCACCAGCCAGCCCTGGCCGCCCACCCAGGCGCCGGTCTCCGCCGGCTTCGCCTGCTCGGGCAGCCCGGCGGCGATGTCCTCGGCGATCCGGCGGGAGAAGACCAGCCCCTCCAGCAGCGAGTTGCTGGCCAGCCGGTTGGCGCCGTGCACGCCGGTGCAGGCGACCTCGCCGCAGGCGTACAGCCCGGGGATGGAGGTGCGGCCGCGCAGGTCGGTCCGGACGCCGCCGGAGGCGTAGTGGGCGGCCGGGGCGACCGGGATCAGGTCGGTGGCCGGGTCCACCCCGATGGCCAGGCAGGAGGCGACGATGGTCGGGAAGCGCCGGGCCAGGAAGTCGCCGCCGAGGTGGCGGGCGTCCAGCCAGACGTGGTCCGCGCCGGTGGCCAGCAGCACCCGGTGGATGCCCTTGGCCACCACGTCCCGGGGCGCCAGCTCGGCCAGCTCGTGCTGGCCCACCATGAACCGCTTGCCGTCGCCGTCGACCAGGTGGGCGCCCTCGCCGCGCAGCGCCTCGGAGACCAGCGGCTGCTGGGCGAGGCCGGCCCCCGGCCCACCGGCCGGCACCATCAGCGCGGTCGGGTGGAACTGCACGAACTCCAGGTCGGTGACCGCCGCGCCGGCCCGCAGGGCGAGCGCCACGCCGTCGCCGGTGGAGACCGCCGGGTTGGTGGTGGCCGCGAAGACCTGGCCCATCCCGCCGGTGGCCAGCACCACGGCCCGGCCCAGGATGGCCCCGACGCCGTCCTCGCTGCCCTCACCGAGCACGTGCAGGGTGATCCCGCAGGCCGGGCCGAGCCCGTCCGGCCCGTCGCCGGGGGCGCGCAGCAGGTCCAGCACCAGGGCGTGCTCGACCAGCCGGATCCACGGGTCGCGGCGGACCGCGGCGTGCAGCGCCCGCTGCACCTCGGCCCCGGTGGCGTCGCCGCCGGCGTGCACGATCCGGTCGGCCCGGTGGCCACCCTCGCGGGTGAGCATCAGCGAGCCGTCCGGGTTGCGGTCGAACTCCGCCCCGATCCGCATCAGCTCGCGCAGCCGGGTCGGGCCCTCCTCGACCAGCACCCGGACGGCCGCCGGGTCGCAGAGGCCGACCCCGGCCACCTCGGTGTCGTACGCGTGCGCGGCCGGGGTGTCCGCCGGGTCGAGCACCGCGGCGATGCCGCCCTGCGCCCAGCGGGTCGACCCCTCGTCGATGTTGACCTTGGTGACCACGGTGACGTGCAGCCCGGCCTCGCGCAGGTGCAGCGCGGCGGTCAGCCCTGCGACCCCGGAGCCGACGACGATCACGTCGGTGGTCTCCACCCAGCCGGGGGCGGGCGCGGCGAGCAGCCTCGGCAGGGCCGGCAGGTCGACGGTCGGAAGGTCCATGAGCACAGTCAACCCGAAGGCCCCTCATCCCGGGCGGCGGGGGCGGGACGAGTGGTTTCGGCTACCTCGTCCGCACCGGCAGACCGGCCGGGCCGGCCCCCTTGAGCGAGGCGGTCACCGTGCGGTCGCTGAGCCAGAGGTAGCAGCGCACACCCCGGTCGCCGACCGCCCACCGGCCGGCCCCCGGCGGGCGGACGACCACGCCGCTGCGGAACCGCAGCGTCGGGTCGTCGGGCACGCCGGCGTACTTCGCCAGGACCGTGTTGCAGCCGGTGTAGAGGGGCGCCCAGTCGGCGTCCTTCTTCGGGTACGGGCGGTCCGGCGCCGCCCACACCCCGACGAACTCGGCGTCGTGCGAGGCGCGGCAGTCGACCGGGGTGAGGGTCTGCACCCGGCGGGCGTCCCGGCCGGTGCGCTGGCAGCCCAGCCGCAGCGGGGACGGCCCCTTGAGCGCGTCGCGCAGGCTGCCCGTCCGGGTCACCACCGTCGCCGCCGCCTCGACCGTGGTCAGCTCGGTCAGGTCGCAGCGGTACCAGCGGGAGCCGGCCGCCCAGCCGGGGCCGGTGGGCAGCGCCACGGCCAGCCGCAGCCGGCCGGCCCGCCAGTTGTCGCCGACGTAGCCGCCGGCCCGCGTGTCGCACTCGGCGAAGGCCGCCCGCAGCTCGGCCGATCCGAGCCCAGGCGGGCTGGACCGCTCGACGGTGAACGCCCCCACGTGCACCGTCTCCACCCGGTGCGGCAGGTCACAGCCGACCGGGTCGTAGCCGGACAGGCCCACGGTGGGGATGAAGTCGGCGACCTGGCAGACCCCGGCGGCCGGGGTGAACGCGCCAGCCGCCGGCAGGGCGCCCCAGTCGTCGGTGAGATCCCCGTCAAGCCCGCCCGACGAGGCACAGCCGGCCAGCGCCACTCCCGCGACCACCGCGGCGACGAGGCTGCGCATCGCACGGCCCATCGCGCCTCCCCCAGCCCGACGACCGTCGATTCCGACGGTCCGCCCAGGGTAGCCGAAAATGACCTTCCGGTAACAGAGCGCGCTCCCGCCCGCCCACCACTCGCCGATCTTGCAGTTGCGGCCCCGACAAATGGGGGCAGAGGACGCGGTCGGCGGGCACCAACTGCAAGATCGCGGGGAGGCGCGGGTCAGTTGAGGGCGGCGGCCAGGGGGTTGGGGACGGGGTCGCCGGCGGTGCCGGGGGCGGCCGTGGTCGGGTCGGCGGTCAGGTCGACGACCTTGTTGTCGGCGTCGACGTGCACCACCCGGGGCTGGTAGGAACGCGCCTCGGCGTCGTCCATCTGCCCGTACGAGATCAGGATGACCAGGTCCCCGGGGTGCACCAGGTGCGCCGCGGCGCCGTTGATGCCGATCACGCCGCTGCCCCGCCGCCCCGGGATCACGTACGTCTCCAGCCGGGCGCCGTTGGTGATGTCCACGATCGCGACCTGCTCGCCGGGGATGAGGTCGGCCGCGTCGAGCAGATCCTCGTCCACCGTGACCGAGCCGACGTAGTGCAGGTCGGCCTGGGTCACCGTGGCCCGGTGGATCTTCGACTTGAGCATGGTGCGGAGCATCGGGCTGCCTTGCCTTTCCGAAGGGAGGTGGTGGGGTCAGGAACGCGGGGCGAGGTGGATCGCCGTGTTGTCGATCAGACGGGTGGCGCCGACCCAGGCCGCGATCAGCAGCCGCGCCGCGCCGGAGACCGGGCCGGGCTCCAGGTCGGCGTCGGTGAGCACCAGGTAGTCGAGGCGGGCCCCGGGCGTACCCGAGTCGAAGGCCCGGTGAGCGGCGGCCAGCACCGCCCCGGCGTCCGCGCCCTGGTCGGCGGCCTCGGCGCCGGCCCGCAGCGCGGCGGAGAGGCTCAGCGCGGCCACCCGCTCCTCCGCCGACAGGTAGCGGTTGCGGCTGGACAGGGCCAGTCCGTCCGGTTCCCGCACGGTCGGCACCCCGACGATCTCCGTCGGCACGTCCAGGTCGCGGACCATCCGCCGGACCAGGGTGAGCTGCTGGTAGTCCTTCTCGCCGAAGAACGCCAGGTCGGGGCGGGTGAGCTGGATCAGCTTCATGACCACGGTGAGCACACCGTGGAAGAAGCCGGGGCGGCTCAGCCCCTCCAGGTCCTCGCCGAGCGGGCCCGGGTTCAGCCGCACCTTCGGCTGGCCCTCCGGGTACATGTCCGCCACGGCGGGGGCGAAGACCACGTCCGCGCCGGCCCGCCGGCAGATCTCCAGGTCGGCGTCGAGGGTGCGCGGGTAGCGGTCGAAGTCCTCGTTCGGACCGAACTGGAGCGGGTTCACGAAGATCGTCACGAGCACGTGGTCCGCCCGCTCCCGGGCGGCCCGCAGCAGGGCCTCGTGCCCGGCGTGCAGCGCGCCCATGGTCATCACGACGCCCACCGTGCCGGTCAGGCCCTCCCGGGCCGCCGCCAGCTCCTTGCGGGTGTGCACCAGCTCCGTCACCAGTGCCTCCTCAGTTCGGGCCTGCGGGGCTCGCAGAACCGGCTCCTCGCCCTCACGCCGACACCTCAATCCGGTTCAGCACGTCCAGCAGCGGCGCCGCGTCGACCGGCCGCAGCCGGCCGGCCGCGATCGCGCGATCCGCCGTCCGTCGAGCCAACGCCAGGTAGGGGGGCACGGATTCCGGCGCGGTCGCCGCCAGCCGCTCCAGGTGCCGGCGTACGGTGCCCGCGTCGCCCCGGGAGACCGGGCCGGTGAGCGCGTCGTCGCCGAGCCGCAGCGCGTTCTCCAGGGCGGCCCGCAGCAGCGGGGCGAGCACCTTCTCCGGCCGGTCCACCCCGGCGTCGCGCAGCCGGTCGGCGGCCTCGTTGACCAGGGTCACCAGGTGGTTCGCGCCGTGCGCCAGCGCCGCGTGGTAGAGCGGGCGGTCGCCCTCGGCCACCCACTCGGGCACCCCGCCGAGGTCGGCCACCAGCCGGGCGGCGAACGCGCGCAGCTCGGCCGGGGCGGTCACCCCGTAGGAGATGCCGGCGAGGCGGGTCAGGTCGTCCGGCGTACCGGTGAAGGTCATCGCCGGGTGCAGCGCGAGCGGCCGGGCGCCGACGGCGGCGGCCGGGGCGAGGACGGCCAGCCCGTGCGCGCCGGAGGTGTGCGCGATCACCTGGCCGGGGCGGAGCGCGCCGGCGCCGGCCAGGCCGGCCACCACGCCGGCGAGGGCGTCATCGGGGACCGCCACGATCAGCAGGTCGGTGGCGGCGCGAGCCACGGCGGTCGCGGAGCGGGTCGGGGTCTCCGGCAGCAGCAGCGCCATCCGGGCCCTGGTCGCACCGGAGGCGCCGGCGGCGGCGACCACCCGGTGGCCGGCCGCGGCGAGGGCCGCGCCCAGCACGGCGCCGACCCGGCCGGCGCCGATCACACCGACCGTGAGGGTGCGCGGGAAGACGAGCGAGGCGTCGGCGGCCCGGTGCGGGGCGGCCGGACGCGAACGCAGCGGTGCGCTCATGGCAATCGATCCAGTCCTCGAAGGGGGTACCGGTCGATCGCAAGTATGCGCCGGGGTCACAGAGCCGAAACAAGCATGTGTGAAAACCTTCACCGACGGCGCGAAGGGGCCGCTCCGACGGCGCCGAACGGCCCCTTCTGCTACGCCGGCCCACGTCGCGGAGGCCCCGGCCGTCCGCCCGCCGTAGGGTCGGCACGGTGACGCCCCCGGCACGAGGAACGAACTGATGGCGCTCCGCTGGCGCGACGCGATGTCGACCGCCCTCTACGGGCCGGATGGCTTCTTCGTCGCCGGCCGAGGGCCGGCCGCCCACTTCCGCACCAGCGTCCACGCTTCTCCGGTCTTCGCCTCCTGTCTGCTGCGGTTGCTGACCTCTCTCGACGCGGCTCTCGGCCATCCCGCTCGTCTGGACGTGGTGGATATCGGTGCTGGTCGGGGGGAGCTGTTGCGGTCGTTGTCGGTCGCCGTGGGGGTTTCGGGGGAGCCCACCCGCTCCGGGCGGTCAGGCTTGATCCCTCCGCGGGCGGGCTCCCCCGAAACCCTGACCACCACGGCCGCCGCCCGCCCGTCGCCTTCCGGGCCGGCCGCCGCCGGGTCGTTGGCCGCCGCGCCGGTTCCGCTGGCCGAGCGGGTACGTCTCATCGCGGTCGAGAAGGCGCCCCGACCCGATGACCTGCCGGTGGAGATCGAGTGGGTGGACGAGATCCCGCAGGGCGTCACGGGTCTGCTGGTGGCCACCGAATGGCTGGACAACGTGCCATTGGACCTCGCGGTGTACACCTCGGAGGGCTGGCGGTACCTGCTGGTGGACCCGGCGACGGGTGAGGAGTCGATGGGCGACCCGGTGAGCGCCGAGGATGCCGACTGGCTGGACCGGTGGTGGTCTTCTGCCGTGCGGAACGCGACCGGAACGACCACCGAGGGGTTCCGGGCGGCCCGGCCGGCGGAGGGATCAAGCCTGACCGCCCGGAGCCGGTCGGGCCGCCCGGAACCCCCCACCGGCGCGCGGGCCGAGATCGGAAGGACCCGCGACGAAGCCTGGGCGGCGGCGGTGACCCACCTCGACCGAGGGCTGGCGTTGGCCGTGGACTACGGGCACCTGCGGGGTGATCGGCCGGTCGACGGGACGTTGACCGGGTATCGGGGTGGACGGCAGGTGGCGCCGGTGCCGGACGGGTCGTGTGACGTGACGGCGCATGTGGCCATCGACTCGGTCGCCTCTGCCGGTGAGCGGGTCGCGCGGTGTGCGTACACCGTGGTCTCCCAGCGGGAGGGGCTGCGGGCGCTCGGGGCCGACGGCGGGCGACCGGCGCTGAGCCTGGCCTCCCGGGACCCGGCCGGCTACCTGCGGGCCCTCGCCGCCGCGTCGGCGGTGGCCGAGCTGACCGACCCGGCCGGCCTCGGCGGGCACTGGTGGCTGCTGCAACCGGTCGGCGTCGCCCTCGATCCGCTCATGGCACGATGACGGACATGACCACCGACGCCGGCGACCTCCGCGAACTGACCGTCGGCACCGGGGCCGGCGGGGAGCAGCTCGGCACCGACATGGTGCTCAACATCGGGCCGCAGCACCCGTCGACGCACGGTGTGCTCCGGCTCAAGCTGGTGCTCGACGGGGAGCGGGTGGTCTCTGCCGAGCCGATCGTCGGCTACATGCACCGGGGCGCGGAGAAGCTCTTCGAGGTCCGCGACTACCGGCAGATCATCGTGCTGGCCAACCGGCACGACTGGCTCTCCGCCTTCTCCAACGAGCTGGGCGTGGTGCTCGCCGTGGAACGGCTGATGGGCATGGAGGTGCCGGAGCGCGCGGTCTGGCTGCGGATGGCGCTCGCCGAGCTGAACCGGGTGCTCAACCACCTGATGTTCCTCGGCTCCTACCCGCTGGAGATCGGCGCGATCACGCCGATGTTCTACGCGTTCCGCGAGCGGGAGACGATCCAGGCGGTGATGGAGGAGGTCTCCGGCGGCCGGATCCACTACATGTTCAACCGGGTCGGCGGGCTCAAGGAGGAGGTGCCGTCCGGCTGGACCTCACGGGCCCGGGCGGCGATCGGCGAGGTCCGCCGGCGGATGCCCGACCTGGACAACCTGATCCGGCGCAACGACATCTTCCTGGCCCGCACCGTCGGGGTGGGCGTGCTGTCGGCGGCCGACGCCGCCGCGTTCGGCGCCTCCGGGCCCGTCGCCCGGGCCTCCGGGCTCGACCTGGACCTGCGCCGGGACGAGCCCTACCTGGCGTACGACCAGCTCGACGTGCCCGTGGTCACCAAGGCCGCCGGGGACTGCCACGCCCGGTTCGAGGTGCTGCTCGACCAGGTGTACGTCTCGCTCGACCTCGCCGAGCAGTGCCTGGACCGGGTGGACCGGCTCAGCGGGCCGGTGAACACCCGGCTGCCCAAGGTGGTGAAGGCGCCCGAGGGGCACACCTACGCCTGGACCGAGAACCCGCTCGGCATCAACGGCTACTACCTGGTCTCCCGAGGCGAGAAGACCCCGTGGCGGCTCAAGCTGCGCACCGCCTCGTACGCGAACGTGCAGGCGCTGGCCACCCTGCTCCCGGGCTGCCTGGTGCCGGACCTGATCGCCATCCTCGGCTCGATGTTCTTCGTGGTCGGCGACATCGACAAGTAGCGGCGGCCCGGTCAGCGCCAGCGGTCGGTGGCGCTGGTGCCACCGGCCCGGGGGGCGTCGTCGCGCGGCGGGTACCCGTAGCGGGCCGGCTCGGGCTCGACCTGACGCCACTCCGGCTGGCCGCTGCGCTGCGTCGGGGGCCGCCACTCCTCGGGCACCGGCACCCCGCCGGCCGGGAGCGCCGGCCGGCTCTCCTCCGCCCAGCCGCCGGCCTCGCCGGGAACGGCCCGGCCACGGACGGACGCCCAGCGGTCCTCGACCCGGTACTCGGTGCCGCCGCCGTCGGCGTGCACCGCGGCCCGCCGCTCCCCGACCCGGATCTCCCGGCCCTGCTCGTCGTCGCGGACCGCGGCCCACCGGTTGCCGGTGCGCAGCTCGGACCAGTAGTCACCGTCCGGATCGTCGGCCACTGCCCGGCCGGGCCGCTCGGCGGGCGCCCAGCCGCGGGCGTCCGTCCCCGCCCAGCCCTCAGCCGCCGGCTCGCCGTATCCGCTCCGGTCGCCCTGACCCGCCCAGGCACCCGGCCCGGTCCGGTCGCCCTGGCCGGTGCGGATGGGCTCGTCCCGTCGAGCGGCCCAGCCCGCCTCCTCGCGGCCGCCGCGCCCCGCCGGCCAGGACCGATCGTCGGCCGGTCCGTCCTGGCCCGACCGCCAGGACCGGTCGTCGGCCGGCCGGGACCGTTGCTCGGCCGAACCCGCCGACCAGGACGAATCGTCGGCCCAGCCGCGGTCATCGCCCTCCCGCGCCGGCCAGCCCCGGTCCTCGCCCTCCCGCGCCGGCCGGTCCCGGTCGTCGCTGGACGCCCGGCCGACGCCCGCCCACGGGTGCCCACCGCCGGGCGCGGACCAGGAGCGCTCGTCCCGGGAGTCGGCCGACCCGGACCAGGAACGCTCGCCGCCCTGCCCGGACGAGCCGCCGAGCCGGGAGCCCTCGGCCGGGCCGGACCAGCCGCCGCCGACCTGGGCGGACCAGGAGTGCTCGTCCCGGCCGGGTCGGGCGCGGTCGTCATCGGAGTCCCGGTACCCGGCGCGGGGCTCCTCCGCCTCCGCGCCGCTCCACGAGCGCTCCTCCGGGGCCGGGGACCAGCGGCCGGCGTACCCGCCGTACCGGGCGCCCGCCGGGTCGGCGCCGCCGTCCACGATGGTGTGCCGGGTGGTCACGTGCACGGTCTCGGTGTGGTGCACCACCCCGACCTGTCGGTGCTCCGGACGGATCTCCGGTTCGGGGGTGCGCGGCGCGCCGTAGACACCGGTCTGCGGGCGGTCACTGCCGTAGACACCGGTCTGGGGGCGGTCGCCGCCGTAGACGCCGGCCTGGGGGCGGTCGGCACCGTAGACACCGGCCTGGGGCCGGTCGGCGCCGTAGACACCGGCCTGCGGTCGGTCGGTGCCCTGGCCGGGGCGGTCGGCAGCGTGGTCGGCGCCGTACCGGGTGCCGGGGCGGTGGACTTCGTCGTCCTCGTCCCGGGCGGCGGGCTGCGCCCGGCCCGGCTCGGTGCGGGCGCGCCCCTCCTCGTGCGGCTCGGTGGCCGGCACGCGGGCGCGGCCACCGGCCGGCTCGTCGGTGGCGGACGTGGCAAGGCCCGCGGCGGCGGCGATGCCGGCGGCCGCGGCGTCGAGTCGGCGGCGCATCGCCGTGACCGACTCCTGGGTCCGGTGGGCCTGGTCGAGCGCCTGGTTGCCGCGCTGGGCGGCGGCCACGATCTCGCCGCGCAACTCCCGGCGGAGCTGCTCGAGTTCCGCGCGCAGTTCCTCGGCGCCGGCCGCCCCGCCGCCGCTCTCCGCCCGCAGCGCGATGGAGAGGCCGATCAGCACCACGGCCAGGATCGCCAGCACGGCGCCGAACCGGAGCGGGCCGTTGCCGTCGGCGACCAGCAGGATGAGCGCCGCCAGGGGCGCGAGCCCCACTCCGATCCAGAACAGGATGGTCAGCAGCACGGGGCTGCGGTTTTCGGCGGGGGCGACCGAGGCGGGCATGGCTGAGCAGACTACCGAGAGTTGCCCCGGTAGGGAACGGGCCGAAAGCATCGATGTAAAGGGCGGTGACCAGGACTTCCCGCCCGGCCACGGCTGCCCGTCGCGCCGGCGAGCCGAGGTGGCCCGCCGGCGCGACGGTGGTGGTCAGCTCGCGGCGAGCGCGGCGTCGGAGGAGAACACCAGGCCGACGCTGGCCGCGCCGGTCTTCAGGGCGTTCTTGGTCTGCGGGCCGCCCGCGTCGAGCGAGCTGAACGAGCCGGCCTTGAAGGCGTAGACCTCGACGAGGCCGGCCTGGCACTTCGGCCGCTGCGGGCACTCCGGCGGGCCGGCCAGCACAGTGGCCGTGCCGGAGCACTTGGCCGCCAGGTCGGACAGGGTGGCGACCTGGTACTTGTCGGCGAACGCCTTGGTGACGGCGAACGCGTTCTGGTCCTGTGCCTGGGCGGGCTGGCCGAAGCTGATGCCGACCTTGTCGCCGGCCGCCTTCAGCGCGCCGACCGTCTTGTCCAGCTCCGGCGAGGAGACCGGCTGGGCGTCCTTGCCGTTGGCCTTGGTGTTGAGGAACTCGGCCATGGTCGCCGCGTACTCGGGGACGACCTGGACCTGGCCCTTCTCCAGGGCCGGCTCGTAGAGCTCGCGGTTGCCGATGGTCTGCACCTTGACCTGGTAGCCGGCCGCGGTGAGCGCGATCTTGTAGAGCTCGGCGATGGTCTGGCTCTCGCTGAAGTTGCCGGCGCCGACCGTCACCTGGCCGCCGGGGCCCTTCTCGACGCCGTCGGTCACGCCGTTGGCGTCGGCGAACTCCTTCGCCGCGACCTGCGGCGTCTTCCGGTCGACGTCGACCGCCCGGTTCAGCTCGATCAGCTTCGGGGTGTCGAGCTTCGCGGAGACCTTGTCGAGCGCGGCGACGAGCTGCGGGGTGGCCGCCTTCGCGTTGATCGCGGGGATGACGTTGTCGGTGTTCTGGAGCTTCTTGTCGTCGGTGAGGACGACCAGCTTGTCACCCGCCACCGGGGCGCAACCGGCCCCGGAGGCACCCTGCTCGGGCGCGTCGGTGCCGGAGGAACCGGCGTTGCCGCAGCCGGTGAGGAGGCTCGCCGCGGCGAGGACGCCGAGCGCCCCCACGGCCAGCTTTGAACGTGCGTGCATCAATGCCCGCCTTCCGTGTCCCGGCGCGACCCGTCAGGGCCGGCCGCGTGTCCGACGGGCGATCCGATCGAACGCCCGCGACTCCAGCCAATATCTTCCAGCCCGGACCGACAAATTCTGAGCCGGATTCGTCACCGGATCGTCATCCCGGGGGACTCAGGCGCCGGCGGTGGCGTCGGCCGCGCGGCGGTTCGCCGCCCGCCGGACCCGGCGCAGCGGGCGCGGCGTGACCAGGCGCTCGACCACCGCCAGCACCCCCTCGACGAGCAGCGCCAGCCCGCCCACCAGCACGCCGCCGGCGACGATCTGGCCGCCGCCGGCCGCGATGTCC
Source organism: Micromonospora sp. NPDC023966 (assembly GCF_040639095.1). Taxonomy (NCBI): domain Bacteria; kingdom Bacillati; phylum Actinomycetota; class Actinomycetes; order Micromonosporales; family Micromonosporaceae; genus Micromonospora; species Micromonospora sp. NPDC023966. The sequence continues at coordinate 135,197 of NZ_JBEZZJ010000004.1, read as the reverse complement.
AGTCCGAAACCGGCCCGGATGATCTGCCCGAGCCCACCGCCGTTGACGAACGAGGCCAGCGCCGCGGTGGCCACCACCTGGACGGCGGCGGTGCGGAACCCGGCCGCCAGGTAGGGCACCGCGAGCGGCAACTCCACCCGGCGCAGCACCTGCCCGCCGGAGAGCCCCATCCCGCGCGCCGCGTCCCGGGCCTCCGGGTCGGCCTGCCGCACCCCGGTGTACGCGTTGGCCAGCAGCGGCGGCACCGCGAAGACCGCGAGCGCGACCACCACCGCCGGCCGGCCGAAGCCGAGGAAGGTCAGCGGCAGGATGGTCAGCAGGGCCAGGGTCGGGATGGCGAGAGTGACGTTGGACACCAGCAGCACCAGGCCACCGCCCCGGCCGGTGTGGCCGAGCCAGAGCCCGATCGGCCAGGCCACCAGGCAGCCGAGCAGCACCGCCAGCGCCGACATGCTCAGATGCTCGCCCAGCCGGTCCAGGATGCCGCCCGGGTTGGTCCAGTTCAGCGGGTCGTTCAGCCAGACGACCGCCTGCTGCACCGGGTTCATGAGCTCCGCCCTCGCAGCCAGGGGGTGAGCAACCGGCCGACGCCGGCCAGGACCAGGTCGAGCACCAGCGCCAGCAGCACGCAGAGCACGGTGCCGGTCATGATCTGCGCCTTGTAGAAGTTGTTCTGGAAGCCGGCGAAGATCAGCTGGCCGAGGCCGCCGCGGCCGACCACCACCCCCACTGTGACCAGCGCCACCGTGGAGACCGTGGCCAGGCGTACGCCGGTGAGGATGCCGGGCAGCGCCAGCGGCAGCTCGATCCGGAACAGCCGGCCCCAGCGGCCGTATCCCATGCCCTCGGCGGCCTCCCGCACCTCGGGCGGCACCTGGTTCAGCCCGGCCAGCACGTTGCGCACGATGACCAGCAGCGCGTAGAGCGCCACCACAGTGAGCACGGTGATCGCGCCGATGCCCAGGTACGGCGCGAGGAAGGCGAACAGCGCCAGCGACGGGATCGTGTAGAGCACCCCGGTCAGCGCCAGGATCGGCGCGGCCAGCGAGCGGAACCAGTAGGCGGCCACCGCGAGCGGCAGCGCCACCAGCGCCGCGATCAGCACCGCCCGGGCGGTCAGCCAGGTGTGCTCACGCAGCGCCGCCAGGATCGTGTCAGAGTTGTCCCGCACGTACTGCCAGGAGAACCATGGGTTACCCGGCGCGGCCCGGTAGCTCAGGTGGAGGGACACACGTGGACGTTACCCCGGGCGCCGGACAGGGCGCGGCCTCGATCACGCTGGAGCGCATCCGCAAGCGCTACCCGGACGGCACGGAGGCGGTGCGGGAGCTGAGCCTGGAGGTCAAGGCCGGCGAGCTCGTCGTGCTGATCGGCCCGTCCGGCTGCGGCAAGTCGACCGTGCTGCGGATGATCAACCGGCTGATCGAGCCCACCGGCGGGCAGATCCTGCTCGGCGACGACGACGTCACCCAGGTCGACCCGGTCACGCTGCGTCGCCGGATCGGCTACGTGATCCAGAACGTCGGCCTCTTCCCGCACCAGACCGTCGCCGCCAACGTGGCCACCGTCCCCGGGCTGCTCGGCTGGCCCCGGGAGCGGACCCGCGCCCGGGTGGACGAGCTGCTGGAGCTGGTTGGCCTCGACCCGGGGCAGTTCGGCCGCCGCTACCCGCACGAGCTCTCCGGCGGGCAGCGGCAGCGGGTCGGGGTGGCCCGCGCGCTCGCCGCCGACCCGGTGGTGCTGCTGATGGACGAGCCGTTCTCGGCCGTCGACCCGATCGTCCGGACCCGGCTCCAGGAGGAGTTCCTCCGGCTGCAGGCCGAGGTCCGCAAGACCATCGTGCTGGTCACCCACGACCTCGATGAGGCGGTCCGGCTGGGCGACCGGATCGCGGTGCTCTCCCAGGGCGGCCGGCTGGAGCAGTACGACACCCCGGCCGCCCTGCTCGGGTCGCCCGCCTCGCCGTTCGTCCGCGAGTTCGTCGGCGCCGACCGCGGCATCCGCCGGCTCGCGGTCACCCCGGTGACCCGCGAGGTGCTCGACCCGCTCCCGGCCGACGGCGGGGCCGGCCTGCCGACCGTGCCGCTGGGCGGCTCGGCGTACGACGCGCTGGGCGGGCTGCTCACCTCCGGCGCCGAGCAGGCGGTGGTCACCGAGGATGGCCGGCCGGTGGGACTGCTCACCCGGGCCCGGGTGCTGGGCCTCGGCGTGCTGGACTGACCGCTCAGGCGGTCAGGCTCGGCCGCGCCGGGCGGACCGGACTGGCCAGGCCGACGATCCAGCGGTCAGGCTCGGCCGCGCCGGGCGGACCGGACTGGCCAGGCCGACGATCCAGCGATCAGGCTCGGCCGCGCCGGGCGGACCGGACTGGCCAGGCCGACGATCCAGCGATCAGGCTCGGCCGCCGAGGCTGGCCAGGCCGACGATCCAGCCGGCGAAGAAGCCGTAGGTGACTCCGGTGCTGGCGGCCTGGAAGGCGGCGAAGAGCGAGCCGTGCGGGCCGAGGAGGGTGGCCAGCAGGGCCGTGCAGCCGGCGGCCAGGGCGTAGGCCCCCCAGCCGGAGAAGAACTGGCTGGCCGAGCTCTCCACCCGGGCCACCTGTGGGCCGGGCAGCACGTAGAGCAGCGCCGCGGCCAGCACGATCAGCAGGATCGCCCGCAGGTTGGTGGCGAGCACGCCCTGCGACGGGTCGTCGGCGTGCAGTCGCCAGGCCGGCCAGGCCAGCAGCCGGAGGAACCACCCGCCGGCCCCGGTCGGGTCGGTGTGGCCCTGCACCCAGCCCACGTACGTCGGGCTGCCGCAGACCGCCACGAGCAGGAGTACGGCGAGCGTGCCGGTGCCGGCGGCCGTGCCGTACGCGCTGATGGTGCGGGGGCGGTTGGTGAGGGCCATGGAGCGGTCAGTTCCCGGCCCACCGCGCCGGGCAAACCTGCGTACCCGTGAAACCGCCGAGGGTCGGCGGGTGGTCATCGCCTAGTGCTTCAGCAGGTAGTCGATGAAGGCGGCCCGCAGCAGCGGCGCGGACTCCTCGTAGCCGTGCCCGGTCATCTCCCGCCACAGGGCGTTGGCCTCGTCGATGATCGGCCCGACCGAGTTGGGAGCGCCGTCCAGGACCGAGGCCTCGTCCGCGTTGGGCATGTGCCGCAGCACCGACCAGAAGAACTCGACGTCGCGACGCTCCCGGGCCAGGTGGAACGCCCGCTCGCGCAGTTCCTCGGTGGAGAGCTTGTCCAGCTCGTCGAAGGTGCGGCCGCCGGGGGCAGGAGTGTGCGTCATGCCGCCGAGCCTAACCGGCGAGATCAGCTCCGGACCCGCCGGACGCGACGCCGAGGCCGGTCGGGCCCGGGTCAGCGGTCCCCGGCGTCCCAGCGCCGCGGTTCGCTCTCCCAGCGCGGCGACTCCCACGAGTCGACGGTGTCGGTGGTGCGGACCGGCAGCACCGACGGCCAGGCGTCGGCCGGCTCCGGTGGCGGGGTCAGCGCCCAGCCGGTGCTGATCGTGCCGTCGCCGCTCGGCCCGGTCGGAACCGCCCCCGGCGGCGCCGGTCGCGGCCGGCCGAACGTCTCGACCAGCCGGGTGACCAGCAGCCCGGCGCCGAGCGTGGCCCCGCCGACCGCCCACCGGCTGATCTCCCAGTCCTGCGCCACGGCCCAGGCCAGGAAGACCTCCACCGTGCAGACCGCCAACAGGGCGCCGAAGATCCCGCCCCGGCGGCCGTACGCGCTGGTGCCGCCGAGCATCACCGCGCCGATCGCCAGCACCGACCAGTCGAGCCCGGTGACGGGCGCCACCGGCCCGTCCCCGTTCGCCGCGATGAGCACCCCGCCGAGCACCGCCAGGACCGCCGAGCCGATCAGCGCCAGCGCGGTCACCGTGGCGGCCACGGCGCCCCGCCGTCGGGCCGGGTCGGCGACCGGCCGGAATCGCCCGACCAGCCGGCGGACCGGTTTGATCGCACCGAAGAGCCCGCCGAGGACGGCCACCGCGGCGAAGCCGAGGAAGAGGTAGAGGGCGGTGCGTCGGGGGTCGTAGCCGCCCTGGACCACGATCGGGGTGGTCCGCCGCTCGATGTACACGATGACGCCGGCCGCGCCGGCCAGGCTGGCCGCCCAGGCGGGCACGTGCAGCACCACCACGGCCACCGCCAGCGCGAGCCCGCCGAGCGCCGCCACCACCAGCGCCGGGAGCAGCGCCTCCCGTATCCCGCGGTCGCCCTGCTCGGCGAAGTGCAGCGCGGCGGCCACGGCGACCGGGCCGATCGCCAGGTTGACCGCGGCGGCCCGCAGACTGAGCCCGGCGGCCAGGGTGAGCAGCCCGAGGCCGGCCACGTCGACCAGCAGCGTCTTCAGCGCGCCGCCGCGCAGCGCGTCGGCGTTTTCGCGCCAGAGCAGCCAGGTCACCGCGGTCAGCCCGGCCAGCAGCAGGAACTCCCAGACCACGTGCACGGCGATCCGGTCCCGGCCGGGCTCGCCGTGGGAGGGGTCGTCGAAGACGTTCTCCAGCACCGTCGCGGGCACGCCGGACGACGCCTCCGCCGGCGCGTTCCGGCCCGTCTCGTCGTACCCCATGGCCCGCGCCTCCCACATGGCCGGCGGTGCGGTCCGACGCTCGGGCGGACCGGCGGCGGCCGTTGCTCTCCGGTCGCCAGGCACGGTACCTGCGGGGGGAGGTGCTGGGAACCCCTGATCAGAGCCGGCCGCGCGGAGTCTCCCGGTCGCCGGGCTCGCGATCCTCGTCGTCCTCCTGCTCGGGCACCCGGCAGGACCGCTCCAGCCAGAGCGCCGCCGCGACCAGGGCGAGCGAGGCGAGCAGGCCGGCCCCGCCGGCCGGCCGGTCGCTCATGGCGGCGTTGGTCCGCTCCACGAAGAGCCAGGCGGTCAGCCCGGCGTAGAAGCCGGCGAAGATGGCCCCGGCCAGGGCGGACGCCTTGGCCAGCACCACGAACCGGGCGACCAGCAGCGGGTTCACCGGGTCCCGCCCGGGACGGCGCTCGATCCGCCCTCGGGTGTTGACCGCCGCGTACGCCTCCAGCACGGCCAGGCCGGCCAGCGTGACCACCGGCAGCCAGGGCAGGTCGGGGGCCATCTCGTAGTAGAAGGTGCTGATCAGCAGCCAGGCCAGCGCGGCGGCGGCCAGGGCGGCCACCACCAGCGTGGAGATCCGGGTCGGACCCATCCGGAAACGGTGGGGGTCGCGCGGGGACTGCGCCTGGCTCATGCCGTCCGGCTCCACAGGGTCATGTGTCCGACTCTAACGCCAGATCGGGGCGCGGACTGAGTTCCAGCGCGTCGGAGGCGAGTGGCTCGGCGTTGAGCAGGTCGGTCAGCCAGCCGTGCCCGGGCAGCCGGCCGTGCGGCTCGATGTCGATCCACGGCCGCAGCACGAAGGCGCGTAGGTGAGCCCGGGGGTGCGGCAAAGTCAGCTCCGGGTCCGCGCTGAGCACCGGCTCCCCGGCGGCGTCCCAGACCGCGATCACGTCCACGTCGAGGGTGCGCGGCCCGAACCGCCGCTCCGGGTCGCGGGTGCGGCCGGCCGCCGCCTCGGCGGCCCGGGCCCGCGCCAGCCAGTCGCGCGGGGTCGCCGCCGGGTCCCCGACCAGCAGCGCCGCGTTGAGGTACGCGGGCTGGTCGGCGTCCCCCCACGGTGGAGTCTCGTAGACACCGGAGACGACCAGCACGGCGTCGCCGAACGAGGCGACCGCGGCGCGCAGGTGGGCGAGGCGGTCGCCCAGGTTGCTGCCGATCGACAGCACGGCCCGGGTCATCGGGTACGCCGCATCGTCACCGCCACGTCCCGGAAGGCGTGCGGGATCGGGGCCTCCGGCTTGTGCACGGTGACCGTCGCGGCGGCGACCAGCGGCTCGGCCAGGCAGACGGCGAGCAGCCGGTCGGCGAGCGTCTCGATCAGGTTGACCGGCTCGCCGGTGACCACGGCGACCAGCTTCTCGGCCAGCTCGCCGTAGTGCACGGTGTCGGTCACCTCGTCCGACTCGGCGGCCGGGGCCAGGTCGAGTTCGAGCACCGCGTCGACCACGAACTCCTGCCCCTGGGCGCGTTCGAAGTCGTAGACGCCGTGCCGGCCGTGCGCGCGCAGGCCGGTCAGCTCGATCCGGTCGCTCATCAGAGCCCCCCTTTCATTCGCGACCGCGGGACTCGCAAGCTCGTTCCCTGCGCTCATCGGTTTCCCTCGTCTCCCGTGGGCCGGGCCAGGCGCGGGCGGCCGGTCGCCCGCCAGACGGCGAGCGCGTCGGCGGTGCCCTGGACGTCGTGCACGCGTACCCCCCAGGCGCCGGCCGCCACGGCGAGGACGCTGGTGGCGACGGTGGCCGCCTCCCGTTCGGCGGTGGGGCGGGGGTTGCCGTCCGCGTCGGCGAGCAGCCGGCCCAGGTAGGACTTGCGGCTCGCCCCGAACAGCACCGGGAAGCCGAGGTCGACCAACTCGGGCAGGCGGGCGCTGAGCTCCCAGTTGTGCGCGGCGGTCTTCGCGAAGCCCAGCCCCGGGTCGACGATGATCCGGTCGGCGGCCACCCCGGCGGCCAGCGCCTCGTCGACCCGCCGGCTCAGCTCGGCCCGCACGTCGGCAACCACGTCGGTGTAGCGCGCCAGGTCCCGCATCTCGCGCGAGTGGCCCCGCCAGTGCATGAGCACCCAGGGGCAGCCGGCGTCGCGGACCACCCGGGCCATGTCCGGGTCGGCGAGGCCACCGGAGACGTCGTTGACCACATCGGCACCGGCGGCGAGGACGGCCTCGGCCACCCGGGCCCGGCTGGTGTCGATGCTGACCGGGATGCCGGCGGCGCTCAGCTCGCGGATCACCGGCAGCACCCGGGCGGTCTCGGTCTCCGCGTCGACCCGGTCGGCGCCCGGCCGGGTGGACTCGCCGCCCACGTCGACCAGGTCGGCGCCGGCCGCGCGCAGTCGCACTCCGTGTGCGACGGCGGCGTCGAGGTCGGCGTATCTGCCGCCGTCGGAGAAGGAGTCGGGCGTGACGTTGAGGACGCCCATCACCACCGGGGTCTCCGCCCGTACCAGATCGGTCACGGCCCCGACAGTACCGGTCACCAGCAGGGCGTCCGGCGGCCCGGGCGACCCCGGCGGACGACGCCTCTGACGTGCGGATTGGAACAGGTGTACGATCGGTCGTCAGGTCCGTTCCGGGTCGACTCTTCGCGGGTTGTCGCAAAGGTAACCGGGCCGTACGCTTTGGAATTGCCCAGCATTGAGATGGCGAAGCCTGGAGGGAGGGCCGAAGCGGGACCAATCCCCCCAATACTCACCACCCTCCGTGGTGGGTGACGAACCCAGCGTCGTCGACGCTGTGTGGTACGAGCACCATCCCGCCAGGCTTTGCCCACGTGCACCACCGCGGCGCCGCCGGCCGCGACCTTGGGGAGGTTTTCCAGTGATCGCCATCGAGCTCATGGGGACGGCGTCCGCCGCCGTCGACCACGCGCTCCACACCTTGGCGTCGACTCCACTCGCCGAGCCGGCTCCCAAGGGCATCGACACCAACAATGTCGTCTCCTTCTTCGCCAGCAAGATCGCCCCGATCCTGCTGGCGGTGCTCGGCGTGATCTTCATCGGCCGGGCCAGCCGGGGCGAGATCTCCAAGGTGCTGACCAGCTCGGCCATCGCGATCATCGGGCTGGCCTTCATCGCCGGCGCCGCCACGCTGTTCTTCGTCGGCGACTACCTGATCAACCTGATCTTCGAATAGGCGTTGGGCGACGATGCGGCTGCGCACCGACGACGACATCTACCGGGCACGCCTCGTCTACCTGGGGCCGCCCGGGTACACCCTTCCCGTCCACCTGCCGTACGCCCAGTACGGCCTGTTCATGCTGCTCGTACCCCTCTACATGTTCATCCACTGGTTGTTCACGCTCCAGGTCGAGCTCTTTCCCGCCTGGGAGATCTCGCTCGCCATCGTGACGACCTCGTTCATCTTCCGGTACGTCGACCCGGACCGGCCGGCGCGCATGGTCATCCGGACCGCGCTGACCGACTGGCGACGCACCCGGGAGCCGGCCGCCGAGCTGCGCGACCCGCGCCTCGTCGCGAGCCGGATCAGGATCCGGGAGGAACTGGCATGACCGGGCGTACGCCGACGGCGCAGACGAACGACGCGGGTGAGGCGGTCGCATGAGTCGCTCTTCCACGCCGGGTTCCCCGGCCGGACGTCCGGCCGGGCCCTACGGTAACCGTGCGCGATCGTTCGACTACCCACCGGACGAGGAGCTGGATGAGGCCGCCCTCGACCCGGCCCTGGTGACCAGCCCGCACCACGGTCGCGTCGGGGTCTTCCAGCCGCCCCGGCCGCTGGCCCCGCGCGGCACCGAGCAGCGGGAACCGGTGGTCGCCGACAGCGGTGACATCGACTCCCCCTTCCTCGACCTCTTCGGTGGCGCGCAGTCCCGGGCCAGCCGGCCGGCGATCCCGCCCGCCGGTTCACCGGCCCCGGTGGAACCGGTGGTGGCGCCGCCCCGGCGTGGCGTCGGCCGGGAGGCGCTGCCCATCCCGCACCAGCACTCCGCTCCGGCAGAACCGGCAGAGCCGGCCCCGCCGATCCCGCACCAGCACGCCGCTCCGGTCGAGCCGGTGGAGCCGGCCCTGCCGCCAGCCCTGCCCGAGGACGAGCCGCCGGCCGCCCGACTCCGGGAGAACCTGCCGGGCGTCCGTCCGGTGGGCCGGCCGCGCGAGGCGCCCGAGGCCGCCCGCCCGGCGGCGTACGCCGCCCCCGCACCGCCGGAGCGGCCCGCCCTCGAACCGGCGCCGGCCGCCCGTACCCGGGTGCCGCACCAGGTCGGCGACCGGCTCCCGGCGCTCCGGTCCACCGTGGAGCCGGAGCCGACCGAGCCCGAGGCTCCGGTCGAGCGCCCCGGCCGCCGGGCCGACCGGCGGCGGGCCGAGCCGGCCCGGCCGAACGGGCGCGAGGTGGCGGCCGCGGCCACCCGCGAGGTGGCCCCGCCGCCCAGCCGCGAGGTGGCCCCGCCCCGGCAGCGGTCCCCGGAGCGCAGCGGCAGGCCCGCCAAGCCGGTCCGGGCCCCGAAGATCAAGTTCAGTGACCGCGACCCCGCGGTCGAGCTGGCCATCACCGAGATCGCCGGCCACCTCACCTTCACCCCCAACACGGTCACCGCCTGGTACTGGCTGCCCGAGGTGCGCTGGGCCTTCCGCCCCGACGCCGAGCGCGAGGCGCTGCTCTCCGCGATCTCCGAGCAGTACGCCGGCCTGGCCGGCTTCCGGCTGCACCTGCGCCGCACCACCCGGCCGTTCCCGGCCGACGAGTGGGCCCGCACCATCGACGCGCACACCGCCGCCCCGCTGCCCGACGTGCCCGGCACCACCGGCTGGGCCGACCACCTGGTCGCCGCGCAGCGGCACCTCATGGCGGTCAACCACGCCGAGGGGCAGACCTACCTCGGCGTCACCTTCGCCCGCCGGTCGCTCGGCGACTCGCTCACCGAGCGCCTGCTGCGCACCTTCGGCCGGGGCACCGCCGACGGCGAGCGGCGCCGGCTGGGCCGCACCGTCGAGCAGTTCGACGAGGTGCTCGGCGCGTTCGGCATGCGCGGCCGCCGGGTCACCGCGCAGGAACTGGAGTGGCTGCTCTACCGCTCGGTGGCGCTCTGCATGGCACCGCCCGGCGTGCTCTCCCCGATCACCAACGGCCGGTGGGAACGCGGCGACCTGCTGGCCCTCACCGAGCAGGTCGAGCGCTACCGCACCCCGTACGGCTCGACGGTCAAGCTGGTCAACCGGATGACCGGCGAGGAGCGGCACGTCGCCGTGCTCGCGGTCGGCCGGATGGAACCGCTGGAGATCCCCGAGCGGCACGAACCCTGGCTGCACTTCCACGAGCGGCTGCCGTGGCCGATGGAGCTCTCCACCCGGGTCGACATCCTCGGCCCCGGCGACTCCTTCCGGAACCTCGAACACCGGCTCCGGATGATCCGCTCCCAGCAGCTCGACTACGCCGAGCACGGCATCGACGCCCCGCCCGAGCTGGAGCGCCTGGCCAAGCGGGCGCTGGTGATCGGCGACGAGATGACCACCGGCCTGCCCGTGGACTCGGCCCGCGCGCACGGCTGGCACCGGATCGCGGTCGGCGGCCGGACCCGCGAGGAGTGCCTGGAACGGGCCCGCCGGCTCATCCAGCTCTACTCGCGGGAGCTGCGCATCTCGCTCCAGCACCCGAAGAACCAGGACTGGCTGGCCCGCGAGTTCATCCCGGGCGAGCCGATCGCCAACACCGGCTACGTCCGGCGGATGCCGGTCAACCTGCTGGCCGCCGCGCTGCCCCAGGCCGCCTCCACGGTCGGCGACCGGCGCGGTGACCTGATCGGCCGCACCGCGGGCACCTGCCGGCGCCCGGTCTTCCTCGACCTGCACTTCCCGATGGAGGTACGCGAGCGCTCCGGCCTCGCCGTCTTCGTCGCCGAGCCGGGTGGTGGCAAGTCCACCCTGCTCGGCGCGCTCGGCTACCTGGCCGCCCGGCGCGGCGTGCAGGTGACCCTGCTCGACCCGTCCGGCCCGTTGGCCCGGCTCTGCGCCATGCCCGAGCTGAAGCCGTACTCGCGGGTGCTCAACCTGACCGGCTCGGAGCAGGGCACCCTGGCCCCCTACGCGCTGATCCCGACCCCGCTGCGCAGCGAGTTCGGCGCCGGGGCGCCCGGCGACCGGGAGTTCGAGATCGCGGTCTCCAACGCACGCGCCGAGCGCCGGATGCTGGTGCAGGACATCTGCATGATGCTGGTGCCGCCGCAGGTGGCCCGGGAGGCGTCCACCGCCACCCTGTTCCGGCACGCCGTACGCCAGGTGCCGGCCGAGGAGACCTCCACCCTGGACGACGTGGTCGCCTGCCTCCAGGGGCTGGACGACGACGCCGGCCGCGAGCTGGCCAACCTGCTCCTCGACACCGCCGAGATGCCGCTGGCCATGCTCTTCTTCGGCCGGCCGCCGGAGGGGCTGCTCGGCGCCGACGCGGCGCTCACCGTGATCACCATGGCCGGGCTCCGGCTGCCCGACCTCAAGATCGAGCGGGAGTACTGGTCGGCCGAGGAGGCGCTGGCCCTGCCGATGCTGCACACCGCGCACCGGCTCGCCGTCCGCCGCTGCTACGGCGGCTCGATGTCCTCCCGAAAGCTGGTCGGCCTGGACGAGGCGCACTTCATGGAGGGCTGGCGCTCCGGCCGGTCGTTCCTGGTCCGCCTCGCCCGCGACTCCCGCAAGTGGAACCTGGCCGCGCTGGTCGCCTCGCAGAACCCGAAGGACATCCTCGGTCTCGACGTGCAGAACCTGGTCTCCACCGTCTTCGTGGGCCGGATCGCCGAGGACACCGAGATCGCCTCCGAGGCGCTGCGGCTGCTCCGCGTGCCGGTCAACGACGGTTACGAGGCCACCCTCGCCTCGCTGTCCCAGGCCGACAGCGGCTCGGCCGCCCGGCTCGGCTTCCGCGAGTTCGTCATGCGCGACGTCGACGGGCGCGTGCAGAAGGTCCGGGTCGACGTGTCGTACGTCGACGGGCTGCTGGAGCACCTGGACACCACCCCCGCCGCGGTCGCCCAGGCCGCCGGGCAGCTACCGACCGTCCTGGCTGATCTGGAGGCGTGACATGGCGAGGGCCCGGGCACGGATCGCGGCGCTCCTCCTCGCGCTCGGCGTACTGGCCGGGGCCACCATCGCCTGGCCGTTGGTCGGGGCGACACCCGCGTACGCCGCCGTGCCGGCCGCCCAGGCCCGGGCCGAGCTGTGCAGCACCAAGGAGTGGCAGGCCGACTTCCGCGCCTGCGTCGCCAAGCTCAAGGCGGTCAGCGAGGACCAGGTCGAGTGCCGCAACGCGCCCGTGCCCGGCGCGCCCGACTCCGGCCTGGCCGGCTGGTTCGCCTCCCGCCCCGACTCCGCCAAGCAGCCCGGCCCCAAGGGCCTCTACAGCGACTACGGGTACGCCGGGTACAGCTACACCACGTACGACGTCGACGGCGGCTGCGCGTCCTCCGTGCTGCATCCGGACTACCGCTTCACGACCATGGTGGCGAACGGCGAGTTCATGTTCGCCAACGCGATCATCGGCGCCTCGAACGCGCTGCGCGAACGCGCCTGGGACCCGCGGACGATGTGGCGCTGGGCCGACCCGCTGGTCGAGCAGGCCACCAAGGCCGTCTACCAGAAGGTGTTCAGCGTCTTCGGCATCATCACCATCTGCGTGGTCGGCCTCTACCTGCTCTGGCGGTCGCGCCAGTCGGACATGAGCAACGCCATGACCACGGCCGGCTGGGCGATCCTGGTGATGGTGGCGGTGACCGCCCTGGCCGCCTGGCCGGTCAAGTCGGCGAACATCGCGGACAACACCCTGATCACCACCCTCGGCGTGGTGCACGACGCCGTCGGTCCGGCGTCCAGGGATATTCCCCCGGACAAGTGCGCCCTGCCGAACCGGGACGCCTGTGTCGACAAGCGCCCGCCCGCGGTCCGTGCCAGCGACACCGCGACCGAAACCATGCTCTACCGGAACTGGCTGCGCGGCGTCCTCGGCTCGGCCGACAGCGAGACCGCCAAGAAGTACGGCCCGGCGCTCTACGACGCCAAGTCCCTCTCCTGGGAGGAGGCGGAGAAGCTCCGGCAGAACCCGGCGACGCGCGAGGCCACCATCAAGGCCAAGCAGCAGCAGTGGGCCCGGGTGGCCGAGCAGATCAAGTCGGAGGATCCGGAGGCTTACGAGTACCTCCAGGGCGTCCGGGACATGGACCGGATCGGGGCCGGTTTCATCGCCGTGCTGGCCTCTCTGCTCTTCGCGATGTTCGACCTGACCGCCTCACTGCTGGTGCTGCTCGGCTTCCTGATCTTCCGCTGGGCGGTGATCGCCGCGCCGATCCTGGGCACGGTCGGGCTGATGCGCCCGGCCAGCGCCGGGCTCCGGCGGCTGGCGAACGCGGTGGTCGCCGCGGTCTTCAACATCGCCATCTTCGGCACCGGCGCTGCCATCTACCTGTTCGCGGTGGATCTGATCATGAACACTCCCACTCTCCCCGGCTGGCTCCAGGTGGTCCTGGTCTGGCTCTGCGGTGTGGTGGGCTGGCTGCTGCTCCGCCCCTACCGGCGGATCACCCAGCTCGGCGGCAAGGACAGCAGCGAGGCGGTCAGCTCGGCCGGCTCCTGGCACCGGCGGTTCTTCCGGGACATGCGCATCGCGGCCCGTCTCGACGTGGCCGAGCCGGGCGGCACCGCCGAGCCGGCGATGGGGCGGCGGCGCGGCGTGTCGGCCGACCAGCGCAGCCTCCGGCCGGAGGCCCGGCACGAGGACCCGGCGCACACCGTCACGGCGATCGAACGGGACCGGCCCGACGGGCGGGAGCGCCCCGAGGAGGCGGCCGAGTCCCGGTCCGGGCGCCGCGGCGCTGCGCCCCGGCCCCGCCGCCAGCCGGCGGGCTGGACCGGGCCCGACGTGCCCGAGGAGGCACCCTCCTTCGCCGTCTACCGGCCGGACTCGGCCGACCGCACCCCGGCGCCGAAGCCGGCGCCGCGGGTCCGCTCCGAGGCGCGGTGAGCCCGGTGCGGCGGGCGCTGGAATTCCTGGTCACCCGGGTACTCCGGTCCCGGCTCGGCGTGGCGCTGGTGATCGCCGTCCTGGTCTTCGGCGTGATCGGCGCGGCCCGGCTGGTTTCCGGTCCGGTCGACACGACCACCGGCCTGAGCACCCGCCCGAGCCAGCCGATCAGCACGGTGGACCCGCATGCCGGTGACGACGGGGTGCTGGCGAGCCCGCCGGCGGCGGTCTCCCCGAAGACGCGACCGGGCGACGCCACCCCCGAGCAGACCGCGAGCCGGTTCACCACCGCCTGGCTGACCGGCCCAGGAAGCAGCGGCGAGGCCTGGCAGGCCCGGCTGCGGCCGCTCTCCACGCCCGCGCTCATCGAGAAGATGACCGGCGCCGACCCGGAGACCGTGCCGGCCCGCCGGATGACCGGCGCGGTGACCCTCCGGCCCCGCACCGAGTCCTTCGTGGAAGCGCTGGTCCCGCTCGACGACGGCCGGCTCCGGCTCGAACTGGTGGCCCCGGACGGGTCGTGGCTGGTGGACGCGGTCGACTGGGAGCGGCCGTGAGCGCCGCGTCCGGTGGCACCGCGCCGGTCCGCCGCAAACGGCGGGTCGGCGTGCTGGTCACCGCGGTCACCACGGTGCTCACCCTGCTCTGCTGCGTCGGCGGCGCGGGCGCCTTCCTCCTCACCGAACTGGGCGGCGACCAGAAGGACGGCGTGCTCGCCGGCCTGGCCTGCGACCCGGCCTACCAGGTGAATCTCACCGGGGACATGCCGCGCTTCACCGAGTACGGTGACGGCCAGCTCCGCAACGCCGCCGTCATCATCAAGGTCGGGCAGGACATGAAGGTGCCCGCCCGCGGCTGGGTGATCGCGCTGGCCACCGCGATGCAGGAGTCCGGGCTGCGCAACCTCGCCAACAGCAGCGTGCGCGCGTCGCTGGCCCTGCCGCACGAGGGCGTCGGCGCCGACCACGACTCGCTCGGCCTGTTCCAGCAGCGACCCGGGTGGGGCAGCGTCCAGCAGCGGATGACGCCCTCGTACGCGGCCCGGAAGTTCTACGAGAAGATGATCAAGGTGCGGAACTGGCAGCAGCGGCCGCTGACCGTGGTGGCGCAGCGGGTGCAGGTCAGTGCCTTCCCGGACGCCTACGCCAAGCACGAGGACCTGGCCGGCCGGATCGTGGACGCGCTGGCCGGCGGGGCCGCCCGGACCGTCGAGATCGCCGGCAAGGCGGTCTGCGACGCCGCCGCCGGGGCCCGGATCGCCGCCTCCGGCTGGACCGCGCCGCTGCCCGGGGGCGTGGTCTCCGGCTTCCGCACCGCGGAGCGGCCCAGCCACAACGGGGTCGACCTCGACGCGGACAAGCGCACCCCGATCCACGCCGCCTCGGCGGGCCGGGTGCTGGTGGCCCGCTGCGACCCCGACCGCTCGGGGCGGCGGGACTGTAACCGGGACGGCTGGCCGGGCAAGGGCGGCTGCGGCTGGTTCGTCGACATCCTGCACGCCGGCGGCTACATCACCCGCTACTGCCACATGATCGAGCGGCCCCGGGTGGTGCCGGGCCAGCTCGTGGAGGCGGGCGAGGAGATCGGCCTCTCCGGCACCAGCGGCAACTCCTCCGGTCCGCACCTGCACTTCGAGGTGCACGTGGAGAGCGACCGCTCCAGCCGGGGGGCGATCAACCCGGTGCCGTTCATGCGCGAGCGGGGCGCTCCGGTGGACGGGACCGCGTGAGGCGTACCGGCCCATGAACAACCCGCTGCCCGACCCCTTCGCGGACCAGCCCGACTGGGCTCCGCTCCCACCCCGCCCCGTCGAGATCGTCCCGGCCACCGGCCGGATCGAGCTGCGCGGCCGGCGTGTGCTGGTCGGCCTGCCGGGCCTCGGTTGGCGCGGTGACCTGCGCGCCGACGAGCGGGTGGTGCAGGGCAGCCGGACCTACGTGCCGGTCATCCCGGAGCACGAGTGGTACCGCGCCGAGTCCGAGCAGGTGGAGGTCTTCGCCCCGCTGGTGCCGGTGGAGCGGGTCTGGGTGGAGACGATCGGTGAGCGGCGGGCGAGTGCCGGCCCGACCGAGTCGAGCATTCGGCTCGTCTCGCTCGACGCGCCCACTCGGCGCCCGCCCACCCCGGCCTTCGAGGCCGACTCGGTCACCGGTCGACGCGTGGTGCACGTAACCGGTGCGACGGAGCAGCGCGACCTGCGCGCGGTCACCGAGACCTACTCCGGCGCCGACGGGGACATCTGCGTCCGGGTGACCCCGGAGCTGGAGTGGTACCGCTGGGCCTGGCTCGGCCAGGCGCCGACCACATTGGAGGTGCCGGTGCACCTGCTGTGGCTGGAGTAGGACCGGCCTCACCCGGTGCGCTCGGCCGCGCAGACTCCCCAGCCGTCGCTCCGCCGCGTCTCGAACCGCCAGCCCTGCCGATCGCTCTGCGAGATCCCGTCGACGTGGGCCGAGATGATCAGATCAACCTCGACCACGGCCACATCACCGGACTGCTGGGCGTTGAGCGCGCCCCAGCTCACCGAGATCGCCGTGTCGAATCTCTTCTCCCGCGCAACTAGATCGTCACGAAGTGCGCGAAGGTCGCCGACGTCCGTTCGGTCCGGACAGGCGAACTCCTGCGCCTTGGTGTCGTTGCGGTCCACCAGTAGCGCCCGGAGGTAGTTGTCCACCACCACGTCCGGGGCGCTGCGGTCGGGCGCAGTAGCGCGGTCGTACAGCACGAAGCCGACGATGGCCCCGCCGGCGCAGACCAGCGCCAGCACCCCGGCGACCACGGCGAGGACGGTGCGCAGCCGCCGCTTCGGGCGGACCGGCGCCGGAGCGGGCGCGGGCGGCGCCAACTGCTCGGGCGGGGTCCGCTGCGCCGGTACGCGGGAGACCTGGGAACCGGCGGGGGGCTGCACTGATTCCACCTCCTGAGGCTATCGGCTGCGCGGCGCGTACCCAATGCCTCAGAACTGACGGATAGTGGCGAACCGCCGCACGGTCCGGTTGGCGGGCCGGCGGGTGAGGCTGCTCACCGCCGAGCCGAACACCGCGCCGACCGACATCCCGGAGGTCGGCCCCCGGCTGGGATACCGTCACACCCGGGGAGGAGTGTCGGCCTCGGAAAGAGAGGTGGACGGGTGGCGAGTCCGAAGGCCCGCGCCGGCCGGGCCGCCGCGCTGCACCGCAGGGCCGAGGCCACCGCGACCGCGGCGGCCGGGATCCTCGACGAGATCCGGCCCGCGCCCGCCGACCACCACCGGCAGTACGAGCTGGCCGAGCGGCTCCGGGCCGCGGCGGCGCTCGCCGCGCCCGGCTGGGCCGGCGACGCGCTGGAGACACTGGCCCCGACGACCCCGCCCGGGGACGGCCCACCCGCCTTCGTCCGGGTCGGCACCGCCGCGCCGCTGGACGACGCCCGGTTCCCCGCGCTGGTGCCGCTGCTCGCCAGTGGACATCTGAGCATCGACGCCGACGCCGGCGACCCGCGGGTTGCCGGGCTGCTCCGGGCCCTGCTGCTGCGGCTCTTCGCGGCCAGCCCGGCCGGCGCCCTGCTGGCCCGCGCGGTCGACGGCGGCCCGGCCGCCACCTTCGCCGGCTACGTGGCGCTGGCCGACGCGGGCCTGCTGCCGCCGCCCGCCACCGACCTGCCCGGGCTCCGGGCGGTGCTTGCCGAGGCCGAGCAGTGGGTGGCCGCCGGCACCGCCCGCCAGCGCGGGCACGACCGTACGCTGCTGCTGGTGGTGGCCGCCCTGCCCGACGGGGCCGCACCGTCCGATCTCGACCGGCTCGCCGAGCTGGCCGCCCGGGGTCCCCGGGCCGGGCTGCACCTGGTGGTGGCCGGCTGGCCCGACCGTGCGCCGCTGCCGCAGGCCACTCCGCTGGCGGTGCGCACCGCGTACGCGCTGGTCGGCGACCCGCCGGCGGCCGGATTCAGCAGCCCCGGGGCGGAGCCGCCGGGCGGGTTGAACTGCCCGATCTTCCTCGACGAGGATCCGCCCGAGGAACTGATCGCCGGGGTGTGCCGGCGGCTGGTCCGGCAGATCGAGGACGGCTCCCGCCTCGCCCTCACCGACCTGCTGCCGGAGGGCGAGCCCTGGGCGGAGAGCTCGGTCGACGGGCTCACCACGACGGTCGGGGACGCCGCCGGGCGGCCGGTCGGCCTGGGCTTCACCGAGCTGACCCCGCACTGGCTGGTCAGCGGCCGCTCGCAGGCCGGGCGGTCGGCGTTCCTCACCGACGCGCTCTTCGGCCTGGCCGCCCGGTACGGCCCGGACGAGCTGGTCCTCTACCTGGCCGACCTCGACGACGGCGAGTCCTTCGTGGAGTTCCTCCAGACCGAGCGGGACCGGTCCTGGGTGCCGCAGGTCCGGGCCGCCGGGATGGCCGCCGACCGCGAATATGTGGCGGACCTGCTCGGCGAGCTGGAGGGCGAGTTACGCCGCCGGGAGGAGGCGGCCCGGCGGGCCGGCGGGCAGCGCTACGCCGAGCTGCGTCAGCACCAGTCGCTGCCCCGGATCGTCTGTGTGATCGACAACTTCCCGCTGCTGCTGCGCGAGCGGGACCGGCTCGCCGCCGACCTGCTGGCCCGGCTGGACGGGCTGGCCCGCGCCGCCCGGTCGTACGGGATCCACCTGGTCCTGGCCGGCGAGGGCGACCTGTGCATCGGCGGCCCGCGCGACCCGCTGCTCGGCCAGTTCCCGGTCCGGGTGGCGCTGCCCGGCGGTTCGGCCGTGCTCGAGCCGACCAACGACGCGGCGGCCGGTCTGCCGGTGGGCAGCGCGGTGGTGAACACTGCCGGCGGGTTGGGCGGCCCGCGCGGCGCGACCCGGGGCCACGAGCGACTGATCCGGTTCCCGGACCCGCACGACGATCCGGCGGTCCTCGCCGATCTGCGGCACCGGCTCTGGTCGGCCCGGCCCGAGGGGGCCGCCCCGCCGGTGGTCTTCGCCGGGTTCGCCCGCCCGTTGCTCGCCAACGACCCGCGGCACCGGGCCGCGCTGGCCGGCCGGGCGCACGCGCCGGCCGCGCTGCTCGGCCGGGCGGTGGACGTCCGGCGCTCCACGGTGGCCGTGCCGCTCGGGCCGGCCGCCGGCCGGAACCTGGCCGTGCTGGGCCGGGACGAGGAGGCCGAGCGGCTGCTGGTCACCGCGGTCCGCAGCGCCGCGGCGGCGCACCCCGGCGCCGCGCGGTTCGTGCTCGCCCCGCTGGCCAACGGGTCGGCCGAGCCGGCTGGCGTGCTCGCCGCCGAGCTGGCCGGGCGGCACCGGGTGGAGACCGTCGACGTGACCGGGTTGCGGGCGGCGGTGGCGGCGGACGAGCCGGGCTACCTGGTGGTGTTCGGGCTGGACGTACCGGACGCCGCCGAACTGCCGCCCGAGCTGCTGCGCACGCTGCTGCTGGAGGGGCCGCCGGCCGGCCGGCACCTGCTCGGCTGGTGGCGCACCGTGGCGCCGCTGGCCGGGCTGCTCGGCCCGGAGGGCGAGGTGGACAAGCTCACCGCCGTGGTGGTCACCGACGTGCCCGGCGGCCGGCTGGAACAGCTCTTCGACCGGCCGGTGCTCTGGCGGCCCCGCCCGGGCCGGGCGGTGCTCTGGGACGGTCCCGGCGAGCAGGGGACGGTGCTGGTCCCGTTCGGCGAGGGGGTAGCACCATGAGCGAGACCGGTACGGCGGTGCCCGCGCCCCGGTCCGGCGGCCCGACGGTCGACGTGGACCCGGCCGGGGCGGCCTGGGCCGACTACGTGGCCGCCGCCCGCCAGCTCGACGGCGTACGCCGCGCCGCGGCGACCGCGGCGAGCGAGCAGGCCCGGTCGGTGGCGGCGGCCCGGGAGGAGCTGACCGCGGTCCGCGAGCGGCTCGCCCCGCAGCAGTCGCGGCTGCGGGAGCTGGGCGTGCCGGCCATCTCGCTGGTGCCCACGCCCCCGGAGGTGACCGAGGCATCCCGGCCGATGGCGGCCGGACCGGCGGCCGTGCTGGCCGCCCTGCGTACCGCCCGGGGCTGGGCGGACGCGGCGGACGACAGCCTCGCCGCGCGCGGCCTGCCCCGGCTGGCCCGCTGGCCGGCGCGCCCCCGCAACCTGCTGATCTACGGCCCGCTGGCGCTGCTGGTGCCGCTGGTCCAGCTCGTGCTCTTCCTCGCCACCGGCACCGGTCCGGTGACCGTGCTCGCGCTGGTGGTGGGGCTGCCGCTGCCGACGGTCGCGTTCATGCTGGGCTGGCTCGCGGTGGGCCGGCTGTTCCGGCCCCGCCCGGTGGACCGGGTGGACCGGACGCCGCGCTTCGGCGCGCTGGTCTGCCTGGTCCCGGCGGTGCTGACCGCGGCCGGCCTGCTGCTGGCCATGCTGGCCGACTGAGCCCGGACACGGCACAGGGCCCCTCCCGGCGGGAAGGGCCCTGTTTCGCTGCGGTCAGCGCGGGATGATCAGTGACATCGCCTCGGCGCGCGACTTGGCGTCGTGCTGGAGGGTGCCCCGGACCGCCGAGGTGATGGTCTGGGCGCCGGACTTCTGGATGCCCCGCATCGCCATGCACATGTGCTCGCACTGGAGCACCACCACGACGCCGCGCGGGGCCAGCTTGGCCATCAGCAGGTCGGCGATCTGCGAGGTGAGCCGCTCCTGCACCTGTGGACGCCGGGCGAACACCTCGACGAGCCGGGCCAGCTTGGACAGGCCGGTGATCCGGCCGTCCGGCCCCGGGATGTAGCCGATGTGCGCGCTGCCCCGGAACGGGAGCAGGTGGTGCTCGCAGAGGCTCATCACGTCGATGTCCCGGACGAGCACCAGCTCCTCGTGGTTGGCCTCGAAGGTGGTGCTGAGCACCTGCGCCGGATCGACCCGCAGGCCGGCGAAGAGCTCGGCGTACGCGCGAGCGACCCGGGCCGGCGTCTGCTGGAGGCCGTCGCGGTCCGGGTCCTCGCCGACGGCGACGAGGATCTCCCGGACCGCCTTCTCGATGCGGCCCAGGTCGACGCTCTCCTCCACCGGCCGGCCGGTGAGCTTGCCGCTGATCAGGCGGGCGGCGACGTAGTCGAGCGCGTCGTCTTCGGGCTCGGTCGCGGAGACGGCCAGCCCCCGGTCGTGGGAGCTGGCCGTCGGGTCGGTGCTCAGTGCGTACCGTCCGAGTTGTTCGAGGGGGACCCGCCGACCGCGGCGCCGTCGGCCTGGGCCTGCGCCTTGAGGGTCTCCTTCTCGGCGGGGGTGAGCACGGGCGGCTCGGTGGAGGGCTGACGCTTGCCGAAGCCGTGGTAGGGGGCCATCGGCGGGCGCTTCGCCACCCGGGCGCAGATACGGGCCATGTCGGCCGTGGAGAGGGTCTCCTTCTCCATCAGCTCGAGCACGATGTTGTCGAGGACGTCCCGGTATTCCACCAGGATCTCCCAGGCCTCGTCGTGCGCGAGCTCGATCAGCGCCCGCATCTCGCCGTCGATCTCGGCGGCCACCGCGTCGGAGTAGTCCCGCTCGTGGCCCATGTTGCGGCCGAGGAACGGCTCGTCCCCGCTGGTGCCGTACTTGATCGCGCCGAGCTTGGAGCTCATGCCGTACTGGGTGATCATCGCGCGGGCCAACTGGGTGGCCTTCTCGATGTCGTTGCCGGCGCCGGTGGTGGGCTCGTGGAAGACGAGTTCCTCGGCGGCCCGGCCACCCAGCGCGTACGCCAGGGTGTCGATCATCTCGGCCCGGGTCTGGGTGTACTTGTCCTCGGTCGGCAGGACCAGGGTGTGGCCCAGCGACCGGCCCCGGGACAGGATGGTCACCTTGTGCACCGGCGCGGCGTGCGGCAGCGCCCAGGCGACCAGCGCGTGCCCACCCTCGTGGTACGCGGTGATCTTCTTCTCCTGGTCGCTCATCACCCGGGTCCGCCGCTGCGGACCGGCGATCACCCGGTCGATCGACTCCTCCAGGGAGTCGTTGGTGATCGCCCGCTGGTCCTTGCGGGCGGTGAGCAGCGCGGACTCGTTGATCACGTTGGCCAGGTCGGCGCCGCTGAAGCCGGGGGTCCGCCGGGCGACCGAGTCGAGGTCGACGTCGGGCGTGAACGGCTTGCCCTTGGCGTGCACCCGCAGGATGGCCTTGCGGCCCTCCATGTCGGGGGCGTCGACCGGGATCTGCCGGTCGAAGCGGCCCGGGCGCAGCAGCGCCGGGTCGAGGATGTCGGGCCGGTTGGTGGCGGCGATCAGGATGACCCCGCCCTTGGTGTCGAAGCCGTCCATCTCGACCAGCAGCTGGTTGAGGGTCTGCTCCCGCTCGTCGTGGCCGCCGCCCATGCCGGCGCCACGGTGCCGGCCGACGGCGTCGATCTCGTCGACGAAGACGATCGCCGGCGCGTTCGACTTGGCCTGCTCGAAGAGGTCGCGGACCCGGCTGGCGCCGACACCGACGAACATCTCCACGAAGTCCGAGCCGGAGATGGAGTAGAACGGCACGCCGGCCTCGCCGGCGACCGCCCGGGCCAGCAGGGTCTTACCGGTACCGGGCGGGCCGAAGAGCAGCACGCCCTTCGGGATCTTGGCGCCCAGGGCCTGGTACTTCGCCGGGTTCTGCAGGAAGTCCTTGATCTCGTGCAGTTCCTCGACGGCCTCGTCCGCCCCGGCCACGTCCGCGAAGGTGGTCTTCGGCGTGTCCTTGGTGATCATCTTCGCCTTGGACTTGCCGAAGTTGAGCACCCGCGAGCCGCCGCCCTGCATCTGCGACATGAAGAACAGCAGCAGGAGCACGAGCAGCGCGATGGGCAGCAGGTTGACCAGCAGGCTCACCCAGATGCTGTCCGAGGAGACCTTGGTGTCGGCCGGGCCGGTGACCCGGTTCTCCGCCTTGGCCTTGAGAACGTCGTTCCAGACCTGGCTGCCCACCTCGTAGGGGAACTGGGCCTCGATCCGGTCGGTGGTGGTGTCGCCGAACTTCGTCTTCTGGGCCAGGTCGAGCTGGAGCGTCTGCTCCTTGTCCTGGAAGACCGCCTTGTTGATCTTCGCGGTGTGGAGCTGGTCGAGCGCCACCGACGTGTCCACGCGGTGGTAGCTGGGGCCAGCCGTGAAAAGTTGACTGAGCACAACGGCGCCGAGGATGACCAGGATGATCCAGACCACCGGTCGGCGGAAGAAACGCGTACGTTCCATACTGTTGTCGGGCACCGAAGCGCCCGCATCCTCCTGATCGACGTCCTGACCGTCTGAATGGTGTCGCCGCCTCGGGCGGCGGCCGCGGCCGCCGTGCGGGCCGGCCCCGACCCCGAGGCGCGCCAACTGCCGCGCCGCGGTCATTCGACGGTACACCGTTCGTGCCAGATGCGAGCTTGCGAGCCCGGCACTTACGCGTACGGCGAACCCGGGTTTGAGCCGGCGTGGCGGGGAGCTCCCCACCCGGCCACCCGGCCGCCCGGTCACGCGGTTCGAGGGGTCGGGCGTGGAGAGTGCCTCCACGTCACCGGCCTCTACCGTAGACCGGAAGGCTGAGAGCCCGCTGAACGTCGGCTGACGACCGGCCGGGCGACCGGGTCAGGCCCGGGCGTAGACCTCGGGCTTGAGCACGCCGACGTAGGGCACCTCGCGGTAGCGCTCGCCGAAGTCGAGGCCGTAGCCGACCACGAACTCGGTCGGGATGTCGAAGCCGACGTACTTCACCGGGACCGGCACCTTGACCGCGTCCGGTTTGCGGAACAGGGCGACCACCTCGACGCTGGCCGCGGAGCGCGACTCGAGGTAGCGCAGGAGCCAGGAGAGGGTCAGACCGGAGTCGACGATGTCCTCGACGACCACCACGTGCCGGCCGGCGATGTCACGGTCCAGGTCCTTGAGGATCCGCACCACGCCGGAGGAGGTGGTGCCCTGGCCGTACGAGGAGATGGCCATGAAGTCCAGCTCGGCGGGCGGGCCCTGGCGGCCCAGCGCGCGGGCGAAGTCGGCCATGAACATGACCGCGCCCTTGAGCACGCAGACGAGCAGGAGACCGTTCTCGACGTGCGCGTAGTCCGCCGAGACCTGCTTGGCCAGTTCCGCGGTCTTCTCGCGGATCTGCGCCTCGGAGATGATCACGTGGTCGATGTCGGCGTCGTACCAGGAGCCGTCAGCCATGCTCCTAGCCTGCCGTACGCCGGATGGCCTCCGTCGGCGGGGCCGCCCCTTTTGGCGCGGTCCCGCCGGGGATTAACGGCGCAGATGGAGCAAATCACGTCAGCAGGTGCGCGAGCGCCAGCGCCGGCCGTCGTCGGTCGGCTTCCAGTCGGCCGAGTCCCGGGTGTCGGCGGTCAGCCCGAAGGCGCTGGCGCCTACGAGGAGGAGCAGGAAGAGCAGGAGCAGCAGAACGGTCATGGCGGCGCTCGCTTTCGCGTGGTTGATGTGGTTTTCGCCGCCGGTGCGCACCGGACACCATCAAGTTTGCGACCCGCCGTGCAGTTCGGACAGTGGCAGGGATGCCACTGAGCCTCGATTTCCTGCCACCTCTGGGGTTACCCTCGTCACATGCTTCGTACTGTCGCCGTCGTCGCCCTGCAAGAGGTCGCCGCGTTCGAGCTCGGTGTCGTCGCGGAGGTGTTCGGCACCGACCGCACCGCCGACGGCTTCCCCGGCTACCGGTTCGACGTCTGCACCGTCGACGGCGGGCCGGTCCGCACCCGCTCCGGCTTCCTGCTCACCCCGACCGCCGACCTGACTGCGGTCGACGACGCCGACCTGGTGGCCGTGCCCGCCCACGGCGACGGGACCACGCCGGTCCCCGCGTCGGTGCTGGCCGCGCTGCGCCGCGCGGCCGACCGCGGCGCCTGGCTGCTCAGCGTCTGCTCCGGGGCGTTCGTGCTCGGTGAGGCGGGGCTGCTCGACGGGCGCGACTGCACCACCCACTGGCGGCACGTCGACGACCTCCAGGAGCGGTTCCCGGCGGCCCGGGTGCACTGCAATTCGCTCTACGTGCAGGACGGGCGGCTGCTCACCAGCGCCGGCACCGCCGCCGGGATCGACGCCTGCCTGCACCTGGTCCGCCAGGAACACGGCTCGGCCACGGCCACCCGGCTGGCCCGCCGGATGGTCGTCCCGCCGCACCGCGACGGCGGCCAGTCCCAGTACGTCGAGGCGCCCATCCCCAGGGCGCCCGAGGCGCCCACCCTCGAGCCGGTGCTGGGGTGGCTCATGGGGCACCTGGACCGGACGGTGACCGTGGACGAGTTGGCTGCCCGGGCCGGGATGGCGGCGCGGACCTTCGCCCGGCGGTTCCGCGCCGAGACCGGCACCACCCCCCACGACTGGCTGACCAACCAGCGGGTGCTGCTGGCCCGGCGGCTGCTGGAGGAGACCCGGCTGAGCGTGGAGACCGTCGCCGACCAGGCCGGCTTCGGCGACGCGGCGGCGCTGCGGCACCACTTCACCCGCCGGGTCGGCACCACCCCGCACGCCTACCGGACCACCTTCCGGGAGCGGGTCGACGCCTGATCACCAGCCCAGCATCGCCCCGTCGACCCGGGACTCCGACCCGGCCACGTACCCGCCACCGGGCGCCCGCCAGATCGCCTGGCCGTACCCGAAGACCGACGGCTCGGCCGCGACGGTGATCTCGTGCCCGCGCGACCGCAACCCCGCGACCAGCGCGGGGTCGAGTTCCGGCTCGACCAGCAGCGTCCGGCCCGCGTGCCAGTACCAGCGCGGGGCGTCGAGAGCCGCCTGCGGGTCGCGCCCGGCGTCGATGGTGGCCGAGACGAGCTGCACGTGCCCCTGCGGCTGCATGTGCCCGCCCATCACCCCGAACGGTCCGACCGGGGCGCCGTCCCGGGTCAGGAAGCCCGGGATGATCGTGTGGTACGGCCGCTTCGCCGGCCCCACCACGTTCGGGTGGTCGGGGTCGAGGCGGAATCCGAGGCCGCGGTTCTGCAACGCGAAGCCGTGCCCGGGGACCACCACGTGCGAGCCGAACGCCAGGTAGGTCGACTGGATCAGGCTGACCATCATGCCGCCGGCGTCGGCGGTGCAGAGGTAGACGGTGCCGCCGCGCTCCGGCTCCCCGGCGACCGGGTCGCCCGCCCGCTCGGTGACCAGCGCCCGGCGGGCCGCCGCGTACGCCGGGTCGAGCAGCGCCGCCGTCGGCACCTCGACTCGCTCCGGATCGGCCACGTGGGCGTGCGCGTCGGCGAAGCCGAGCTTCACCGCCTCGATCTGCCAGTGCAGCCGCTCCTCCGGCGACAGCGCGGCCAGGTCCACCCCGTCGAGCACCTGGAGCGCCAGCAGCGCGGCGATCCCCTGCCCGTTGGGCGGCAACTCCCACACCTCGTGCCCCCGGTAACGCACCGGGACCGGGTCGACCCAGGTCGAGGCGTGCCGGGCCAGGTCGTCGCCGGTGAGGAAGCCACCGGTGCGGGCCGCGTGGTCGTCGATCGCCGCCGCGATCCGCCCCCGGTAGAAGTCCGCCGCCCCGCTCTCCGCGATCCGCCGCAGCGTGCCGGCCGCGTCCGGGTTGCGCCACCACTCCCCCGGCCGCGGCGCCCGACCGCCCAGGGTGAACACCCGGCGGAACTCGGCGTACTCCGGCCCGGCCAGCCCGTCGTGCGCGGCAACCCCGCGCGCCCAGGCGGCCGCCGTGCCCGGGGCCACCGGATAGCCGCGCTCGGCGTAGCCGATGGCGTCGGCGAACAGGTCGGCGAAGGGCAGCGAGCCGAACCGCTCGTGCAGGTCCCGCCAGCCGGCGGGGGCGCCCGGCACGGTCACCGGCAGCCAGCCCCGGGCCGGCACGGCGGGCCCCGCGCCCTGCGCCCCGCCGAGCGCCTCGACCGCCGCCGCGCCGCGCCGGCCGGTCGCGGCCAGCACCAGCTCCCGGGTCAGCGCCGCCGGGGAACGGCCGGAGGCGTTCAACCCGTGCAGCCGCTCGCCGTCCCAGACGATGGCGAACAGGTCGCCGCCGATGTCGTTCGAGGGCGGCTGCACCACGGTCAGGGTGATCGCGGTGGCCAGCGCCGCGTCGACGGCGTTGCCGCCGCGTCGCAGGACGGCCAGGCCGGCGGCCGCCGCGAGCGGCTGGCTGGTCGCGACCGCACCGTGGGGGGCCAGCAGCGGCTGTCGGGGGTACGCCATGCGCCCTGTCTACCGCCTCCGGCGGCTCCCGGCGACCCCTGGTGGATCAGGTGGTGAGACGGCCGGCGTGGCGGCGGACCGGGAGGCCCCCGGGCAGGTGCGCGGGGCCCTGCCCGTGCCAGTCGGTGACCAGGGCGTCCAGCGCCGCCACGTGCCGGTGCGACAGGGCGGCCGGCGGCGCGCCCAGCTCCCGGGCCCAGGCGTGCAGCACCCGGGTGCGTACCGCCGCCGGCAGTGCCGCCAGGCCGGCGACCGAGAGCCCGCCCTCGGCGGCCCGGATCTCGGCGAGCGCGGTGGCGGCGAGGTCGTCCAGGGCGGCGGCGTCGGCGGCCAGCAGGCGGGCGGTCCGGGCCAGGTTGTCCACCACCCCGGGGCCGAGCGCCTCGACCAGGGCCGGCAGCACGTCGGCGCGGACCCGGGACCGGGCGTACGCGGGGTCGGCGTTGTGCGGGTCCTCCCAGGGCGTGAGGCCGAGCGCGGCGCACGCTTCGCGGGTGTCGACGCGGGCGACGTCGAGCAGCGGGCGCAGCAGGGGCACCCCGTCCAGCTCGCGGTGGGGCGGCATGCCGGACAGCCCTCGCGGGCCGGCCCCCCGGGCCAGCGCGAGCAGCACCGTCTCGGCCTGGTCGTCGCGGGTGTGCCCGAGCAGCACCGCGGCCGCGTCGTGCCGGCGGGCGGCGGCGACCAGGGCGGCGTACCGGGCCTCGCGGGCGGCCGCCTCCGGGCCGCCGGGACGGCCGGCGACGGTCACCGGGACCACCTCGATCGGGTCGAAACCGGCCTCGGCCGCCCACCGGGCCACCCGTTCGGCGCGCTCGGCCGAGCCGGCTTGCAGGCCGTGGTCCACGGTCACCAGGCCGGCCCGGCGGTCGAGGCGGGGCGCCACGAAGGCGGTGGCGGCGGCCAGGGCGAGCGAGTCGGCGCCGCCGGAGCAGGCCACCAGCACCGGCCCGGCCCCGGGCAGCCCGGTCAACGCCCGGCGTACGGCGAGCCGGACGGCGGCGACCGGCGGGGGAAGCGCCGCCAACTCAGCCGGCGGCCGGGGGCACGTTCGCCGGGCCGCCGTGCACCCGGGCCACCCAGGCGTCCGGGTCACCCAGCTCGTCCAGGCGGGGCAGGGTGAGCGGCGAGGAGAAGATCTTGTTGAAACCGGCCATGCCGACCCGGTCCACCACGCCGTGCACGAACTTGCGGCCCTCGGCGTACTGGCGCATCTTGACCTCGATGCCGAGGATCCGGCGGATCGCCTTCTCCAGCGGGTTGCCGGACTCGCGGCGGCGGTTGAACGCTGCCCGGATCGACTCGACGCTGGGGATGACCTGCGGGCCGACGCCGTCCATGACGAACTCGGCGTGCCCCTCCAGCAGGGTCATCAGCGCGGTGAGCCGGTCCAGCACGGCACGCTGCGCCGGGGTCTGCACGATGTCCAGCACGCTGGCCCGGCTGTTCGGGTCCTTCACCGCGTCGGAGAGCGTGGCCACCCCGCGGCGCAGCCGCTCCAGCACGTGCTCGCCGCCCTGTGACGCGTCGACGAACGCCTGCACCTCGCTGAGGAAGTAGGCCCGCATCCACGGCACGGCGGTGAACTGGGTCCGGTGGGTCACCTCGTGCAGGCAGACCCAGAGGCGGAAGTCTCGCGGGTCGGCCCCCAGCTTCCGCTCCACCTCGACGATGTTCGGGGCGACCAGCAGGAGCTGGCCGGGGTCGCCGGCGAAGACCTCGTACTGGCCGAGCACCCGGCCGGAGAGGTACGCCAGCACGGTGCCGGCCTGCACCCCGGTGAGCCGGGAGCCGATCGCCTCGGTGAGCGGCCCGGGGCGCTTGTCGCCGGAGAGCCGATCCACCAGCGGAGTGATCACCTCGCGCAGCCCGGCGATGTTGGCGGCCGCCCAGTCCCGGCGGTCGACCACGCGGACCGGCGGGTGGGTGACCTGGGGGCGCAGACCGGTGTAGTTGGCGACGTGCCCGGCGGCCTCCTCGGTCAGCCGGCGCAGCTCGCCCACCACGTCGGTGGCCTCGGCGTACGACACCCGGGGGCCCGACTTGCCCAGCGCCCCCGCGGTCGCGGCGGCCAGATCCCAGTCCACGAACTGCGCCATGAACCCACCGTACCCGCGCCGCGACACCCCCACCCGGGCTCGCGCCAGCCGATCGACGCCGGTCGCAGCGGGCGGGACGGTCAGCGGCAGCCGCAGCCGGCCAGCGCGGAGGTGATCCGGTCGAGGGCCTGCCGGGTCTCGTCGAGGGTGTCCGGCGTGCGGTCGGTGAGGACGGCGAAGGTGAGCAGCCGGCCGTCGGTGGTGGTGACCAGCCCGGCGATGGCGTTCACCCCGCTGAGCGTCCCGGTCTTCGCCCGCACCACGCCCGCACCGGCCTTCGTCACCGCCGCCTGGTAGCGCTCGTCCAGGGTGCCGGACCAGCCGCCCACCGGCAGGCCGCCGAAGATCGCGGCCAGGTCGGGGTGGCTGCCGTTGCCGGCGAGCGTGATGAGGTCGGTGAGCAGCGATGGGCTGATCCGGTTGGTGCGGGACAGGCCGCTGCCGTCGGCCAGGCTGATCTCGTCGGCCGGCAGGCCCAGCTCGCCGAGCACCTGGTCGGTGGCGGCCGCGCCGCCCGCGAACGAGCCGGGCTTGCCCTTGGCGAGCGCGACCTGCCGGGCCATCGCCTCGGCGATCACGTTGTCGCTGTCGCTGATCATGATGTCGACCAGGCGGACCATCGGCAGTGACTGGACCTTGCCCAGCTCGGCGCCGGGGGCGGGCGTGCCGGTCGCCGTCGCGCCGGAGGCGGCGGGCGCGGTGCCCCGCTTCACCTCGGCGGCCGTTCCGGAGAGCCCGAGGAGCTTGGCGAACTGCCGGCCGGCGGTCAGGTCCGGCTGGGGCACCCGCTCGGCGGCGTGGTTCATGGCCTCCTCGGTCCGGCGGGCCTCCGCCGGGTCCCGCCGCGCGCCGTCGGTCATCAGCGCGGTGATGGCCGCGCCGAACCCGCCGGTGGGGATGTCGTCGTCCCAGCCGGGCTCGTAGACCGGGCCGCTGAACAGGGACGAGTCGACGGTGACCTTGGTCGGGGCGGTGCCGCCGAGCGCCTTGCGCACCTGGGCCGCGAGGTCGTCCAGTCGGGCCGCGCCCGGGTAGAAACCGTTCTTGTCGACGGCGAGGGTCGGGTCGCCGCCGCCCACCAGGACCACCTCGCCGGGGGCCGCGCCGGCCACCGCCCGGGTGGGGATCCGGTACGCCGGACCGCGGGCCGCCAGCACGGCGACCCCGGTGGCCAGCTTGGTCACCGAGGCGGGCACGGTCGGGGTGTCCTGCCCGCTGCCGTAGAGGGCCTCGCCGGTGGTCACGTCGGCCACCGACACGTTCACCCGCTCACCGAGCGCGGCGGCGCGGACCAGGGGTTCGAGCGCGGCGCGTACCCCGTCGGGGGTGGGCAGCGGGGCGTTGCCGTCCGCGCCGGCCAGCACGGCGGGCGGGGCGGGCTCGGACGACTGCGCGGCCGCGGTCGGGCTGTCCTCGCCGCCCAGCCAGCCGGCCACCGGGCCGGGGCGGACCACGGCCAGGCCGACCGCGGCCAGGGCGACGATCAGTACGGTGGCCAGCACCGCGACCAGCGGGAGCCGGCGTCGACGGGACGGCGGAGGCGGCGGCGGGAGCGGGGCGGCGCCGACCGGCGGGACGGGCGGGCTCACCGGGATGGATCCGGGCGCGTCGTAGCCGGGCCAGCTCACCGGCGCGGCCGGGCCCGGGCCGTGGTGCCGCGGGTCGGCCTGCCCGTAGTCCCGCGGGCCGGCGTGGCCGTACTGCCGG
This sequence comes from Micromonospora sp. NPDC023966, assembly GCF_040639095.1. Classification (NCBI taxonomy): domain Bacteria; kingdom Bacillati; phylum Actinomycetota; class Actinomycetes; order Micromonosporales; family Micromonosporaceae; genus Micromonospora; species Micromonospora sp. NPDC023966. Next base: position 104,806 of record NZ_JBEZZJ010000004.1, on the reverse strand, counting down.
GGATCGGCGTGGCCGTAGTCCCGCGGCGCGGCGTTACCGTGGTCCCGGGGCGCCGCGTGGCCGTAGTCCCGCGGCGCCGCGTGACCGTAGTCCCGGGGCGCCGCGTGGCCGTAGTCCCGGGGCGCCGCGTGGCCGTACTCGCGCGGGGCGGCGCGGCCGTGGTCGGCGGGCCGGGGGTGGCCGTACTCCCCGGGGTTGGCGCGGCCGACCGGGGCGGACCCGGCGGCCGGCCCGGGGCGGTGGGCGGGGTTGGTGCCGGGGACCGAGACGCGGCCGGTGGCCCCGCCGGGACCGGAAGTGGCGGACCCGCGCCCGTCAACCCCTTCGGGGCGGTAGTGTGAATCTTCCCTCCCCACGACCCCCTCCTCCCCCGCTCAAAAGCGCCTTGGGTGACACTACTTCGGTCCGAACACTATGCGGCGGCCGGAGCCGGCGGGGGGCGTTCACCCCGTCCGGTGGGCGGCGCCACTGGTTTCCGTTAGCCAGCGTGGGCAAACGAGGGAGCGTGGGAGATGGATTTCGACGTCACGGTTGAGATCCCCAAGGGTCACCGCAACAAGTACGAGGTGGACCACGCGACCGGCCGGATCCGGCTGGACCGCACTCTCTTCACCTCCACCCAGTACCCGGCCGACTACGGCTTCATCGAGGGCACCCTCGGCGAGGACGGCGACCCGCTGGACGCGCTGGTGCTGGTGCCCGAGCCCACCTTCCCGGGCTGCCTGATCCGCTGCCGCACCATCGGCATGTTCCGGATGACCGACGAGAAGGGCGGCGACGACAAGGTCCTCTGCGTGCCCTACGAGGACCCGCGTCAGGAGCACCTGCGGGACATCCACCACCTGGGCGAGTTCGACCGGCTGGAGATCCAGCACTTCTTCGAGGTCTACAAGGACCTGGAGCCGGGCAAGTCGGTCGAGGGCGCGACCTGGGTGGGTCGCACCGAGGCGGAGGCCGAGATCGTGGCCTCGTACCAGCGCGCCAAGGAGGCCGCCGAGCGCGGCGAGACCCTGCACTGACCTGATCCGCGCCGACGGGCCCGGGCCGCTCCACGGAGCGACCCGGGCCCGCGTGCGTGCCGGTCAGCCGAGCAGGCCGCGGGCCCGGTCGTAGAGGTCGAGCACCGCGCAGGCCACCGGGACCACCGCCACCACCAGCGCCGTGTCGGTCAGGTCGGCCAGCCGACCGAGGTACGGGGAGACCGGTCGCCGGGCGTACGTGGCGCCGGCCGCGACGGCGACCAGGACCAGGGCCAGCCCGCCCACGGTCAGCGCCAGCCGGCCGGCCGGGCCGGCCCGGTCGGCGAGCACCGCGCCGAGCAGGGCGTACCCGGTCAGCCCGGCGGCGACGGCGGGCACCCGGTGGCGGACCGCCACGAAGAGCCGGGAGCGCAGCAGCAGCACCCCGCAGCCGACCGCCACCAGCAGCCGACCGGCGGTCCCGCCGGTGGTGGCGAGCACCGCGGTGGCCGCGACGGCCAGCACCGCGTGCCCGAGCAGCATCCCGGTCAGCATCTCCTCGGTGCGGGCCACGGCCGCGTGCACCCGGCCCCGGTCGGGCAGGTCACGGACGCCGGGCGGGCCGCCTGCCGGGGCGGGCAGGGTGATCGGTGGCAGCGGCACCTTGCCGAGCCGGATGGCCAGCAGCGGCAGCCCGCCCAGCGCGAAGACCAGCGCGCAGAGCAGCACGGCGGCGGTGCCGGCCGGGTCGAGGAGCAGCCCGCCGAGGCCGGCCGCCGCGCCGGCCGCGCCGGTGGTCGCGCCGGCCAGGAAGACCCGGGACCGGCTGGCCACCCCGAGCAGGCCGAGCACCGACACCAGCAGCAGCGCCACCGAGCCGGCGAGGAGTTCGGGCGCGCCGACCCAGCGCAACGGCCCGAGCGGGCCGACCGGGTCGCCGGTGCCGACCGCCAGGGCGCCGGCCGCGGCGGCCCAGGGCAGCGCGTACCCGCCGAGGGTGGCGCCGACCGGCCCGTCGCCGTAGGCCCGGGAGGCGGCGGTGGCGGCGAGGACCAGGAGCAGGGCGACCGTGGCGGCGACCGGCCAGCCGCTGCCCGGCCCCGGACCGGCGGCGAGCACGGCGAGCAGCCCGACGGCCAGCGGCACGCCCGCGCCGGCCAGGGCGGCTGCCCGGGTGGCCCCGGCCGACCAGGCGGCGCCCCGGCGGCGGGCCCCGTCGGCGATCGCCTCGACCACGTCGTCGTATTCCAGTTCGGGCCACTGGGCGCGGGCCGGGACGAGGTGCAGCACCTCGCCGTCGCGGACGCCCTGGGGCAGCAGCGCCTGCGCGGTGGCCAGCACCGCGCCGTCGGTCCGCCGCAGCACCCAGCCGCCGTGCCGTTCGCCGTCGTCGGCCAGCCCCTCCCCGGCGTGCCGGAGCACCTCGGGCAGCAGCTCGGCGAGGGGGACCTGCTCCGGCAGGGCCACGTCGACCCGCCGCCGGGGGGCGCTGATCGTGACCCGGGCCAGCCCGCTTGTCATCGATGTTTCTCCATATCGAGCGGGAACGGTGGCTGACGGACGAGTGGACTTTACCTACGATGAGCCAGGCTCGGGTTACCGAGAGCCATGGGGAGGCGGAGTGTCCACTGTCGTCATCAAGCGGCCGCCGCGCCGCCCGGCGCCGGAGATCCCGGCCGGTGAGCTGCCCGTCGAGGCGCCGCCGGAGATCCCCGCGGTGGCCGGCGGGCGGTGGCAGCAGGCGCTGATGGTGCTGCCGATGCTCGGCGGGACGGTGGCCATGGCGATGATGTTCGGCCGGGGCGGCGGGGCCTACTCGTACGTCGTGGGCGGCATGTTCGGGCTCTCCTCGGTGGCGATGCTGGTGACCTCCGGGGGCAGCGCCGGCCCGAAGAAGTCGGAGATGATGGCCGCCCGCCGGGAATACCTGCGGCACCTGGCCGCGCTGCGGCGCCGGGTCCGGGAGACCGCCGGGGCACAGCGGGCCGGGCTCTACTACCGGCACCCCGACCCGGGGCGGCTCTGGTCGACCGTGGAGAGCCACCGGGTCTGGGAGCGCCGGCCGGGCGACCCCGACTTCGCCGTGGTCCGGGTCGGGGTCGGGCCGCAGACGCTGGCCACCCCGCTGGTGCCGCCGGTCACCCGGCCGCTGGACGAGCTGGAGCCGATGACCGCGGGGGCGCTGCGGCGCTTCCTGGACGCGTACTCGGTGGTGCCGGACCTGCCGGTGGCGCTCTCGCTGCGCAGCTTCGCCCGGGTCTTCGTGCGCGGCCCGGCCGTCCCGGCGCTGGCCCGGGCCGTGCTCACCCAGCTCGCCGTCTTCCACGCCCCCGACGAGCTGCTGATCGCGGTCTGCGCCGGGCCGGAACGCCGGGCTCGGTGGGAGTGGGTCAAGTGGCTGCCACACGCCCACCACCCGGGCCGCACCGACGCGCTCGGCCCGGTCCGGCTGGTCACCAGCTCCGCCGCCGAGCTGGAACGGCTCCTCGACGACGTGCTGGCCAGCCGGTCCCGGTTCAGCCCGGCCGGTCCGGCCACCGACGGCCCGCACGTGCTGGTGGTGCTCGACGGCGGCGACCTGACCGGGGCCACCGACCTGGCCGGCGACGGCGGGATCGACGCGGTCACCGTGCTCGACCTGGACACCCCGCCGCCCCGCCTGCTCGACCGGTACGCCCTCCTGCTCGACGTGGTCGACGGCCGGCTGCACTCGCACTCCGCCGAGGGGCACGCCGAGGTGGGCGTGGCCGACGCGCTGGAGCCGGCCGACGCCGAGGCGGTGGCCCGCCGGCTCGCCCCGCTGCGGCTGGCCGGCACCGTACGCGGACCGGACGCCCCGCGCGGCGCCGAGCCGGGCCTGCCCGAGCTGCTCGGCCTCGGCGACCCGGAGAACTTCACGGCCGAGCAGGGCTGGGCGCCCCGGGCGGCCCGGGACCGGCTCCGGGTGCCGATCGGGGTGGGCGCCGACGGCGGGGCGATCGAGCTGGACCTCAAGGAGTCGGCGCAGGACGGGATGGGCCCGCACGGGCTGCTCATCGGCGCCACCGGCTCGGGCAAGTCCGAGCTGCTCCGCACGCTGGTGCTCGGGCTGGCCGCCACGCACAGCTCGGAGCAGCTCAACTTCGTGCTGGTCGACTTCAAGGGCGGCGCCACCTTCGCGCCGTTCGAACGGCTGCCGCACACCGCCGCGGTGATCACCAACCTGGCCGACGCGCTGCCGCTGGTCGACCGGATGGTCGACGCGATCAACGGCGAGCTGATGCGCCGGCAGGAGCTGCTGCGCCGGGCGGGCAACTTCGCCGGTGTGCGCGACTACGAGCGGGCCCGGGCGGCCGGCACCCCGCTCGCCCCGCTTCCGTCGTTGCTCCTCGTCTGCGACGAGTTCTCCGAGCTGCTCTCCGCCAAGCCCGACTTCATCGACCTCTTCGTGCAGATCGGCCGGCTGGGCCGGTCGCTCGGCGTGCACCTGCTGCTCGCCTCGCAGCGGCTGGAGGAGGGCCGGCTGCGCGGGCTGGACACCCACCTGTCGTACCGGATCGGGTTGCGCACCTTCTCGGCGCTGGAGTCCCGGACGGTGCTCGGCGTGCCGGACGCGCACGAGCTGCCCCGCAGCCCAGGGCACGGCTACCTGCGCTCCGGCATCGACCCGCTGGTCCGGTTCAAGGCCGCATACGTCTCCGGCGCGGTACGCCGGCGGGCCGGCCCGGCGGGGGCGGCCGGCGCCGGCAGCCCGCGGCTGCTCGCCTTCTCCACCCACCTGGTGCCGGTGCCCGAGCCGGCCACCCCGGCCGTCCTCCCCGCCGAGGAGGAGACCGGCGAGACCCTGCTCGACCTGATGGTCGGGCGGCTGGCCGGGCAGGGCCCGCCGGCGCACCAGGTGTGGCTGCCCCCGCTCGACGAGTCACCGTCCCTCGACGAGCTGCTCGGCCCGGTCGGCGCGGACCCGGTCCGCGGGCTCACCGTGGGCAACCCGGAGCTGCACGGCGCCCTCCAGGTGCCGGTGGCCGTGGTCGACAAGCCGTTCGAGCAGCGCCGCGACCTGTTCTGGCTGGCCCTGGACGGGGCGGCCGGGCACGTCGCGGTGGTCGGCACCACGCGTAGCGGCCGGTCCACCCTGCTCCGCACCCTGGTCTGCGCGCTGGCACTCACCCACACCCCGGCCGAGGTGCAGGTCTACTGCCTGGATCTCGGCGGCGGGACGCTCGGCGCGCTGCGCGACCTGCCGCACGTCGGCGGGGTGAGCGGCCGGGCCGACGACACCGCGGTACGCCGGACCGTCGGCGAGATCGCCACCCTGCTGGCCGAGCGGGAGCGGCGGTTCACCGAGGCCGGGGTGGAGTCGATGGCGGCCTGGCGCCGGCGCCGGGCCACGACGACGTCGGCCGGCACCGACCCGTTCGGCGACGTGTTCCTGGTGGTAGACGGCTGGAACACCCTGCGCAGCGAGTACGAGGACCTGGAACCCCTGGTCACCGAGCTGGCCACCCGGGGCCTGGCGTACGGGGTGCACGTGGTGGCGAGCGCGCTGCGCTGGTCGGACTTCCGGCCGGCGATCCGGGACCTGTTCGGCTCCCGGTTGGAGCTGCGCCTCGGCGACCCGGCCGACTCGGTGGTGGTCAAGCGCGCGCTCGCAGCGACCGTCCCCGAGGAGCGGCCGGGGCGCGGGATCACCGCGGGCGGGCTGCACTTCCTCGCCGCCGAGCCCCGGGTCGCCGGCCTCGGGGCCGAGACCGGCGACCTGGTCAAGGCGGTCGCCGGGGCCTGGGCCGGGCCGGTCGCGCCCCCGGTGCGGCTGCTCCCGCCGGTGCTGCCCTACGCCGAGCTGGACCAGGCCGCGACCACCGGCCTGGCCTTCCCGATCGGGGTGGCCGAGGCGGACCTGCGTCCGGTGGTGCTGGACTTCGCCAGCGAGCCGAACTTCGTGGTCTTCGGCGACGCCGAGTGCGGCAAGTCCTCGTTCCTGCGGGCGCTGGCCACCTCGATCGTCCACCGGTTCACCCCGGAGCAGGCCCGGGTGATCCTGGTCGACTACCGGCGCAGCCTGATGGGCGCCATCGAGACGGCGCACCTGATCGGGTACGGGACCGCCGCGCCGCACACCGCCGAGCTGATCGAGTCGGCGGCCGGCTACCTCCAGGGGCGGCTGCCCGGGCCGGGGGTCACTCCGGCGGAGCTGCGTACCCGGTCGTGGTGGACCGGGCCGGAGCTGTTCGTGCTGGTGGACGACTACGACCTGGTGGCCGGCGGGCCGACCAACCCGGTGCGGGCGCTGGAGGAGCACCTGCCGCACGCCCGGGACGTCGGCCTGCACCTGGTGCTTGCCCGCCGCTCCGGGGGTGCGGGCCGGACCTCGTTCGAGCCGGTCATCCAGCGGTTGCGGGAGTTGTCCACGGCCGGGCTGGTGATGTCGGGCGCCCCGGAGGAGGGTCCGCTCGTCGGTCAGGTGAAGGCCGGCCCGCTGCCGCCGGGCCGGGGTCGCCTGGTCACCCGGCGGGAGGGCGTACGCCTGGTCCAGCTGGCCCATCTCCCGCCCGGGTGACCAGCCCCACCGAGTTGCACCGTGACGTACGGGAAACCCGGTAATCTCCGAGCAGCATGTGTCTGACGCGACGAAATGGCTGGGGAATGTGACCAGGGATCGGCAGGGAGTTCCCACCGCGCCACCCCGGCGTCTCGCCGGGCGCGCGCTGCTCGGCGCGGTGGCGGTCGTGGCCACCGTGGCCGGTCCACTGGCCCCGCCCGCGCACGCCGCCCCAGCCGTCGCGACCCGCGAACCGGCCCGGCTCGCCCCGCTGCACACGGTGGCCCGGACGGACCAGGTCCGCGACGAGCAGTGGCAGCTCGAGGAGCTTCGCGCGAAGACGGCCTGGCGCACCTCGACGGGGCGCGGCGTGGTGGTCGCGGTCATCGATTCGGGTGTGGACGGTACCCATCCCGACCTGGCCGGCCAGGTGCTTCCCGGCGTCGACCTGGTCACGCCGGACGGCGGGGACGGGCCGGACCCGGTGGGCCACGGCACCACGGTGGCCGGTCTGATCGCCGGGCGGGCCGATGACGACCGCGGCGTCCTGGGGCTGGCGCCGGACGCCCGGATCCTCCCGGTCCGCGTCCTGGACGACGAGAACCGCTACGACGACGCACTGATCGTCGCCAAGGGGGTGCGCTGGGCGGTCGACAACGGCGCGCGCGTGATCAACCTGTCCCTCGGCGGCGGCGGGGACAGCCCGGCCCTCGCCGCGGCCCTCGACTACGCCTTCGCCCGGGACGTGGTGGTGGTCGCCTGCACCGGCAACCTGGCCACCTCGAACAGCCCGAAGGTCTGGTACCCGGCCCGCGAGCCGGGGGTACTGGCGGTCGCCGGTCTCGACCGCAACAGCCGGAACCTCTGGTCCGGCTCGATCACCGGCCACCAGACCGTGCTCACCGCGCCGGCCACCGCGCTCTACGGCGCCCGCCCGGAGGGCTACTGGCGGGTGCAGGGCACCAGTTTCGCCGCCCCGCTGGTCGCCGCGACGGCCGCGCTGGTCCGGGCCCGCTATCCGCGGATGTCCGCCGGGGACGTGGTCAACCGGCTGATCACGACGGCCCGCGACCTCGGTCCCACCGGCCGTGACGACCGGTTCGGCTACGGCATGGTCGACCCGGTGGCCGCGCTCACCGCCGACGTGCCGCCGGTCGGCCGCAACCCCCTCGACGACAACGACTCTCCCGGCGTGGTGGGCTTCGGGCCGGCCCCCGGCGCCGGCCGCGACACCCGGGCCGCCGCCGGGCAGGGCGGCGAACCGTTCGGCTACGGCCCGCAGCAGCAGACCCGGTGGTCGGCCCGCCCGGCCGGCCAGGCCGACGACTCGGCGCCGGAACGGCTCTGGTCCGGCCTGGCCCTGTTCGTCGCCCTGGTCACCGGCGCCGCGCTGATGGTCCGCCGGTTCCGGCAGTCCCACCGCTGACCGCCGGCCCGTCTGACGGAGCCCAACCCTGGGTAGTGACCAACGCATGAACACGTCCGGCCACCTGACCTCCCTGCCCGAGCGGTCCTGGCGGCGGCGCCGCCTCGACCCGGACCATTCGCTGGGCCTGCGGCTCACCCTGGCCGCCCTCGCCGCGTTCCTGGTGCTGGTGCCGTTCGCCCTCCTCGCGCTGCTGGTGCTGGACGCCTGGTCGCCGCTGTCCCGGCTGGACGCCACGATCACCGACGCCCTGCACGGGTACGCCCTCGACCATCCGGCCTGGGTCCGGGTGATGGCGGTCTGGACCGACGTCTTCGGGCCCGGCCCGCTCCGGGTGGCCGCCGCCGGGGTGGTGGTCTGGTTGCTGCTGCGCGGCGCGCCCCGGCTGGCGCTCTGGGTGGTCACCACGATGACCGTCGGCGGGCTGCTCGGCGCACTGCTCAAGCTGCTGGTGGGCCGGCACCGGCCGGACCTGCTCGACCCGGTGGCCCGGGCGGCCGGCTACTCCTTCCCGTCCGGCCACGCGCTGAACGCCACCCTGGCCGCCGGGGTGCTGCTGCTGGTCTTCCTGCCCTTCGCCCGGCACAGCCGGGCGGTGCGCGGCGCGCTCTGGACTGCGGCCGTGCTGATCGCGGTGGTGACCGGGCTCAGCCGGATCGCGCTGGGGGTGCACTGGACCAGCGACGTGGTCGGCGGCTGGCTGCTCGGCGTGGCGGTGGTCGCCGCCACCACGGCCGCGTTCTCCACCTGGCGGACCCGGGTCGGCCGGCGGCCGGCGCGTACCGCCCGGGAGGGGGTCGAGCCGGAGTTGGCCGAACCGGGGCCGGACGGCCGCCACGCGTAGTCCGGCATCCGCCGGGGTAATGGGCGGCTCATGTCCGATGTCGCGGTCCAGATCGCCCGGCGGGTCCTGCTGCCGGTGGCCCTGCTCTTCGCCGTCCTGGTGGCGCTGGGCCTCCTGGTCACCCGGGTGCTCGCGAAGACCTGGCCGTTCACCGTCGAGGACGCGCTCAACCGCGAGTTCGCCGCGCACCGGACCGCCGGCTGGAACGACGTCTCGCTGGTGTTCAGCACGCTGGCCAGCACTCAACTGATCGTCGTGGTGACGGTGCTGGTGGCGCTGGTGCTGCGGCTGGTGCTGCACCGCTGGCGGGAGCCGCTCTTCCTCTGCGCCGCGGTGAGCGCGCAGGCGCTGATCTTCCTCTTCACCACCATGGTCATCGACCGGACCCGTCCCGCCGTCGAGCACATGGACGACTCGCCGCCGACCTCCAGCTTCCCGTCCGGGCACACGTCGGCCGCGATGGCGCTCTACGTGGGCATCGCGGTGCTGCTCGCGCTGCGGGCAAGGAGCACCCCGGCCAAGGTCGGCTGGTGGGCCCTGCTGGTGCTGGTGCCGGTCGGGGTCGCGCTCACCCGGATGTACCGGGGCATGCACCACCCCAGCGACGTGGTGGCGTCCTTCCTGAACGGCGGCGCCTGCGTGGCGATCATGGCGCGGGCGGTGCTCGACCGCACGCTCACCTGGGGCCGGGCCAAGCTGCCGCTCGGCCGCTCCGGCGACGGCGTGACCCGGGCGGGCGCCTCCGCCGGCTGACCGCCGCCGGCTCAGGTGCACTCGCCGGTGGCCACCCCCCGGGTACGCTCCGCGCCGGCCAGCGCCACCGACCGCGCCTCGGCGGACGTGACCGCGAAGCCGGTGTTCGGGTCGTCCGCGGCGGCCGCGAAGATCACGCCGAGCACCAACCCGTTCGAGGAGACCAGCGGGCCGCCCGAGTTGCCGCTGCGGACCAGCGCCCGGATCGTGTAGATCTCCCGGGTCACGTCGCCGGCGGAGTAGATGTCCGGCCCGGTGATCCGGTCGACGTCGCGGATCCGGGCCGGGCGGGCGTCGTACGGGCCGTCGAGGGGGAAACCGAGCACGATGGCGTCGGCCCCGCTGCCGGCCTCCCCGGCGGCGAAGCGCAGCGACGGCCCGGGCAGCCCCGGCACGTGCAGCACGGCCAGGTCCCGCTCGGGGTCGTAGACGACGACCTCGCCGTCGTAGCGGTCGCCGCGCAGTTCCACCGCCACCGTGCGGGTGCCCGCCACCACGTGCGCGTTGGTCATCACCCGGTCGTCGGCGTACACGAAGCCGGAGCCCTCGATGCGGCGGGCGCAGCTCGGCGCGGAGCCCAGCACCTTCACCACCGACCGCTGGCTGTTCTTCACCACCTGGGAGTTGGCCAGCGTCGGGTCGGGCGGGGAGACCTGCCGGGCCCGGGTCGGCGCGAGGTCGCCGAAGACGTCCGGGAAGCCGTTGGTGTCGACCGTGTCGCGCAGCGCCGTGGACAGCTCCTGCGCCTTGTCCGGCAGCACCCGGTCGACGACGGTGAGCAGCGCGCTGTTGCGGACGGACGAGGCCAGCCAGGGCACCGACGAGGAGCCCAGCGGCACGGCGACCAGCCAGGCCACCAGCATGACCGCGAAGACCGAGATGACCGCGCCGCCGGCGTCGTCGATCTTCCGCCCGGCCGGCCCGGTGATCGCCGCCCGCAGGTTGGAGCCGAGCCAGCCGGCCAGCGCCTGGCCCAGCACGGCCAGCCCGAAGATGGCCACCAGGGAGATCAGCACGCGGGTGCCGCTGTCGGTGAACTGCCGGGCGACCAGCGGCCCGAGCTGGAGGCCGAGCAGCGCGCCCAGGAAGAAGCCGGAGAACGACAGCGCCCCGATGACGAAGCCCTGACGGTATCCGCTGATCGCGAACACGAGCATGAGCAGGAGCAGTACGAGATCCACGGCGGACACGCCCCAAGGGTACGGGCACCGCGCCCGGAAGAGGCTGGCCGCTCGCTGAACGTGACCTTCGGATTCGCGCCGGTGAGCCCGGTCGGCTCAGCGGACCGGGCTCTCGTCGACCGCGTCGGTGCCGGCCGAGGGGGCCGGGGCGGCGGCCGGCGGCAGTTCCACCACCCGGGACCGCGGCCACGGGCGGGCCCAGCCGCCCATCTCCAGCAGCGTGTTCAGCACCCCGGCGGTGAAGCCCCAGACCAGCATGCCGCGCACCGAGAAGGCCGGGCCGATCCAGCCGCTCGGGTGGCGGACCCGCATCCGGTTCGCCGGGTCGACCAGCTCGGCGACCGGCAGCCGGGCGACATGCGCCACCTCGGCCGGCTCGCGCGGGTGCACCGGGTGCGGGGCGTGCCACCAGGCGAGCACCGGGGTGACCACGAAGTCGCTGACCGGGATCCACAGCCTCGGCAGCTCGGCCAGCACGGTCACCGTGCTCGGGTCGAGGTCGACCTCCTCGTTCGCCTCGCGCAGCGCGGTGGCGCGGGCGTCGGCGTCCTCCGGGTCGGCCGCGCCGCCGGGGAAGGCCGGCTGCCCGGCGTGGTTGCGCAGCGTGGCGGCGCGCTGGAGGACCAGCACGTCCGGGCCGGCGCCCGGTTCCTCGCCGAGCAGCACCAGCACCGCGCTCTCGCGGCCGCCGCTCTCCGGGGTGGCGAGCCGGGTGAAGTCCTCGGCGCGCGCGGTGCCGAGCCGGTGGAGCAGCGGGTCGAGCCAGTCCGGCGGCCGTCGGGTCACAGCCGCACCCCGAGGTGGGTACGGACGAGCTCGGCGAGGCGGGCGTCGTCCAGCGCACCGGTCGAGTCGGTGTGCCGGATCCGCCCGTCGGCGTCGACCAGGACGGTCAGCGGGAAGGCGTTGCGGCCGAGCGCCCGCTCGAACGCGTCACCCTGGTCGACCAGCATGGGGAACCGGACGCCGAAGTCCTCGCCGATGGACTGGGCGCCGCCGCGGCTGTCCCGGCTGTTGACCCCGATCACCTGGAACCGGCCGTCGGCCCGCTCGCTGAGCCGTTGGAAGGCGGGCAGCTCCTTGCGGCACGGCGGGCACCAGGACGCCCACACGTTGATCACCGCCGGCCCCTTGATGTCGCGGACGTTCACCGGCGCGCCCCCCGTGAAGCAGGAGAGGGCCAGGTCGGGCAGCGGATCGCCCGGCGTGCCGGACGGGGCCGGGGCGGACGCCGGCGCGGCGGCCAGCGGGGCGCAGTCGGCGAACGGCGAGGGACGCTCGGCCCGGGTGGCCGGCGCCGGGCCCGCGGACTCCTCGGTGCTGGCGGTGCAGCCGGCCACCGCGAGCAGCAGCGGGACGAGCAGGTAGGCGAACCGGCGGGTCACGGCACCTCCGCCGCGACCGCCTGCTGCGGCACCAGGTCGGGGTCGATGCCGACGGCCGCCGCCAGATCCCGGGCGCGCGGCCCCTTGAGCAGCTTGGCCGCGGCCACCGGGTCGGTCGGCCCGGTGCCGTACGCCGGGCAGAGCTGCGCCAGTGTGCAGGCGCCGCAGGCCGGCTTGCGGGCGTGGCAGACCCGCCGGCCGTGGAAGATGATCCGGTGCGACAGCATCGTCCAGTCGCGCTTCGGGTAGAGCGCCCCGATCGCGTGCTCGATCTTGACCGGGTCGGTCTCGGTGGTCAGCCCCCACCGCTGCACGAGCCGCTGGAAGTGGGTGTCGACCGTGATGCCGGGGACGTCGAAGGCGTTGCCGAGGATCACGTTGGCGGTCTTGCGCCCGATGCCCGGGAGGGTGACCAGATCGGCCAGCTTGCCGGGGACCTCGCCGTCGTAGCGCTCGCAGAGGGCCCGGCCGAGGTTGATCAGGGAGCTGGTCTTGTTCCGGTAGAACCCGGTGGGCCGGATCAGCTCCTCCAGCTCGGCGCGGTCCGCCCCGGCGTAATCGGCCGCCGTGCGGTAGCGGGCGAACAGCTTCGGGGTGACCTCGTTGACCTTCTTGTCCGTGCACTGGGCCGACAGGATCGTGGCGACGGCCAGCTCCAGCGCGTTGGAGTGGTCGAGTTCACAGTGCGCGTCGGGGTGGGTCTCGGTCAGCACCCGGCCGATCCGCCGGGCGCGGCGCGTACGACCGAGGTCGGTCTCGGGGGAGCGCGTTGTCACGCCGGCCAGCCTACGTCGCGGGGACGACGTCCCGGCGGGCCCACGCGCGCGGTGGTTGCCTCAGCCGCCCGCCGGAGCGCTGATCTTGCCGGAATCGTCGACCCGCGCGCCGGTCTTCGGGAAGTCGGCCCCGCTCATCTCGCGGACCAGCCCGAGGCCCTGGTCCTGCCGGTCGATGGCCGGCCGGCCCACGCTGTTCATCCTGGTCGAGGTGAACTGGCCCCCGACGAAGCGCCCCTCCGCGGTCAGCGAGACCTTCAACACGCCACCCCAGCCGAGCCGGCCCGAGCTGTTCAGCGACTTCCCACCGCCGGCGAAGTTGCCCAGGCTGTAGGCGATCAGCCGCCCCTTGTAGAACTCCATGCCGCGCAGCACGTGGGGGCCGTGCCCGATCACCAGGTCGGCGCCGGCGTCGATCACCGCGTGCGAGAAGCGGATCGGGTCGCCCCGGTTCTCCCCGAAGAACATCTCGCTGCCCGGCTTCACGTGGCTCCGGTCGGCGCCCTCGGCGCCCATGTGCACCTGCACCACGACCAGGTCGGCCATCCCCTTGGCCATGGTGATGACCTGCTTCGCGGCGTCGAGGTCGACCAGGCTGTTCGACCACGGGTACGACGAGAAGCCCGCCACCGCGACCTTGATGCCCTTGACGTCGACCACGGTGATCTCGCCGGGCGCGCCGGTGTGCTTGAGCCCGTGCGCCTCCAGCGCCGACTGGGTGTTCTCGTAGCCCTGCTGGCCGTAGTCGTAGCCGTGGTTGTTGGCCTGGTTGAGCAGCTGGAACCCGGCCGAGCGCAGGTGCGCCGCCCAGCCCGGGGGCGCCCGGAACTGGTAGCAGTTCTTCGGCTGCGGGCCGCACTTGCCGGCGCCGGTGTCGTCGGTGAGCGGCTCCTCCAGGTTGCCCATCACCAGGTCACCCTTGAGCGCGGCCTTGACGTCGTCGAAGAAGCCCTTCCCGCCGTTGGCGGGCAGCCGGGACGGGGCGTTGCCCATGATCACGTCACCGGTCGCGGTCAGCGAGATCGACTTCTCGGCCGGCTCGCCCGACGCGGCGGGCTGGTCGGCCTCGGCGGGGACCGCCGACCCGGTCGAGCCCCCGCCCTGGCCCGGCTGCCAGATCGGCCCGTCGCCGGAACCCTCGCCGCAGCCAGCGGCGAGCAGGACGACGAGCAGCGCGCCGAGGGCCGCGGCGAGGCGCGCGGAGCGGCGGCGAGGACGAGGCACGGAGAGGGCGGGAGCGTACATCGTCCGCGACGCTACCGTCCCGGGAACACCGCGACGAGGGCCGATCGGTCGGAAAACCCGATCGGCGGGACCGGCCACGCTCAACCCGCCCGCCGGTCGGACCAGGGCACGACCGGCCCGGCGCCGCCGGCCAGGACGGCCGCGTGCACGGCCCGGGCCAGCGGGGCGCCCCAGGCCGAGCGGGGGCCGCCGTACGGGGCCGGGTCGCCGTCGGCCGGGCAGAGCACGGTGACCGCGTCGGTGGGGGTGCCGGTGGCCGGCAGCCCCAGCTCCCAGATCGCCTGCGCCTTCGCCTCGGTGGCCGTGGCCACCGCGTTGACCAGGGCGGCCTCGCCGAGCCGGGCCGGCACGTACACGACGATGTTGACCGTGCCGACCCGCTGGGCGGGCGTTGCGGGCGCGGGCGCGGCGGCCCAGACCGGGGTGCCGAGGCCGACCGTGGCCCAGACCCGTACGCCGCCGTCCGCGCGGGTCACCACCTCGGTCACGTCGACCCCGGTCAGCAGCCCGACGCCGGGGCCGGCCAGGCCGAGCCCGGCGGCCAGGTCGGTCAGGTGCGCGGCGGGGTCGTCCCGGTCGTACGACATCGGCACGGTCGCGTTGACCACCCACCGCCGTACGCCGATCCCGCCGCCCAGTGGGGCGGAGCCGATCGCCAGCAGCGGCGTCTCGGCCCGCCAGACCAGCAGCGGGAGGTCCCACCCGTCCTCGGGTCGGGTGGTCAGGAACGGCTCGCTCAGCACGCCGGTCACCCTACGATCACAGGTGGGGACGGGTGGTGCCGGCCCGGACCGGGGGACGGGGATCCTAGTCGTCGACCGGGTCGAGCAGGTTACGCCCAACGATCAAGATTCCAGGGGTGCACCTCTGATTCCCGCTCATGTGCGCCTAGACTGGCGGCGCGCGAGGGATCAGCGGACGGCGGACCCGGCCGACGGACGGCACGCGCAAGCGGAGGTGCGCGATGGACGAGGTACTGGCCCGCAGCGGGATCTTCCAGGGTGTCGACCCGGAGGCTGCCGAGGCGCTCGCCAAGGAGATGGAGACGATCGAGGTCCGCAAGGGCGAGGTCGTCTTCAACGAGGGCGAGCCCGGCGACAGTCTCTACATCCTCCTGTCCGGCAAGATCAAGGTGGGTCGCCGGGCCGCGGACGGCCGGCAGAACCTGATCGCCGTGATGGGCCCGTCGGACATGGTCGGCGAGCTGTCGCTCTTCGACCCCGGCCCGCGTACGGCGACGGCCACGGCGGTCACCGACACCCGGCTGGTCCGGCTGCGCAAGCAGGCGCTGCGGCCCTGGCTGAACAACCGGCCCGAGATCGCCGAGCAGCTGCTGCGGGTGCTGGCCCGCCGGCTGCGCCGGACCAACGACTCGCTGGCCGACCTGATCTTCACGGACGTGCCCGGCCGGGTCGCCAAGAACCTGCTCCAAATGGCCGGCCGGTTCGGCACCCGCGACGGCGGCGTGCTGCGGGTGACCCACGACCTGACCCAGGAGGAGATCGCCCAGCTCGTCGGCGCCTCCCGGGAGACCGTCAACAAGGCCCTGGCCGACTTCGCCTCGCGCGGCTGGCTGCGGCTCGACGGCAAGAGCATCATCATCCTCGACCCGGAGCGCCTGGCCCGCCGCGCGCGGGTCTGACCCCTCCACGAGCGTCCCGGCCCGGCCCGCCTCCGCGGTCCGGGCCGGTTGCCGTCCTGGCGGCGCCGCGCCCGGCGCGGTGAGGCCACGGGCCGGGCCGGTCCCGTCTCTGCCGGCCGCAGAATTGCTGGACCAGCCGGCCGGCCGGGCGCAGGCTGGGGCGATGATCGAGCGGGTAGCTGTCCTCTCCGACATCCACGGCGTGCTGCCGGCGCTGGAGGCCGTGCTGGCCGAGCCGGACGTGGCGGCCGCCGACCTAATCGTGCTCACCGGCGACATCGCCGCCGGCCCGCAGCCGGTCGAGGTGCTCGACCTGCTCGCCTCGCTCGGCGACCGGGCCCGCTGGGTCGGCGGCAACGCCGACCGCGAGCTGGTCGAGGCGCGGGCCGGGCGACCGGCCAAGATCGAGGTGTCCGACTGGGCCGCGGCCCAGCTCCGCGAGGACCAGGTGGCCCGGCTGGCCGCGCTGCCGCCGACCGTCACGCTGCCGGTCGCCGGCCTCGGCGAGGTCATCTTCTGCCACGCCACGCCCCGCGACGACGAGGAGGTCGTGCTGGTCGACTCCCGGCTGGAGCGCTGGGCCGAGGTCTTCGCCGGGCTGCCGGCCCGGGTGGGCACGGTGGTCTGCGGGCACACCCACATGCCGTTCACCCGGCTGGTGGACCGCCGCCTGGTGGTCAACCCCGGCAGCGTCGGCATGCCGTACGGCGGCGCGGGCGCCTGGTGGGCGCTGCTCGGGCCGGGCGTGCAACTGCGCCGGACCGGCTACGACGTGGACGCCGCCTGCGCCCGGGTGGCCGCCGAGTCGGGCTTCCCGGACGCCGCCGCCTGGGCCGACGAGTACCTGCGTTCCCGCCACAGCGACGCGGACGCGCTCACCGTCTTCGGCCCGCGCGACGGCCGCTGACCGGCCACACCCGCAGGAGATCGTGAAGTTTGTGAATTCCCGGCCCGACAGCGGCAGCGCGGGTGGCGGGACCGGCCGGGGTCGACCCGGCCGGTCCCTCCGTGGGTCAGCGGTGGGTCAGGTAGTCGCGGGCCGTCGCACGCAGCCGGGCGTGCACCTCGTCGTACCCGCGGGCCCCGCTTAGGTAGCGCTTGTCCACCTTCGCCACCATCGTGTAGTTCGTGTCGCACACGTTGCCGACCGGCGCCTCACCGGCCTGGCTGATCAGCTGGTACGCGTCGAGCTGGTCCAGCCCGACCAGCTCGGCGGTCCAGGTGACCAGGTCGTGCTGGCTGATCCGGTAGGCGTCCTCGAGCGGGCGGGCCGAGCCGGTGGACATCAGCGCGTCGTCCGACTCCAGCCGCGGCCACGGGGTGCCGATCCCCTTGACGACGTCCACCACGACCGTGGTGTTCATGGCGGCCTCGAGGCCGGTGCCGCAGACCTCGCCATGGCCCTGCCGGCAGTGCCCGTCCCCGAGGGCGAAGAGCGCTCCGGACACGTTCACGCCGAAGTACGCGGTGACCCCGGCCCGCAGCTCGGGGGTGTCCATGTTGCCGCCGTGCGCGTCCGGGGTGATCGTCATCCGCGCCTCGAAGGCGCCCGGCGCCACCCCGGCGGTGCCGTGCATCGGATCCAGCGGCAGCGCCACGGTGTAGTCGCCCCGCCGTGCCCGGTACGTCGCCGTGCCGGCGGCGACGTCGACGTCGTACCGCCAGACCACCTCGTCGAGCGGGGGTTGCAGGGTGGCCGTCGTGTGGGTGCCGGTGAGCGCGCCGAAGTGCGGGAAGGTGGTGGACACGGCCCAGTCCCGGGCCGGCTCGATGGAGATGAAGTGCACGGCGAGCGTGTCGCCGGGCTCGGCCCCCTCGACGTGGATCGGCCCGGTCACCGGGTTGAGGTACGGGAACTGGCAGACCCGCGACGGCAGGTCGTCGACGCTGCGGACGCGCCCGCCGAAGCAGTCCTCCGTGTACAGCTCGAGGATCGCGCCCGGGCGCACCCTGAGCACCGCCTCGCGCCCGCCGAAGGTGTAGGAGAGCTCGTCCGGCTCCGGCCGGTACCTCACCACGTCGGCCGTCACTGCGGCTCCTTCACCGGCTCGTCGGTGCTCTCGTGGGCGACGTCGACCAGCGCGGCGAGCTCGGGACGCCGGCCCGTCAGGTAGAAGACCAGCAGGACCAGCAGCCCGATGCCCAACCAGACGAAGCCGAGCACCTGGGCGGCGACCTTGGCGTTGATCACGACGTAGAGCAGGATCAGGAACCCGATCACCGGCACCACCAGATGCCGCAGCCAGTCCCGGCTGCCGTTGCGCACGACGTAGTGGGTCACGACGGAGACGTGCAGCGCCAGGAACGCCGTCATGGCGCCGAAGTTGACCAGTGTGGACAGCAGCGAGATGCCGTCGTCCCGGCTGGCCATGTAGAGGCCGAGGGCCAGCGAGATGGCGGCGACCAGCAGGGTGGCGTTGGCGGGCACCCTGTGTTTCGGGTTGATCCGGGCGAGGAAGCGCGGCATCTGCCGGTCGCGGGCCATCGCGTACAGCAGGCGGGAGGTCGCGGCCT
Organism: Micromonospora sp. NPDC023966; assembly: GCF_040639095.1. NCBI lineage: Bacteria > Bacillati > Actinomycetota > Actinomycetes > Micromonosporales > Micromonosporaceae > Micromonospora > Micromonospora sp. NPDC023966. The sequence goes on along the minus strand of NZ_JBEZZJ010000004.1, from coordinate 86,560 downwards.
GGGCCACGAGGGAGTTGGCGAAGCCCCAGGCGATCGCGGTGGCCAGGGCGGTCAGCCCGGCCAGCCAGCCCCCGCCGGCCGCGCGGGCCGCGTCGTAGAACGCGGTCCCCTCCGGGTCGCCGTTGTCGAGCAGGCCGGGTGCGTCCGGCACCAGCAGGGCCGCGACCCAGGTCTGCACGACGAACAGGGCACCGGCCAGCAGCAGCGCCCCGACCATCGCCCGGCCGATCTGCCGGGCCTCCTCGCGGCTCTCCTCGGCCAGCATCGAGATCCCGTCGAAACCGAGGAAGGAGAGCACGGCGATCGACACCGCGCCGAAGACCAGCGGCCAGGAGAAGGTGCCCGCGTCGTACAGCGGCCGGAACGAGAAGCCCGCACCCTTGCCCTGGGCCAGCGCCACCACGCCGACGACCAGGAAGATCGCGAGGATGACCAGCTCGGCGGCGAGCATCACCCGGTTGACCCGGGCGGTCATCTTGATGCCGAGGTAGTTGACGACGGTGTTGAGCACGACGAAGGCCGCCAGCCACACCCACACCGGCACGCCGGGCACGAGGGAGTGCATGGCCACGCTGGCCACCAGGTAGAGCAGGCCGGGCACGAGGACGTAGTCGAGCAGGATCACCCAGCCGGCGAGGAAGCCGACGGGCGGTGCGATGCCGCGACCGGTGTAGCTGTAGACGGACCCGGCCATGGGGAACGCGCGGACCATCTGCGCGTACGAGGAGGCGGTGAACATCATCGCCACCATGCCGATGAGGTAGGCCAGCGCGACCATGCCGCCGGAGCCGGCATACACGCTGCCGAAGATGCCGAAGGGCGCGATCGGCACCATGAAGATCAGTCCGTAGATGAGCAGGTCGGTGAAGGTGAGGGTCCGGCTCAGTTCCTGCCGGTAACCGAACCGTTCGACCTGGACGGATGTCTCGGATGGGTCGGGAGGTTGAGTCACGGCACGCCTCCTTGATCTGGTGAGGCGCACGTTAGTCCAGCCATCGACCGACAGCTAGATCTATGCGCATGGATTGTATACATCGCTCGATCGGGACTCAGAAAAAGTCAGGCTTGACTGTTTGTTTCGGGGACGGCACGCTGTCCCCGTGCCCACCGCATCGACCCGCGTCCCTCAACAGGAGCGCAGCCGCGCCACCCAGGCCCGGCTGCTGGAGGCGACCGTCGAGTGCCTGGTGGAGCACGGCTGGTCCGGCACGACGACGACCGTGGTGGCCGCCCGGGCGGGCGTCTCCCGGGGCGCCCAGCTGCACCACTACCCGACCAAGGCGGCCCTGGTCACCGCCGCCGTCACCCACCTCACCGAGCGCCGGGCCGTGGAGCTGCGCACCGAGGCCGCGGCGTTGCCGGCCGGCCCGCGGCGCCTCGACGGGGTGGTCGACCTGCTCGCCGCCGCCTTCACCGGGCCGCTCTTCGTCGCGGCGCTGGAGCTGTGGGTGGCCGCCCGCACCGACGCCGAGCTGCGCGACGCCCTGGTTCCCCTCGAAGCACGGGTCGGCCGGGAGATGCACCGGCTCACCGTGGAGCTGCTCGGCGTGGACGAGCGGCGACCCGGCGTCCGCGAGGCGGTGCAGGCCACCCTCGACCTGCTCCGCGGCCTCGGCGTGGCCAACCTGCTCAGCGACGACACGACCCGCCGCACCGCCCTGCTGCACACCTGGAAGCGCCAGCTCGCCGCCCTGCTCAATCCCGACGCCGCGACGCCCGGGAGCGCGCGGCCGCACTGATTCCCCCGGAGGCACCATGGTCGACCTGACAGCCCTGCTCGCGGACCTGACCGCCGAGTCCGAGCAGCTCGACGCGCTCGTCGCACCGCTGGCGCCGGAAGCCTGGGAGCGGCCGACCCCGGCGCCCGGGTGGAGCATCGCCCACCAGATCGCCCACCTGGCCTGGACCGACCACGTCGCCCACCTCGCGGCGACCGACGCGGCGGCGTTCTTCGCCTCGGTCACCTCCGCTCCGGATCCGTCCCGGCTGGTCGAGGACGGCGCCGAATCGTTCCTCGCCCCGGCCGCGGCGCTGCTGGCACGCTGGCGGGCGGGCCGGGCCGCGCTCACGACGGCGCTCGCCGCCGTCCCAACCGGGGAGAAGCTGCCCTGGTACGGCACCCGGATGTCGCCCGCCTCGATGGCGACCGCCCGGCTCATGGAGACCTGGGCGCACGGCGAGGACGTGGCCGACGCGCTGGGCGTCCGGCGTGCCCCGACGGCCCGGCTCCGGCACGTGGCGCACCTGGGCTTCCGTACCCTCGGGCACAGCTTCGCGGCCCACGGCCGCGCGGTGCCGACGGCGCCGGTGCGTGTCGAACTCGCCGCACCCGACGGGGACACCTGGGCCTTCGGGCCGGTGGACGCGGCCGACCGGGTCACCGGGCCGGCGCTCGACTTCTGCCTGCTGGTCATCCAGCGCCGGCACCGCGCGGATCTGGCGCTGGTCGCCACGGGGCCGGTCGCCGACGAATGGCTGGACATCGCCCAGGCGTTCGCGGGGCCGCCCGGCGGCAAGCGGGAGGCGACGGGCAGCGGGGTGACCCGGTGACCGCGCTGCGGGTCGGCAACGCGTCCGGCTTCTACGGCGACCGCCTCACCGCCTGGCGGGAGATGCTCGACGGCGGCGAGCTGGACGTGCTGACCGGCGACTACCTGGCCGAGCTGACCATGCTGATCCTCGGCCGGGACCGGATGCGCGACCCCTCGCTCGGCTACGCCAAGACGTTCCTGCGCCAAGTGGAGGGCACCCTCGGCATCGCGCTGGAGCGCGGGGTCAAGCTGGTCACCAACGCCGGCGGGCTCAACCCGGCGGGGCTGGCCGCCGCGATCGGCGCGCTCGCCGACCGGCTCGGCCTCACCGTCCGGATCGGGTACGTCGAGGGCGACGCCCTCGCCCGGCCGGACGCGTTGACGGCGAACGCGTACCTGGGGGCGTTCGGGATCGCGGCCTGCCTCGACGCCGGGGCGGACGTGGTGGTCACCGGGCGGGTGAGTGACGCCTCGCTGGCGGTCGGCCCGGCCATTTCCCGCTTCGGCTGGGCCCGGGACGACCTCGACGCGCTGGCCGGGGCGACCGTCGCCGGGCACCTCATCGAGTGCGGCGCGCAGGTCACCGGCGGCAACTTCAGCTTCTTCACCGAGCTGCCCGACGGCGGGCACCGCCCCGGCTTCCCCATCGCCGAGATCCACGCCGACGGCTCGTCGGTGCTCACCAAGCACCCCGGCACGGGCGGCGCGGTCACCGTCGAGACGGTCACCGCCCAACTGCTCTACGAGGTGGGCGGGCCCGCGTACCTCGGGCCGGACGTGGTGACCCGACTGGACACGGTGGAGCTGTGCCAGGAGGGGCCGGACCGGGTGCGGGTCTCCGGCGTCCGGGGCACGCCCCCGCCGGACACCCTCAAGGTGGGCGTCAACAACCTGGGCGGCTTCCGCAACTCGATGACGTTCGTGCTCTGCGGGCTGGACATCCCGGCCAAGGCGGCGCTGGTCCGGGGGCAGCTGGAGGAGGCGGTCGGCAAGGAGGGGCTGGAGTTCACGCTGGCCCGCACCGACCACCCGGACGCCACCGACACCGAGGCGGCGAGCGCGCTGCTGCACGTACACCTGCGGGACGGCGACAAGGCGCGGGCCGGGCGGGCCTTCTCAGCGGCCGCGGTGGAGCTGGCACTGGCCTCCTATCCGGGCTGCACGCTGACCACCCTGCCCGGCGACGCCACCCCATACGGGGTCTTCACCGCCGACGCCGTGCCGCAGGACGCGGTCGCGCACGTGGCCGTCCTGCCGGACGGCGCCCGGGTGCCGATCGCCCCACCGGCGCGTACCGCGGCACCGCCGGCCGGCGAACAGAACCCGGGCGGGCCGCCGGGCCACACCGGGCCGACCCGGCGGGCGCCGCTCGGCGAGCTGGTCGGGGCGCGCTCGGGCGACAAGGGCGGGGACGCCAACCTGGGCGTCTGGGCCCGTACCGACGCCACCTGGGCGTGGCTGCGCGGCTGGCTGACCGTCGCGCGGCTGGCCGAGCTGTTGCCGGAGACCGCTCCGCTGGCCGTCGAGCGGTACGAGCTGCCGAACCTGCGGGCGGTCAACTTCGTGATCCGGGGGCTGCTCGGCCAGGGCGTGGCCGCCTCCACCCGCTTCGATCCGCAGGCCAAGGCGCTCGGCGAGCTGCTCCGCTCCCGGGTCGTCGACCTGCCCGCCGACCTCACCCCGGGGGTGCCGTCGTGACCATCGTGGACACTCCGGAGCGGCGGCAGCTCCGCGAGCTGACCCGGGCCTTCGTGACCAAGGAGGTCCTGCCCTACCTGGACGACTGGGAGCGGGCCGGCGAAGTGCCCCGGTCGCTGCACGAGACCGCCGCGAAGATCGGGCTGCTCGGCATCGGCTTCCCCGAGTCGGTCGGCGGCAGCGGCGGGGACCTGCTCGACTCGATCCTGGTCACCGAGGAGATCATCCGCTCGGGCGGCTCGTCCGGGCTCGTCGCCGCGCTCTTCACCCACGGCATCGCGCTGCCGCACATGGTTGCCTCGCGCGACGAGGGCCTCATCGACAGGTACGTGCGGCCGACGCTCGCCGGCACGATGATCGGCGCGCTGGCGATCACCGAGCCGAGCGGCGGCTCCGACGTGGCGGGCATCCGCACCTGCGCCCGGCGGGACGGCGAGCACTATGTGGTGAACGGGTCGAAGACCTACATCACCAGCGGCGTCCGGTCCGACTTCGTGACCACCGCCGTCTGCACCGACTTCCCCGGCTCGGGCTCGCTGAGCCTGCTCGTGATCGAGAAGGGCATGCCCGGGTTCACCGTCGGCCGGCGGCTGGAGAAGCTGGGCTGGCACTGCTCGGACACCGCCGAGCTCTCCTTCGTCGACGTCCGGGTGCCGGTGGCGAACCGGATCGGCCCGGAGGACACCGCCTTCCTGGCGATCATGCAGCAGTTCGCCACCGAACGGCTCTCCCTGGCCACCCAGGCCTACGCCACGGCGCAGCGCTGCGTAGAGCTGGCCACCCGCTGGTGCCGGGACCGCTCCACCTTCGGCCGCCCGCTGGCCAGCCGCCAGCTCGTCCGGCACCGGCTGGCCGAAATGCACACCCGCGCCGAGGCGGCCCGGGCGTACGTGCACGACGTGGCCGAGCGGGTCGCGGGAGGGCAGCCCGTGGTGACCGAGGTGGCGATGGCGAAGAACGTCGCGGTGTCGGCCTGCGACTTCGTCGTCGACGCGGCGCTGCAACTCCACGGCGGCTTCGGCTACCTGCGCGACGCCGAGGTGGAACGGCACTACCGGGACGCCCGGATCCTGGGCATCGGCGGCGGCACCACCGAGATCATGAACGAGATCATCGCGAAGGGCATGGGCCTTTGACCACACTCGACAGCGCGATCGACCCGGCCGCACCGGCCCACCGCGCCAACCGGGCGGCCCTGCTGGACCGCCTCGCGGAGCTGGAGACCGCGCTCGACCAGGCCCGCGCCGGTGGCGGCGAGAAGTACGTGACGCGGCACCACAAGCGGGGCAAGCTGCTCCCCCGGGAGCGGATCGAGCTGCTGCTCGACCCGGACAGCCCGTTCCTGGAGCTGTCGCCGGTGGCCGCGTACGGCACGGACTTCCCGGTCGGTGCCAGCACGGTCACCGGCATCGGGGTGGTCGAGGGCGTGGAGTGCCTCGTGGTCGCCAACGACCCGACCGTGCGCGGCGGGGCGGTGAACCCCTGGGCGCTCGCCAAGACCCGGCGGGCCGGCGAGATCGCCCTGGCCAACCGGCTTCCGATGGTCAACCTGGTGGAGAGCGCCGGCGCTGACCTGCCCACCCAGGCGGAGATCTTCATCCCGGGCGGCCGGGTGTTCCGCGACCTGACCCGGCTCTCCGCGGCGAAGATCCCCACGGTCAGCGTGGTCTTCGGCAACGCCACCGCGGGTGGCGCGTACGTGCCGGGCATGTCGGACTACACGATCATGATCCGGGACCGGTCGCAGGTCTACCTGGCCGGGCCGCCGCTGGTGAAGATGGCCACCGGCGAGGTCACCGACGACGAGTCACTGGGTGGGGCGGCCATGCACGCCGGGAAGTCCGGCCTGGCCGACTTCCTCGCCGAGGACGAGCGGGACGGCATCCGGCTGGCCCGGCAGTGCGTACGCCGGCTCAACTGGCGCAAGCAGGGCCCGCCGCCGCGCAACCCGTTCCCCCGGCCGCCGAAGTACGACCAGGACGAGCTGCTCGGCATCGCCAGTGCCGACCTCAAGGTGCCATTCGACCCGCGCGAGGTGCTGGCCCGGGTGCTGGACGGCAGCGAGTTCGACGAGTTCAAGCCGAACTACGGCACCGCGCTGGTCACCGGATGGGGCGAGCTGCACGGGTGGCCGGTAGGCGTGCTGGCCAACGCCCGGGGTGTGCTGTTCAGCGAGGAGGCGCAGAAGGCGGCCCAGTTCATCCAGCTCGCTAACGCCGCCGACACCCCGCTGGTCTTCCTCCAGAACACCACCGGCTACATGGTCGGCACCGAGTACGAGCAGCGCGGCATCATCAAGCACGGCGCCCTGATGATCAACGCGGTGTCGAACTCGACGGTGCCGCACCTGACGGTCAACCTCGGCGCCTCCTACGGGGCCGGCAACTACGGCATGTGCGGCCGGGCGTACGAGCCGAGGTTCCTGTTCACCTGGCCGAACGCCAAGTCGGCGGTGATGGGGCCGGCGCAGCTCGCCGGGGTGCTGTCGATCGTCGCCCGGCAGGCCGCCGCCGCCCGGGGCCGCGACTACGACGAGGAATCCGACGCCGCCATGCGGATGATGGTCGAGCAGCAGATCGAGTCCCAGTCCGGGGCGCTCTTCCTCTCCGGCCGGCTCTACGACGACGGGGTGATCGACCCCCGGGACACCCGTACCGTCCTCGGGCTCTGCCTGTCGGCGATCCACAACGGACCCGTGAAGGGCGCCGACGGCTTCGGCGTCTTCCGGATGTGAGGGGCGAGCTGTGATCACCAGACTTCTCGTGGCCAACCGGGGGGAGATCGCCCGCCGGGTCTTCGCCACCTGCCGGGTGCTCGGCGTGGAGACGGTCGCCGTGCACTCCGACGCGGACGCCGACGCGCCCTTCGTGGCCGAGGCCGATCTGGCCGTCCGGCTGCCCGGGAACACGCCGGCCGAGACGTACCTGCGGATCGACCTGGTCCTGGACGCGGCCCGCCGGGCCGGGGCGGACGCCGTCCACCCGGGCTACGGCTTCCTGGCCGAGAACGCCGAGTTCGCCGCCGCCGTCACCGACGCCGGGCTGACCTGGGTCGGCCCGCCGGCCAAGGCGATCGCCGCGATGGGCGACAAGATGGCGGCCAAGGCCCTGCTCGCCGACGCGGGCGTGCCGATGCTGCCCACCTGGACCGAGGCCGACCAGGTGACCGACTTCCCGGTGCTGGTCAAGGCGGCCGCGGGTGGCGGCGGCCGGGGCATGCGGGTGGTCCGCGACGCCGCCGGGCTCGCCGAGGCCGTCGCGGGCGCGCGCCGCGAGGCGGCCGCGGCGTTCGGGGACGGCACGGTCTTCATCGAGCGGTACGTCGAGCGCGGCCGGCACGTCGAGGTGCAGATCTTCGGCGACACCCACGGCACGGTGGTGGCCCTCGGGGTACGCGACTGCTCGATCCAGCGCCGGCACCAGAAGATCGTCGAGGAGGCGCCGGGCGTCCTGCCCCCGCAGGTGCGCGAGCGGCTGCACGCGGCGGCGGTGGCCGCCGGCCGGGCGGTCGACTACGTCGGCGCCGGGACCGTCGAGTTCCTGCTCGCGCCCGACGGGGAGGTCCACTTCCTGGAGATGAACACCCGCCTCCAGGTGGAGCACCCGGTCACCGAGGCGGTCACCGGGTTGGACCTGGTCCGGCTGCAACTGCTGGTCGCCGAGGGCGAACCGCTGCCGATCACGGCCACCCCGCCGGCCGACGGCCACGCGATCGAGGTGCGGCTCTGCGCCGAGGACCCGGCCCAGGGCTTCCGCCCGGCCACCGGCACCCTGCACCGCTTCGCGATCCCCGGGGTGGCCGGCGAGTTCGCCCCGACGAAGGGCCTGCGCCTGGACTCCGGCGTGCGGGACGGCTCGACGGTGGCCGTGCACTACGACTCGATGCTCGCCAAGCTGGTCGCCTGGGCGCCCACCCGCGCCGAGGCCGCTCGGGCCCTTGCCGGCGCGCTGGCCCGGGCCGAGTTGCACGGCGTCGCCACCAACCGGGACCTGCTGGTCCGGGTGCTGCGCAGCCGCGAGTTCGGCGGGGCGGAGGCCGACACCGGCTTCCTGGAGCGGCACGAGGAGGTCTTCGCCCCGCTGCTCCCGCCGGAGCGGCTGCCCGTGGCCGCCCTCGCCGCGGCGCTGGCGAGCGCCGCCGGCCGCCGCGCCTCGGCGCCCGTGCTCGCCGGCCTGCCCTCGGGCTGGCGCAACGTGCCGGCCTTCCCGCAGGTCAGCCGATTCACCGGCCCCGGGGGCGAGATCGAGGTGCGGTACCGGCTGGACCGGACGGAGGCGCTCGCCGAGTGCTCGGTGTCGCAGGGTGTCGCCCTGGTCGAGGCCGCCCCGGACCGCGTGGTGCTGGACGTCGACGGGGTGCGGCGGGCGTTCGGCGTACACCGGGTGGGGCCGGAGGTCTTCGTGGACGGCCCGGAGGGGGCGGCGAGCCTCACCGAGCTGCCGCGTTTCCCCCTGCCCACCGCCGAGCTGGCGGCCGGATCCCTGCTCGCCCCGCTGCCCGGCGCGGTGACCCGGGTGCACGTCGAGGTCGGCCAGCGGGTGGCCGCCGGCGACCTGCTGCTGACCCTCGAAGCGATGAAGCTCGAACACCCCGTGCTCGCCCCGACCGACGGCGTGGTGGCGGAGCTGCCGGTGCCGGCCGGCGGCCAGGTCGACACCGGAGCGGTGCTGGCCGTGGTCAACCCCGAGGAGGACCCGCGATGAACTTCGATCTCACCCCCGAGCAGGACCAGCTCCGCGACGCCGTCCGGGCGCTGGGCCGGAAGTACGGCCACGGCTACTTCGTCGAGAAGGCCAAGGCCGGAGCGCACACCACCGAGCTGTGGCAGGAGGCCGGCCGGCTCGGCTACCTGGGCGTCAACATCCCCACCGAGTACGGCGGCGGAGGCGGCGGCATCACCGAGCTGGCCATCGTCTGCGAGGAACTGGCCGCGGCCGGCTGCCCGCTGCTGCTGCTCGTGGTCTCGCCCGCCATCGCGGCCACCGTGATCAACAAGCACGGCACCGACGAGCAGCGCAAGCGCCACCTGCCCGGCCTCGCCGACGGCTCGCAGAAGATCGTCTTCGCGATCACCGAGCCGGAGGCCGGGTCGAACTTCCACCGGCTCGGCACGGTGGCCCGCCGCGACGGCGACGACTGGCTGCTCACCGGCCGCAAGTGCTACATCTCCGGCGTCGACGAGGCCGGGCACGTGCTGGTGGTGGCCCGCACCGAGGACTCGGCCACCGGCAAGCTGAAGCCGGCGCTGTTCATCGTGCCGACCGACGCACCCGGGCTGGAGAAGTCCCAGCTGGACATGGAGATCCTCTCCCCGGAGAACCAGTTCCTGCTCTACCTGGACGACGTCCGGCTGCCCGCCGACGCGCTGGTCGGCGAGTCACTGGACGCCGGGCTGCCGGCGCTCTTCGCCGGCCTCAACCCGGAGCGGATCACGGTCGCCGCGATGGGCGCCGGCACCGGCCGGTACGCCATCGAGCGGGCCAGCGCGTACACCGCCACCCGGACGGTGTGGGGCGGCCGGACGATCGGCTCGCACCAGGGCGTCGCCCACCCGCTCGCGCACGCCGCGGTGCAGGTGGAACTCGCCCGGCTGATGATCCACAAGGCGGCCAGCCTCTACGACGCGGGCCGCGACCTGGAGGCCGGTGTCGCCGGCAACATGGCCAAGTACGCGGCCGGCGAGGCGGCCGCGCTCGCCGTGGATACCGCCGTCCAGGCGCTCGGCGGCGCCGGCATGACCACCGAGTACGGCGTGGCCACCCTGCTCGGCGCGGTCCGCGCCGGCCGGATCGCCCCGGTCAGCCGCGAGATGATCCTCAACTTCGTGGCCCAGCACGTGCTCGGCCAGGACAAGTCCTACTGACGTATCCCGGGTGACGACCGCGGGCGTGGCAACCAGACTGGTGGGATGTTCCCACCGGACCTGGAGCGGGCGACCGACCGGCTCTACACCGCCTTCGCCCACCACCGCCTGCCGCCCGGCATGGCGACGGCCTGCGACCACTGCGTCGACCCGGCCGAGGTGGACGAGTTCCTGCGTACGCCGCTGCGCGACCTCGCGCCCGACCAGCTCGGGGTCTACCTGTCCAACCCCGGCACCTGGGGCGACGGGACGGAGCTGCCGCACCTGGTGCCCCGGCTGCTGGAGGGGTACGCCACCGGCGAGATGAAAAACTGGTGGTCGCCGGAGACGGTGGCCCAGCGTATCGAGCAGCGCTGGCGGGACTGGTCACCCGCCGAGCGGAGCGCGATCGAGGACTTCTTCCGGGCCTGGTGGCGGTGGACCCTGACGTCCTGGCCGTCCACCAACCCCGCCTGGGACGTGCTGAAGGCAGTCGCGGAACTCGACCTCGACGTGGGTGCGTATCTCGCGGACTTCGCGGAGTTGCCGGGCGAGGAGCCGGCCCGGCACCTGGCCGAGGTGGTCGATTCCTGGACCTGGGGCGGGCGCCTGCCCGGGGCCACGGAGCGGGCGCTGCCGGGCTGGCTGAGCGGCGGCACGCCGGCGCGGCTGCTGTGGGTGGCCGCGGTTGCCTTCGCGGAGTCGCCGGTCGGCGAGGAGCTGACCAAGGCCGCCGAGCTGGCCGACCTGCTGCGGGACTCGCTGGCTGAGGAAGGAATCTGACGAACGGCCCCGGGTGCGCGGGACGCAACTGTCGCAGAAGATGCCGTTGCCCGGCGCCCCTGGTCAGGGCGCCGGGCAACGGCGGTGGCTCAGGACGTGGCGAGCTTGTCGAACTTCTCCCACGGCCCGATCGACGTGCGGTTGGCGATCAGCGGCAGGGTGCCCGCGTTCTCCGCCACCACGTACCGGCCGTTGGCGTTGGCCCGGAGGCTGATGCTGCCGTCCGAGTTGTTGATGATGGTGAACTTCTCCCAGGCGCCGATCGACGTCCGGTTCGCGATCAGCGCCTTGGTGCCCGCGCTCTCCGCCACCACGTACATGCCGTTGGCACGCGCGCGGAGGGCGACGAAGCCGCCACCCGCGTCGACCACGTCGAACTGCTCCCACAGCCCGACCGAGGTCCGGTTGGCGATGAGCGGCTTGGCGCCGGCGCTCTCGGCCACCACGTAGCGGCTGTTGACCCGGGCGCGGAGGGCGACCGGAGCCGCGACCGCCGGAGCGCCGGTGAGCCGGGTGAGCGCCGCGTAGTCGCCGTTGAAAACGTTCTGGCTGTAGTTGCCGGGCTGGCTGGGGTCACCGGGGGCGTACTGCCAGATGGTCTCCGTGGTCCAGCCGGCCGGCAGCGGCGGGCGGGTGGTGGTGTAGCCGGCGATGTCCAGCGGGTTGGCACCGAACGTCGCGTTGTTGCCGGTGCACGGGTTCCAGTAGTTGGTGTTGGTGTAGATCATCACCGGCCGGCCGATGCGGGACTTGACCTGGTCGGTAAAGGACTTGATCCAGCTCGACATCTCGGTCGTGGTCAGCCCGTAGCAGGTCGGCGCGCCGCTCCAGTACGGCCACTCGATGTCCACCATGGGCACCAGCGTCTGGCTGTCCTTGGCGAACTGCGCGTTGTCGACGAAGAAGTTGGCCTCGGTGATCGGGTCGCGCCCGTCCGGGCGGGCGAAGTGGTAGGCGCCGACGAGCAGGCCGGCCGCCTTGGCCGCCGCGTAGTCCTCGGCGAAGTAGGGGTTGCGGTACGTCTGCCCCTCGGTGGACTTGATGTAGGCGAACTTGTAGCCGTTGGTCGCCACGGCCGGCCAGTCGATCGGGCCGAGGTTGTGGTCGTGGCTGGAGACGTCGATGCCGCGGACCGTGTAGCCGGCCGGGGTGGTGGCGCTCGTGGACGCCGAGGTGGTGCGGGCGCCCGGCTTGACGCCGGCGTTCGCCCGTCCACCACCGTCAGGAGCGGAGCCTGCCGCGCTGACCGGCTGTGCGGTGGCGAGCGCCGTGCCGAGCGCGAGCCCGGCGGACATCAGGACAGAGATCCATCTTCTTGACATGGATGTCGGGAATCCTCTTGGTCGGGAGGTCGAGGACCGCCGGTCGCCAGGGGGCGGATCACGGCGGCGGAATCACTCTTCGCCTTCGGCCCAGGATCGGCCGCGGCGGTGTGCGTCCGTACTCTAACCGCCGAACCGGCTGCGCGGTGTCCCGCCGCGACCAGGCGTCTGACGGGAGCCCGGGGTACGGCGGGGGCCCGATCACCCGCCGTACCCCGGGGGTCCGTCAGCGGACGGTCAGCGTGCCGACCGCCGGTAGCGGCGCGACCACCGGCGGCAGCCGCTTCGGCTCGCCCCGGCCGGGCTCGCCGGCCCGGGCCAGCGCGTTCTTCGACGCCTCCGCCCGGGCGGTCGCCGGCTCGTCCTGGAAGGGCTGCGCGTCACCGGTGCAGACCGTGCCCCTGGCGGGCAGCGTCCCGTTGAGCAGGTAGGCGTCGACCGCGCCGGTCACGCACGCCGAGGTGCCGTAGGCGGTGTGCCCCCAGCTGTCGCTGCTCAGCAACCGGCTGTTCGGCAGCAGCCGGGCCGAGCTGACCGCGCCCTGGTAGTTGGTCGCCGGGTCCCAGTAGTTGCCGACCACCAGCACCGGGGCGGCGGTGGTCCGGTTGAACGGGCCGGTCCAGGCGTCCTCGTCCCGCACCGTCCAGGTGTTTCGGGCGCAGGGGGCGGTGCCCCAGGCCCAGGCCCGGCCGAAGTAGGGGGCCCTCTTGTCCTCCCTGGCCGACAGCGCCGGCCAGGCGTCCGCGCTCTTCGGGTGGTACGCGTCGGTGCAGTCCACCGTCAGGAACGTCTCGAGCCCGTTGTCGTACGGGAAGTCGTAGGCGTGCTGCCGGCGGGCCTGGGCGGCCCGCTGGGCCACCGCGGCGCGCGCCTGCGCCGTGGCGGACGCGGTGGCGGCCGGGTCGGTCAGCACCAGCAGCTCACCGGTGAGGTCCACGATGTACTGCCAGCCGCTCGGGTCGTAGAGGTAGCTGAGGGTGGCGCCGACGAAGTCGGCGTAGCTGACGGTGAACTGCCCGAGGTCCGGGTCGTCCACCACCAGCGGCTTCTTGCGCAGCCGCTGCGCCACCGTCTCGTACGCGGCGACCGGGTCGCCGCCGGACGCCAGCGTGCACTTCTGCGCGCCGGCCTTGGCGCACCGGACCAGGATCTCGTGCAGCGCCCGGTACGCGCCGTCGGCGCTGCGCAGCCGGGTCTCCTGGAGCTGGTTGCGGGCCCTGCCCTGGCCGACCCAGGCGTTCGGGTTGAGCACGCCGTCGACCATCAGGGCGCGGAACCGGTCCGGGAACATGTTCGCGTAGTACTGCCCCAGCGCGGTGCCGTAGCTGAAGCCGAGGTAGCTGAGCTTCCTGTCGCCGAGCGCGCGGCGCAGCACGTCCATGTCGCGGGCCACCTCGGCCGTGGATGCCGCGCCGGTCAGCGGCTTGCCGGTGGTCGAGCAGCCCTTGCCGACCGCCTTCGACGCGGCGACGTACGCCTTCTCCTCGGCCTTCGTGTACGGGAAGGCGACGTTCAGCCCGGCGTACGCCCGGGTCTGGTCCTTCACCGACGGGAAGCACCTGACGTTGTCGCTGGAGGCGACGCCGCGCGGGTCGGCGCCGACGATGTCGAAGCGGTCGAGCAGGTCGTCGCCGAGGAAGTACGGCGCGGCGAGCGCGATGCTGGTGCCGGAGCCGCCCGGGCCGCCCGGGTTGAGGAACAGGCTGCCGATCCTGTGCTGCTGGTCGCGGGCCTTCACCCGGAGCACCGCCACCTCGGTGGTGGCGCCCTTCGGGTTGTCGTAGTCCAGCGGGAGCCGGACCGTGGCGCACTCGGCGTAGTCGTAGCAGGCGTACCAGTCGAGCTTCGGCGTCGGCACGCGGTCGACCCGGCGCGCCTCGGCGGCGCTGGTCCGGTCGTACGCCGGCGGTTGCGGCGTGCGGGCCGCGGCCGCGGCGGGCGCGACCGCCGATCCGGCGAGGACGATGCCGGCGATCCCTGTTGCGGTGAGGGACCGGATTGCACGTGGCATGTGGCTGCCTTCCGGTGGGGAACGGGGTCCGTCGAGGAGACCTCGACCCTCGTCACTTTAGGGATCACGACCAACCGAAGCAGCCCGCCAAACGGGGACAGAGGCGACAGATTGCCGATTGATGTAACGAATTTTTCTTGATCGACGCTTTTGGCCCTCCAGCCTGGAGGGTGAGCCCGCCACGGAACGCGTCCGACCGGAAGCGGTCCGGGTCCGGCGGTTGACAGGGCGACGCCCTGGGCCATGCTTGTCGGGTGAGTTCGTTCCCGAAGCCCGATGCGCGGGTCAAGGCCGTCCTCGCGTCGCTGGCGGCGGTGGCGGCGCTGGCGACGTTGGTGGTGTGGCGCCCCGCCGGCATCCTGTCGGTGGTGCTGGCCCTGGTCTGTGTCCTGCTCGGCATGGTCGCCGGGGTGACGGTGACCGCCGCCCGGCAGGCCCCGCGCAGCGCCGACGCCCCGACCGAGGATTGGCCGTCCCCCGCCGCGCACGGGGTGGACGCCGACACGCTGGAGGCGATCGACCCCCGGGCGGTCCGCCGGCTGCGCACGCCCGGCGGCTATGCGGGTGACGCCGACACGCTGGAGACGCTCGACCCGCGGGCGGTCCGGGAACTGCGGGCGCCGGGCGGCGGCTACCCGGTGGACGCCGACACGCTGGGGGCGCTCGACCCGCGGACGGTGCGGGAGCAGCGGACGGCGAACGGGGTCAGCGACCGATGAGGGTGGGCGCGGCCAGCGCGTCCACGCCCCGCCCCGCCAGGCACCGGTAGGTGCGGTCCAGGTCCGTCCCAGCCGGCGGCAGCACCTCCAGGTTCCAGCCGGTCACCTGCCGGATGCCGCTGACCAGCCGGAACGTGCTGACGCTGCAGACCTGCCGGACGGCCGGGTCGGCGACGACGGCGTCGTGGCCCGCACCGGCCAGCGCGACCGGCAGGAAGCCCTCGGCGTAGGTCTCCCAGGTGTGCCGGCCGTCGCAGGGCACCCGGGGCGCCTCGGCCCGCTCGCGGCGCAGCCGCACCGGGCCGTAACACTCCAGTTCGGACGCGCAGTGGGCGCCCGCCGGCAGCCGGACGTCGCCCGCCGCGCAGCCGGGCAGCAGCCTCGCCCCGGACGGCTCGGCCGCGGTGGCCACCGGCGTCGGCGACACCACGGTCGGCGCGCCGCCGGCCAGCCAGGCGCCGGCGCCGGCCGAGGCGGCGAGCGCGAGCACCCCCGCCCCGCCGAGGAACCAGCGGCGCGGCCAGCGCCGGCCGCGGGTCGGCACGGTCGGGTGGACGTCCTCCGTCGGGGGCCGCGGGCTCGGCCGGCCGGTGCGGGCCAGCGGGTTGCCGGTGGTCGGGCCGCCGCTGATCGGGGCCCCCGGGTACGGCGCTCCGCTCACCGGGGCGGCGCCCGGGTCCAGCGGGAGCGCGGCGAGCATGCCCCGCAGTTCCACGGCGGAGGGACGCTCGCCCGGGTCGTTGGCCATGCCCAGCCGCAGCACGTCGACCATCTCGTCGGGCACCCCGGGCAGGCCGGGGATCGGCTGCTGGAACATCTCCAGCACGGTGACGAGGCTCGGGTTGCGCTCGGATTGCCAGCGCGGCGGGCGGCCGTGCATCACCGCGTAGAGGGTGGCGCAGAGCGCGTAGACGTCAACGGCCGGGCTGGGCGGGCTGTGGCTGAACATCTCCGGTGGCGCGTACGCCGGGGTGAGCACCTCCAGCGTGACCGAGGCGTCGCGCACCTCGGCCAGCACCGCCAGCCCGAAATCGGCCAGCACCGCCGGATTGAAGTGCGAGTAGAGGATGTTGGCCGGCTTCACGTCCCGGTGCAGCACCCCGGCCGCGTGCGAATGGGCCAGCGCGTCGGCGATCTTCACGCCGAGGTCGCGGGCCTCGACCGCGCCCAACGGGCTCCTGCGCATCCGCTCCGCGTACGAGCCGTCGCAGAGCTCCATGATGAGGTAGGGGTGCTGGTCGACGGTGACCCCGACGTCGAAGAGGTCCACCACGTGCGGGTGGGAGGACATCTTGCCGGCGGCCCGCGCCTCGCGCAGGAAGCGCGCCTGGTCCCGATCGCTGTCCAGCGTGCGGTTCTCCACCTTGACCGCGACCTCGCGCCCCACCGAGATCTGGGTGGCCCGGTAGACGGTGGCGTAGCCACCCCGGGCGAAGACCTCCAGGTCGGTCAGACCGGGCACGATGGGCAGCCGCAGGGCGCCGGGCGGGGTCTCGGTCACGGCTCGAAAATACCCAACGGTCCCGGTCGCTCAGTGCACCGCGTCGGTCGCCGGCACCGGGTCCGGGCCCGCCACCGTGTCGTCCGCCGCACCCGACCCGGCCGCCCGGCGGGCGTCCCACCACAGGCCGGCGGCGGTCGCGACCGCGCCCAGGCCCTCCCAGGCGGCCACCCCGAAGAACCGGTTCGGGGCGACGTCGGAGAGCACCGCGATGCTGAAGACGGTGAAGGTGACCAGCCGGAACCAGACGGTGAACCGGTAGAACGGCCGCCACTCGGTGGCCACGGCGAGCAGGTAGTAGACGCCCATGTTGAAGGAGGCCATCGAGGACGCGGTGAGAAACGTGCCGGTGTAGTCACCCGGGGCGCGTTCGGCCGGCACCTCGAAGCCGAGCAGGCGCAGCTGCGTCTCCGGCCAGATCAGCCCCAGCGCGCCGAGCAGCAGCGCCAGGAGCCCGAAGACCGCGATCGTCCAGCCGGCGCCGGAGCGCGGCAGCCTCATCGTTCCTCCCCCAGGCCGCGGCCGTCGACGTGCGCGGCCCCTCGCCCTCCACGCTAACCGCCCCCTCCGACGGGCACATCCCCGGAACCGGCAGAACCGGCGGCGGGATCAGCCGCCGGCGAGGCGGGCGCGGAGCGCGTCGGCGACCGCCCGTTCACTGCGCTGCTCGGTGGCGTACGCCAGCCGCACCGCCTCCTCGGCGCTGGCCAGCGCCTCGGCCGGGCGGCCGCAGGCGGCCAGCGCCTCGGCCAGCACCATCCGCGCGATGACCTGGCTGCGCACGTCCTCGGCCGGGGCGGACACCGCCCGCTGCGCCCAGTCCAGCGCCTGCTCGCGCTGGCCGTGGGCGAGCAGCGCGGACGCGTACCGGGCCATGGTCTGCCGGCGGGAGAAGAGCAGCGATGGACTGTTGGCGGCGGTGGTGGCGACCGGGGCGAGCAGCCCCACCGCGGTCGCCGAATCGCCGGCGGCGAGCCGGGCCATGGCGAGCAGCACCCGGGGCGCCACCTGGGCGGGGGCCTGCGGGTTGTGCGGCTCTACGGTGGTCAGCACCGACCGGGCCTCCCGCTCGGCGGTCGCGGCGTCGCCCATGTCCAGCGCCACGAAGCCGCGCATCGTCCCGGCCATTCCGGTCAGCAGCGGGTGCGCGGTGCGGTCGGCGTAGGCGAGGGCGTCGGTGAGCAGGTCGGCGGCGTGCTCGGGCTCGCCCAGCCCGCGGGCCACCACCCCGCGTACGACCAGCGCGAAGCCCTGCCCCCAGTCGTCGCCGACCTCGGCGAACTCCCGGTACGCCCGGCGTGCCGCGCGGTCCGCCTCGGCCAGGTCGCCCAGCTCGGCGGTGGCGTACGCCTCGACCGCGCGGAGCGTGCCCACCGCCCACGCCTCGCCGACCCGCTCGCCGAACGGCAGGAACACCTGCGCCATCCGGCACGCCTCGCGGAGCCGGCCGGCGAGCAGCCGGGCGAACGCGGTGGTGCCGCGCAGCCAGGCCCGCCCGTAGGGGTCCTTCAGCTCGGCGAAGAGCCGGGCGGCCCGGCCGAGCACCGCGTCGGTGCCGGCGAAGTCGCCGCGGGTGGTGGTCACCCAGGCCAGGTTCTGCAACGACCAGGCCTGCCCGCGCGGGTCCTTGGCGGCGAGGCTGACCTGGTAGGAGGCGGCCAGCCGGCTGCTCGCCTGACCCAGCCGGCCGGCGATGAAGTCGGCCATGCCCAGCCTGCGCATCGCCGAGGCGCGCATGGTCGGCAGGTTGGCCTCCGTGGCCACCTGCAACGCCTCCTGCCAGCTCCGCTCGGCCCGGGCGGCGTCGCCCAGGGTCTGGTGGGCCTGCCCGGCCAGCAGCAGGGCGCTGGTCCGCGTGGCCGCCGCGTCCCCGGCGTTGGCGGCGATCTTCTCGGCGAAGGCGAGCGCGTCGGTCGGGCGGCCGATCTGGAGCAGCGCCCGGGCGTGCACCACGCGGTCGGCCAGCGGCACCCCGTCGCGGGCCAGCTCGGCGGCGCGTTCGGCGTACTCGACGGCCAGCGCCGGCTCCCCCGACCGCAGCGCGCGGCGGGCGGCCCGGCCCAGCGCGGCCACACCCAGCGGGGCCACCGCCCGGGCCGGCGCGTCCGGGCGGAGCTTGACCGCGTCGGCGAGCGCGGCGGCCCGCTCGACGTGCTCGGCCACGAAGTCGTCCCGGGCGGACTCGGTGAACCCGCCCGGCAGGGTGGTGGCGCCGTCGGCGCTCTCCGGGGCGACCCAGCGGGCCAGCGCGGCGTGCCGCTCGGCCAGCTCGGCCTTGCTCACCCCGGTGTACGCGGCCTCCCGCATCAGCGGGGTGGCGAAGGCGAACCCGGTGCGGGTGCGGTGCAGCATGCGGCGTTGCAGCAGCTCCTCCACGGCCCGGTCCAGCTCGACCGCGGCCACCGCGGCCGGCCGGCCGTCCCGCCCGACGCGCTGCTCACGCAGCGCCTCCAGCGCGCCGGCGGGCACCGTGTCACCGACCACCGCGGCGTCCCGCAGCACCGAGCGGGCGTCCGGCGGCAGCGCGTCGATCCGCGCGGCCAGCACGGCGGCCAGGTCCCGGGAGAGCAGCCGGCTGCCCAGCGAGCCGGGCGCGAGGCGCCAGCCGACGTTGGCGTCCCGCCCCGGGCCGGCGGTCAGCGCGCCGCGCTCCATCAGCAGGGTGACCAGCTCGGCCAGGTAGAACGGGTTGCCCTGGGCGGTGGCGAGCAGCCGGTCCGCGTCGGCCGGCGACAGCTTGCCGCCGCTCAGGTAGCTGGTGAGCAGGCGGGAGGCGTCGGCGCCGCGCAGCGGGGGCAGGGCGTGCACCTCGGCGTCCGCGACCCGGGTCAGCGCGCCGGCGGTCCGCACCAGCTCGGGCCGGCCGAGCAGCAGCACCAGCACCGGGCCGCTGAGCCGGTTGAGGGTGAGCGCGAGCGCCTTGATCGTCTCGCGCGTGGCGTCGTGCAGGTCGTCCACCACGATCACCAGCGGCGCCTCCTGGGCGAGCGCGCTGAGCAGCTCGGCGACCGCGTTGGGCACCGCCTCGGCGTCCGGCGGCGGCGCGGCGGCGTTCCACTCGCCGTTCTCGCTGGCGGCGGGGAGTTCGGCATAGCCGAGCAGGGCCAGGAGCTGATCCACGGCGAGCGGGGGCGGGTCGCCGGGGAGCCGGGCGAGGCGCTGCCCGAGCCGGCGCAGCCGCTCCTCGACGGCCGGCCGGGTGAGCGCGGTTGCCGCGTCGTTGGGCAGGCCGACCGCGGCCCGGACCAGGTCGGCGAGGGGGGCGAGGCGGCGCCGCTCGCCGAACGCGGCGCAGCGGACGGAGAGCACCCGGGCGCCGGTGTGCGCGGCGTACCGGCCGGCGCCGACGTCGTAGCCGGCGGCGAGGCGTTCCACCTCGGCGGCGAACCGGGACTTGCCGATCCCCGCCTCGGCGGTCATCAGCAGCACCCGCGGCTCAGCCCGGTCGATCACCTCGGCGAGCCGGCCGGCGATCCGGCCGATCTCGGTCTCCCGGCCCACGAAGGGCGCCTCGTCACCGAGACCCGACCGGGTGCCCGGCGCGTCCAGCAGGCCCAGCAGCTCGTACGCCTCGACCGGCTCGCGCTTGCCCTTGAGCCGCAGCGGGCGCAGCGCCCGCCAGGAGGCGACGTGCCGGGTGGCGGCGGAGGTGCGCGCGCCGGCGTAGACCGCGCCGACGGCGGCGGCGTCGGCGAGCCGGGCCGCCGTGTTGACCGTGTCGCCGATGACCGTGTATTCGATCGCCGCCTGGATGCCGGCGATCACGTCGCCGGTGTTCAGCCCGACCCGCAGGCCGAGCGGCGCGCCGCCGCCCCGCTCGTCGTCGAGCACCCGGCGGACCGCCCGCTGCATGGAGAGCGCGGCCCGGACGGCCCGCTCGGCGTCGTCCTCGTGCGCCACCGGCGCGCCGAAGACCGCCATGATCCCGTCGCCGGTGAGCTTGTCGACGTGCCCGCCGAAGGTCTTGACGGCGCCCGCCAGGGCGGCCAGCACCCGGTCGGTTACCGCGCCGACCCGTTCCGGGTCGAGGTCCTCGGACCAGGAGGTGAAGTCGGAGAGGTCGCCGAAGAGCACGGTGACCACCCGCCGCTCAGCGGCGGGCAGCGTGGCGGCGGCCGGCAGCGCGGCCCCGCAGTTGTGGCAGAACCGCGCGCCCGGCACGGCGACGGTTCCACACACCGGGCAGGTCACGGTTGCTCCAACCCCGCGGCCCCCGCGTCGGATTCCCGAGGCGTCACGCCGAGGTATTCCAGCTGGGCCCGGACCGACCATTCGGCGGCCCACCACAGCGACCGGTCGACGTCCGCGTAGACCCGCTCGACCACCTCGGGCGCGGTGGTCGCGCCGGCGGCGACCGCCGCGCGGACCTGGTCGAGCCGGGCCCGCCGGTGCGCCAGGTAGAACTCGGCCGCCGCGCCGCAGTCGGCGAGCGCCGGGCCGTGCCCCGGCAGCGCCGGGATCCCCCGGTACGTGGCGAGCAGTTCCAGGCTCGCCAGGTAGTCGCCGAGGTGCCCGTCCGGGTGGGCGACCACGGTGGTGCCCCGCCCCAGGATGGTGTCACCGGTGAGCACGACCCGCTCGTCGCCGTGCCCGACCAGGAAGCAGACCGAGTCTGCGGTGTGCCCGGGCGTGCTCAGCAGGCGGATCTCCAGGCCGTTGTCGAGCGCGGCGTCCGGGGCCAGCGGCGGGCCGCCCACCGTGTACGCCGGGTCGACGGCGAGGACCGGCGCCCCGCCGAGCAGCTCGCTCAGCCGCGGCGCGCCCTCGGTGTGGTCGGCGTGCCCGTGGGTGATCAGCACGAAGCCGACCGGGCCGTGGGCGGCGAGCGCGGCCAGATGCTCCTCGTCGGCCGGACCGGGATCGACCACCACGGCGTGCTCCGCACCGGGGGCGCGCAGCACCCAGGTGTTCGTGCCGTCGAGCGTCATCGGCCCCGGATTCGGGGCACGCACCAGCGTCACCCACTCCGGCAGCTCGTCCGCGAGCGCTCCGGCGGCTCCGGTCACAGGCCCCATGGCAGCGATCGTACGACCCCGCCCGCCGCTCCCCGCGATCTTGCGGTTCCGTCACGGGTTATGTCCCCTTGCGGGCGGTCTGCCCGCCCGGAACCGCAAGATCGCGGGTACGGAGCGTCAGGCGACCTCGACGATGACCTCGACCTCGACGGGGGCGTCGAGGGGAAGCTCGGCCACGCCCACCGCGCTGCGGGCGTGCCGGCCGGCCTCGCCGAAGACGGCGCCGAACAGCTCGGAGGCGCCGTTGACCACGCCGGGCTGGCCGGTGAAGCCGGGCGCGCTGGCCACGAAGCCGGTCAGCTTGACGATCTTGACAACGTTCTCCAGCCCGACCAGCGAGTCGATCGCGGCGAGCGCGTTCAGCGCGCACCGCTGCGCCAGGTCCTTCGCCTGCTCGGCGGAGACGCCGTTGCCGACCTTGCCGGTGGCGAGCAGCTTGCCCTCGGCGATCGGGAGCTGGCCGGAGACGTAGACGTGCTGCCCGGACTGGACGGCCGGCACGTAGCTGGCCAGCGGCGACGCCACCTCGGGCAGGGTCAGGCCGAGTTCCGCGAGCTTCGCGTGCGGTCCGTTGCTCATGCGCCTGCGCCCTTCGGCCGCTTCAGGTAGGCGACGAGCTGCTCCGGGTTCGGGCCGGGAACCACGGAGACCAGCTCCCAGCCGTCCTCGCCCCAGTTGTCGAGGATCTGCTTGGTCGCGTGGACCAGCAACGGGACCGTGGCGTATTCCCACTTCTGCATCGGGTAGAGGCTCCCTTGCCTGGCATGGACTTCGGTCAGGCACAGCCTACGGTCCGGCGCTGTCAGGAGGACGCGGGACGCTGCTCGGGCGTACCGGACGGCTCTCCGCAGGGGCCCTCGTGCTCGTACCGCTGCGGGCACCGGGTGCGGTCGGGCAGCAGCAGGTCGCAGAAGACCCGGTGCCGGTTGTTCTGGTCGTCGGCCGTGGAGACGGTGGTCTCCCCGGCGTCGAGCTCGGTGAGGAAGCCGAGCGAGGTGGCCACGGTGCCGGCGAGCGCGGTGGCCGCGGCCAGGTCGGGGACCCGGACGGGCAGGTGGATGACGTAGCCCGGCTCCTCCTCGTCCCGGCCCCGCCCGGTCGGCCGGACCGGGCCGCGGAGCACCTCGGCCGGCGGGCGGTACGACCGCTCGTTGAACGGCGCTCCCGTACCGGGCCCCTCGGCGTCGCCGGGCCGTCCGGCCCGTTCGCCGGGGGGAAACTGGGCTCGGGGAATGTTCTCCGCGTCGCGCATCCGCTGCCTCCGGGCGTCGTACCTGTTCACAGTCACCCACCATCCGGCTCGGAACCCACGCCCGGTCCGGCCCCCGCGTCGCGACGAACGTAGGACCTGCGCGGAGTCCCGGCAACGGGACGCGCGCACCCGGTCACGTCCAGTCACATATGCGACACATTCCTGATCCGGAACGCGACGGCGGTTCGTGCCGGGGCCTGCCGCGGCACGGCGTACGCGGGGCTGGCAAGCCGCCCGCCGACCGTTACCCTTCCGGTCTGGACGAGCGCCCGTGCTCGCCCCGCCACGCTCGATCACGTGTCCGTCGCCAGGGGCGGCGGCGGCGCGCCGCACTCCCGGGGGAAGACATGACCCAACCGCCCATCGGTGGCGCCGCCGGCTCGCCCGGAGGTCCCGCCCACCAGGAACCGCCCGCCGGTGCCGTGCCGGCCCCCGGGGCGATGCCTCCCGTGCCGCCGCCCGGCTACCCGCCGTACCCGCAGCCGCCGGCCCCGAAGAGGCGGCGCGGCGTGCTGATCGCCTCGATCGTGCTGGGCGCGGCGATCCTGCTCTGCGGCGGAGGCGGCACGGCCGCGTTCCTCACCCTGCGCCAGGCCGAGGACGGCCAGGGCGCCAAGGAGCCGACGGTCGCGGTGGACGGCTTCCTCACCGCGGTCTACAAGGATCGGGACGCCCGCAAGGCGGCCACCTTCGTCTGCTCCGCGTCCCGGAACGACCAGAAGATCGCCGCCAAGGTCGCCGAGGTGCAGAAGTACGCCGGGCAGTACCAGAGCGCGCGGTTCCGCTGGACCACCCCGAAGGTGGACAACCAGACCGGGGACCGGGCCACGGTCAGCACCAAGGTCACCATGACCACCGCCGACGAGAAGGTGGCCGACCAGGAGCTGCGCTTCACCGTGGTGCAGAAGACGGGTTGGTGGGTCTGCGAGGTCGCGTGACCGCGGCGGCTGGATAGGCTCGACGGGTGGCAGCGACTGAGCAGCCGGCCGAGTCCGCCGGCAGATGGCCGGCCCGCCTGCACGTGGTGACCGGCAAGGGCGGCACGGGCAAGACCAGCGTGGCGGCGGCCCTCGCCCTCGGGCTGGCCGCCGGCGGCCGGCGCACCCTGCTCGTCGAGGTCGAGGGGCGGCAGGGCATCGCCCAGCTCTTCGGCACCGACCCGCTGCCCTACGAGGAGCGGCACCTGGCCGACGCCCCGGGCGGCGGTGAGGTGCGCGCCCTCGCGGTGGACGCCGAGGAGGCGCTCCTCGAGTACCTGGACATGTTCTACAAGCTCGGGGCGGCCGGCCGGGCGCTGCGCAAGCTGGGCGCGATCGACTTCGCCACCACCATCGCCCCGGGCCTGCGGGACGTGCTGCTCACCGGCAAGGTCAAGGAGGCGACCACCCGCACCAGCGGGCAGCGCCGGACGTACGACGCGGTGGTGCTGGACGCCCCGCCGACCGGGCGGATCGGCCGCTTCCTCAACGTCACGGCGGAGACCGCCCGGCTGGCCAAGGTCGGCCCGATCAAGACCCAGAGCGAGGGGGTCTCCGCGCTGCTCCGCTCGCCGATGACCGCGGTGCACGTGGTCACGCTGCTGGAGGAGATGCCGGTCCAGGAGACGGTCGACGCCATCGCCGAGCTGGCCAAGCTCGGCTTCCCGGTCGGCCGGGTGATCGTCAACGGGGCCCGCCCCCCGGTGCCGGCCGGCCGGCCGGTGACCGCCGCCGAGCTGAAGCGCGGGCTGGCCGCCGCCGGCCTGCCGGCCGACGCCCGGACCGTGGCCGGTCTCGCCGCGGAGGCCCGCGACCAGCAGGTACGCCGGGAGCTGGAGGACTCGCTCCGCGCCGACCTGGTGGAGCTGGGCCTGCCCCTGACCGAGCTGCCGCTGCTGCCCGCCGGGGTCGATCGGGCGGGGCTGGCGACGCTGGCTGAGACGCTCGTCCGGGCGGATTGACTCACACCTGCGGCCGGCACGGAGCCGAGAGACCCTCGAGACCGATACGCTCGATTGGTGCCTTCCGAAGACGCGGCGCCACCGCTGGACGTCGACCAGATCCTCGCCGATCCGGGCGTGCGGATCGTGGTCTGCTGCGGGGCGGGCGGAGTGGGCAAGACGACCACCGCGGCGGCGCTGGCGCTGCGGGCGGCCGAGCGGCACGGCCGGCGGACGGTGGTGCTCACCATCGACCCGGCCCGCCGGCTGGCCCAGTCGCTCGGCCTGACCGAGCTGGACAACACGCCGCGCCAGGTCAAGGGGATCGACATCGAGTTTAGCGGCGGCCAGCTGCACGCCATGATGCTCGACATGAAGCGCACCTTCGACGACGTGGTGCTCCAGCACACCGATCCGGCGAAGGCGGCGGAGATCTTCGCCAACCCCTTCTACCAGGCCATGAGCTCCACCTTCGCCGGGACGCAGGAATACATGGCGATGGAGAAGCTGGGCCAGTTGCACGCCCGGGGCGAGTGGGACCTCATCGTGGTGGACACCCCGCCGTCCCGCTCGGCGCTGGACTTCCTCGACGCGCCGGCCCGGCTCTCCCGCTTCCTCGACGGCCGGATGCTGCGGCTGCTGCTCGCCCCGGCCCGCAGCGGCGGGCGGAGCATGTTCAGCTTCGTGACGGCCAGCTTCGGGATGTTCTCGAAGGTGGTGCAGAAGGTGATCGGCGCGCAGCTGCTCACCGACCTGTCCGGCTTCGTCGCTGCGCTGGACTCGATGTTCGGCGGTTTCCGGCAGCGGGCCGAGCAGACGTACCGCATCCTCCAGGCCCGGGAGACGGCGTTCCTGCTGGTCGCGGCGCCGGAGCCGGACGCGGTCCGGGAGGCCGCCTACTTCGCCGGCCGGCTGCGCTCCGAGCGGATGCCACTGGCCGGCCTGGTGCTCAACCGGGTGCACCGGCCGACTGTGCCGGAGCTGGCCGCCGCGGACAGCCTGGCCGCCGCGGAGCGGCTGGCCGGCGTGGGCGGCCACGAAGGCACCGCCGAGGTGCTGCGGGCGCACGCCGCGCTGGCCGAGCAGGCGCTACGCGAGCAGCGGGTGGCGGCCCGGTTCACCGAGGAATTCCCGGCGGTGCCGGCGGTGTCGGTGACAGCGCAGCCCGCCGACGTGCACGACGTCGACGGGCTGCGGACGATCGGCGAGGCGATCAGCCGGCGCTGAGGCGCGGACCGACCGGCGCGTCGGTCAGTTGGCCGTGGTCACGAGGACCTTGTCCCGACCGGCCTTCTCCTTGGCGTTCTTCTTCATGGCCGCCTCGAACATCTTCCGCCAGCTGGTGACCTGCGGGTGACGGCGCAGCAACGCCCGGCGCTCGCGTTCGGTCATGCCACCCCACACGCCGAACTCGATCCGGTTGTCGAGTGCGTCGGCCAGGCACTCGTACCGAACTGGGCAGCTCCGGCAGATCCTTTTCGCCACGTTCTGTTCGGCGCCCTGTACGAACAACGCGTCCGGGTCCCCGTTCTGACACGCCGCCAGTGACGGCCAGTCAGTGATCATGCCCATCTGTACACGTCCCCCCTTGCAGTACCTACCGACTTCGCGCGACCAGCCGTCGAATTCCCCCCGGTCGTCCGGGCCGACCTCCCCAGGGCGGCGCGGACGACGTGTGGCTGCTGTCGCCGCCACCATCATGCTGTGTAGTCGCCTGATTACGCAACGTTGTCGGCGAAATCCATCATTCCGGACACTCCCGGCTTCCCGGGCCTTCGCCCGCCGTCTACCCGGCCGGAGTACGTGAAAACGCTGCGCCACTCCCCCGTTCGAGGGAGACTTCTGCCAGGTTTCACGCAACCACGCACCGGGGTTCGTGCGTTTAGCACAACGAGGACGGCGCGCGCAGGAAATGGGGAAACTTCCCGGCGCGCCCCTCGTTCCCTACTCGCGTACCCTGTCGAGGTGACCTGGATGCGGAAACGTGACCACAATGTGCTGACCAACGCCGCATCGCTACTCATCTGTGGCCTGTTGGCCGGCGTGGTGGTCGCGGCGGCGGCCTTCCCCGCGGTGGCGATGTCCGGACTTGCCGCCAAGGCGGGCGCGGAGACCTTCGGCGCGCTGCCCACCGAACTGACGGTGGCCCGCTCGCCGCAGATCACCTACCTGCTGGCCTCCGACGGCAAGACCCCGCTGGCCACGATGTACGACGAGAACCGGCGCGACGTGAAGCTCAAGGACATCGCGCCCATCATGCAGAAGGCCATCATCGCGGCCGAGGACCACGACTTCTACAAGCACAACGGCGTGGACCTCAACGGCGTGGCCCGGGCGTTCGTCAACAACCAGGCCGGGGCCCAGCGGCAGGGCGCGTCGACGCTCACCATGCAGTACGTCCGCCTGGCCATCTCCTACTCGGCCACCCACCCGGCCGACGTGGTCGCCGCGACCGAGGACACCAGCGCCCGCAAACTGCGCGAGATGCGCTACGCGCTGCAGATCGACAAGGAGCTCTCCAAGGACGAGATCCTGGAGCGCTACCTGAACATCGCCGCCTTCGGCAACGGCGCGTACGGCATCTACGCCGCCAGCCAGGTCTACTTCGGCAAGGTGCCGAGCAAGCTCGACATCCAGGAGTCGGCGATGCTCGCCGGCATGGTGAAGGCGCCGACCGCGTTCGACCCCACCACGCCGGCCGGTTACCCGGAGGCGGTCGGCCGGCGGGACTACGTCATCGACAACATGGTGCAGATCGGCGCCGTCACCAAGGAGCAGGCCGACCAGGCCAAGAAGATCCCGCTGAAGGTCAGGAACAAGCGCACCCCGAACGGCTGCGTCGCCACCAACACCCGCTCCTGGGGCTTCTTCTGCGACTACTTCTACCGCTGGTGGATGCAGCAGGAGACCTTCGGCTCCACGTCGTACGACCGGGAGCGGCGGCTGAAGAGCGGTGGCTACACCATCACCACCACCCTCGACGTGCAGGCGCAGAAGGGCGCCGACAAGGCGGTCCGCAACCAGCTGAGCGAGGACAAGACGGCGGCCCGGATGGTGGCCGTCGTCGAGCCGGGAAGCGGCCGGGTCCGCGCCATCGCGGTCAACCGGAACTTCAAGCTCGACGACCCGGCCCATCCGCAGAACAAGATCTCCAGTGACCCGAAGAAGGCCAAGAAGAAGATCCGGGGCAACCGCCCGAACACGGTCAACCCGCTGATCACCGGCGGCGGCGGCATCACCGGCTACCAGGCCGGCTCGACCTTCAAGATCTTCACACTGGTGGCGGCCCTGGAGAAGGGCTACCCGCTCAGCTACACCATCAACGCGCAGGAGCAGTTCAAGTCGGAATACATCATCGACTCGGGCAACCCGGCCGCGTGCAAGGGCACCCACTTCTACTGCCCGCAGAACGCCTCGAAGTCGATGGCCGGCGTGCACAACATGTGGAGCGCCTTCGGCGCTTCGGTCAACACCTTCTTCGTGGAGCTCCAGCAGCGCGTCGGCGCGGAGAACGTGGTGAAGGCCGCGCAGAAGCTCGGCATCACCTTCCGGGCGTCCAACGACGCCAAGTTCGCCGCCAACAAGGATGCCGCGCACCAGTGGGGCGCGTTCACCCTGGGCGTCTCGCAGACCACCCCGCTGGAACTGGCCAACGCGTACGCCACCCTGGCGGCGGACGGGAAATACTGCGAGCCGATCCCGGTGCAGGAGATCCGCGGCCCGGACGGCGACAAGCTGGACATCGCCAACCCGCACTGCGAGCAGCGGATCAGCACCGAGGTGGCCCGGGCCGCCGTGGACGCGGCGCGCTGCCCGGTGGGTGACCACTCGTCGACCTCGAAGTGCAAGAACGGCACCGCGGGCAACGTCCGCGGGGTCGTCAACGCGCCGGTGGCCGGCAAGTCCGGCACCACCGACGGGGACAAGACCTCCGCTCTGGTCGCCATGACCAAGCAGTACGCGGTGGCCGGCATCGAGGCCGACCCGGACTGGCCGCAGACCAACCAGCGGATGAGGCACAACGAGGTGCCGTGGGGCATCAACCCGGCGGTCTACCAGACGTTGCGGGATGCCATGAAGGGCAAGGAGCGGATCAACTTCACCCCGCCGAGCGGCAAGATCATCGAGGGTGACCAGCGCTCCATCCCCGGCGTGAAGTGCGAGTCCGTCGACACCGCGAAGTCGCGGCTGCGCGGTGCCGGCTTCGAGCCGGTGGTGTCCAGCCAGAAGGTCCCGTCGGAGTGCCCCGTGGGCACGGCGGCCGGCACCAGCCCGGACGGGCGCACCATCAAGGGTGGCGTGGTGACCATCGAGGTCAGCGCCGGTGGCGGGGCGCCGAAGCCCGGCACCGGCACCGGCGGGCCGGCGGTCCCGCCACCGCCCAACCAGGGCCGCCCGGGACGACCGCGGGGCTGACCCGAGCAACGCCAGCGGGCGGGCACCCCACCGGGTGCCCGCCCGCTTCGTCGTCAGGAGGAGGTCAGAGACCGAGCTGGCGGCGTACCTCGGCGGCGACCCGGCCACCCTCGGCCCGGCCCGCCACCGCGGCCTGGGCCGCCTTCATGGCCGGGCCCATCTGCGCCTTGCCGGTGAAGCCGCCCGCGGCGAGCGCCCCCGAGACCAGCTCGGCCAGCTCGTCGTCGGAGAGCTGCCTGGGCAGGTAGCGCTCCAGCACCTCGCCCTCGGCGGTCTCCTTGCCGGCCTGCTCGGCGCGACCCGCGTCGGCGAAGGCGGTCGCCGCCTCGCGCCGCTTCTTCGCCTCCTTGGTCAGCACCGCGAGCACCTCGTCGTCGCTGAGCTCGCGCTTTTCCCTGCCGGCGACCTCGGCGTTGCCGACGGCCGCGAGGGCCATCCGCAGCGTGGAGGTGGTCAGCTGGTCGCGCGCCTTGAGAGCGGCGCGCATGTCGGCGGTGAGACGGTCCTTCAGCGTGCTCATGGACGGTCAAACTACCCTGAACGCCATGCGAAAGCGCACACTATTCCGGCTCGCGGCCGGGACCGTCGCCGCCGGGGCGGCCACCCTCGCGTACGCGTCACTCGTCGAGCGGAACATGTTCACCCTGCGCCGGTACGACGTACCGGTGCTTCCGACCGATGCCGAGCCGCTGCGCGTACTGCACCTGTCGGACCTGCACATGATGCCCAACCAGCGGCGCAAGCAGGACTGGGTGGCCTCGCTGGCCGCCCTCGACCCCGACCTGGTGGTGGTCACCGGGGACAACATGGCGCACCCGGACGCGGTGCCGGGCGTGCTGCGCGCCCTGCAACCACTGCTCGACCTGCCCGGCGCCTTCGTCTTCGGCTCCAACGACTACACCGGGCCGGTCCTGAAGAACCCGTTCACCTACTTCCTGCCCGACCGGGAGTACACCGAGGGCGTGCCGCTGCCGTACGAGGAACTGCGCGACGTCTTCACCGGCGCCGGCTGGGTCGACCTCAACAACGCCCGCACCACGCTGAAGGCCGGAGGCCGGGAGATCGAGCTGGTCGGCGTCGACGACCCGCACATCGAGCGGGACGACTACCCGGCCGTGGCCGGACCGGTCAGCCCGGGAGCGGCGCTCTCCATCGCGCTGGCCCACTCCCCGGAGCCGGCCGTGCTGGACCGGATGGCCGCCGACGGCTTCGGGCTGCTGCTCGCCGGGCACACCCACGGCGGGCAGGTCTGCGTGCCCGGATACGGCGCGCTGGTCACCAACTGCGGGCTGCCCCGGTCGATGGCCCGCGGACTGCACCGCTGGCCGGGCTCCGACTCCTGGCTGCACGTCTCGGCCGGCCTGGGCACCCACCCCACGGCGCCGGTGCGTTTCGCGTGCCCCCCGGAGGCGAGCGTCCTCACCCTGATCCCCCGCTGACCTCACGACCCAGGGGTACCGAGTTTGACCATCGGAGCGGGTGGGCTACTATTTGTCGGCACGCCTCGGGGTGTGGCGCAGCTTGGTAGCGCGCTTCGTTCGGGACGAAGAGGTCGTCGGTTCGAATCCGGCCACCCCGACCAGAGGTAACGACGACTCAAGGCCCCTCCGCGGAGGGGCCTTGAGTCGTTTCTGGCGAATCATCGCTCGGCCGAGGGCAGCGGGAAGGCAATCGACGCGATCGGCCTGCGACCCCGATCACACCGCACGCTTCAGGTCGCCACGCGACGGCCAGGCCGGCTAGGCCGGTTGCTCCGCGTTCGGACGGGACCGCTCCGCCCACCGCACCACGTACGGCGTCACGAGGCCCGCCAGGGTGAACACCCCGCCGAGCACGAGCCAACCGGGCACTCCCCAGGTGATGCAGAACAGTGCCAGTATGGCGGGAGCCAGCATGTTCGCCAGGCCGGCCCCGAGCCCGAAGAGCCCCATGTACTGCCCTTGGGCGTGCGCGGGAGCGAGGCTGAATCGCAGTTCCAGCGAGCCGGCGGTGTGCCAGAGTTCGCCGATCGTGTGCACGAAGATGCCAACGACGATGCCGGCGAGCGCGAGCCACGAGGGAAGTCCTGCCGCCGCGGCGATCGCGGCCATGCCGAGGAAGAACGCCACCCCGGAACGGCGCATGGCTTTCCCGGCGGTGACGCTGTCATCGACGCCTCGACTGGCCCTGACCTGGAGCAGTACCACCAGAGCGGTATTGACCAGTGCCGCTGCGCCAACCAGCCACCGGGGTGCGGTGGTGTATCCGATGATCCAGAGTGGCAGGGCGAAGAGCAGGACCTGGTGGTGAATCGACATGATGCCGTCGAGCACGGTGACGGCGACGTACCCCCGGTCCTTCAGCACCTCCCAGCGGTTGGCCCTCGGCGGCGCGGGCACGGGTGCCAGCGACGGCAGCATCGCGATGATCGCGGCACTGGCCACGAAGCTGAGCGCATTGGCCATCACCAGGGTCAGGTAGGCCGGGCGCGTGTCCAACTGCACGGCGAAGCCGGCTGCCACGGCGGCGCAACTCCCCGCGAGGTTGGCCACCGAGCGGAGGTATGCGCGGTATCTGGTGAGCTGGGCACCGCCGATTCCGCGGACCAACGGGCCACGCGCCGCTCCGCCAGCTGACCGGGCAAGTTCCCCGATGCACAGCGCCACCAGGACCAGCCAGAACGACTGGATCAGCACCAGGACCGCCATGGCCAGACCCTGAATGACGAGCATCCACAGGTAGATCTCTCGCGGGCCTCGCCGGTCAGCCAGATGCCCCATCGGCACGCCGGCGAAAAGGCCGACGCCGGCAGCGACGCCCAATCCCAGGCCGACCTGAGCCAACGGGAGCCCGACGACGCGGGTGAAGAAGAGCGCGGCGCTGACCATGAAGACGCCGCTGCCGATCATGTTGACGAACGTCGCCAACGCGAGAATCTGCTGAGGACGCGTCTCAGGAACCAGTCCGCGTCGGATCAACCTCGACCGTTCCCGCCCGTCGTCGTCGACCGCGTCCTGTCCGGAAGGCTGGCTGGTCCGTTGATTCTGTAGAGCCTGCAAAAGGTTGCGATCCTTCCCCTTGATGAGCTCGGCGAATCTAGCGAGACCGCCCCTGAGTTGTAATGCCCCTTTCGCCCGATACCGGTAATGATCATCAGATGCTAGATTTGTTTGCGTCGGCAGGAGGGCTGCGTGGCGCCGTAACGGCCCCCGGACGAAGATCAGCCGCAGCGTGCGGATGCGGCCGCGACCGCCGGTGGCCGGCCACGGACCGGGCACGCCGACCCGCCGTCCACGCGTACCGCCGTGGCCAGCCTGGCACTGCTCGTCGTCGCCCTGGTCGCGGTGGTCGGGGACGCGAAGTCCATCTCCCCGACGATCGAGGCGGGCGTCGAGGCGGCCAACCTGCCGCAGGCGTTCGTCGGCGTGATCATCGCGCTGCTGGTGCTGCTGCCGGAGACCCTCGCCGCCGCCCGGGCGGCCCGCCGGGACCGGGTGCAGATCAGCCTCAACCTGGCGCTCGGTTCGGCCATGGCCAGCATCGGCCTGACCATCCCGGCCATCGCGCTGGCCTCGATCTGGCTGGAGGGTCCGCTGCTGCTGGGCCTGGGCGGCACCCAGCTGGCGCTGCTCGCGCTCACCGCGGTGACCGGCGTGCTCACCGTCGTGCCGGGCCGGGCGACCGTGCTCCAGGGCGGGGTGCACCTGGTGCTGCTCGCCGCGTTCGTCTTCCTCGCCGCCAGCCCGTGACCGGCGCCGGAGGCGGTCAGTCCTGCAGTTCGGTGCGGGCGACCTCGGCGAAAGCCGCCGACAGGTAGTCGGCCAGGGGCCGCCCGGTCGCCGCGAGCAGGTCGGCCACGAGCAGCGGGGCGTGCCGGGCGATCGCGCCCGGATCCGGTGGCGCGTCGTCGTCGCCCGGGTCGTACACCCCGAGCGCGCTCGCCAACAGCACCAGCAGCACGTGCGGGTCGACGTCGGGCAGCCAGGTTGCGGTGGACCGGACGCAGCGCTCCAGCACCTGGCGGACGTCGTCGCCGGCCAGCCCGTCCGGGTGGCTCTCCTCCAGCAGCAACCGGACCACGCCGCCGAGCACCAGCCCGGCCCGGTCCGCGGCGGCGAGCCGCTCGACCGCGGGCTCGTACGCTCCCGCGTCCCGGCCCTGCGCGGCGCCGACGGCCTCCGTGGCGGCCTGCGCGATCTCGCGCGCCGGGGCGGGCAGGTGGCGCCAGGTGGTGGTCACCGCGCCAGCATGGCAGACGGGGTTAGCTTGCTCACCCGCCGGCTCTGCCGAGCGCGTAACCGGCGCTAATCCGGTCGCGGGTCGTCGTACCCACCGCCAAGAATGCAGCCATGCTGCGCCGCGCCCTACCCGCCCGTCCCGAAGCCCGCCGGATCATGATCGGCACCCTGCTGTCGGCCGTCGGGCGCGGCCTCACCCTGCCCTTCCTCTTCATCTATCTCACCGACGTACGCGGGTTGAGCGACGCCCGGGCCGGCCTGGTGATCGGCTGGTTCGGGGCGGTGACACTGGCGCTGTCGCCGCTGGGCGGCACGCTGATCGACAAGTTCGGCGCCCGTCGGGTGGTGCTGCCGTGCCTGATCGTCGAGGCGATCGGCACCGGCTCACTGGCACTGGTCGACTCGACCGCGTCGGCCTTCGGCGTGATGACGCTCATCGCGATCGGCAGCTCGGCGATCTGGGCCGGTCAGAACACGATCCTCGCCTCGCTCACCGACGACGGTGAGCGGCAGCGGGTGTTCGGGCTGAACTTCGCCCTGCTCAACCTGGGCATCGGCGTGGGCGGCCTGATCTCCGGCGCGGTGGTCGACGTGGCCCGCCCGGTCACCTTCCAGGCCATCTACGTGCTCGACGCGGTGAGCTACCTGATGCCGGGCCTCATCCTGCTCACCCTGCCGCACGTCGGGCACCGGCTGGCCGAGGCCCGAGCGGCGGACGCCGGACCGGGGGCCGGGGGCTACCTCGCCGTCCTGCGGGACCGGCCGTTCCGCCGGCTGGTCCTCTTCGGCCTGGTCCTGACCACCTGCGGCTACGCGCAGATCGAGGTGGGCTTCGCGGCGTACTCGGTGCGG
The DNA here is from genome assembly GCF_040639095.1 of Micromonospora sp. NPDC023966. Lineage (NCBI taxonomy): Bacteria > Bacillati > Actinomycetota > Actinomycetes > Micromonosporales > Micromonosporaceae > Micromonospora > Micromonospora sp. NPDC023966. The sequence goes on along the minus strand of NZ_JBEZZJ010000004.1, from coordinate 52,483 downwards.
GTGGTGGAGGTGTCGCCCCGGGTGGTGGCCTGGGCGCTGGCCGGCAACACCGTGATGATCGTGCTCTCCCAGCTGCTGGTGATCCGCCGGATGGAGGGGCGCAGCCGCACCGGCGCGCTCGCCGCGGTGGGCGCGGTCTTCGCGACCGCCTGGCTGGTCCTCGGCGCCGCCGGCGTGGTGGGCACGGGCAACGCGCTGCTCGCGGCGCTCGGCGTGGTGGCCTGCTCGGCGATCTTCGGGTTCGGCGAGACGATGCTGTCGCCGGTGATGCCGGCGCTCACCAACGCGCTCGCCACCGACGAACTGCGCGGCCGGTACAACGCCATGAGCTCGATGATCTTCGGGATCAGCGGGGTGATCGGCCCGGTCACCGCGGGCCCGCTGATCGGCGCGGCACACGGCCGGCTCTGGGTGGCGGTCGTGGTGGGCGGCTGCCTGACCGCCTCGGTGCTGGCCCTGTCGCTGCGCCGGCTGCTCACCGCCGCCCAGGACGGCCGTGCCGCCGCGCCGCTCCGGGAGCCGGAGCCCGCGCCCGCCTAGACCGTCGCCGGCACACGAACGGGCCCCGGAGCATCCGCTCCGGGGCCCGTCGTCGTACGGTCGGCCGTCAGGCGGCGGGGACCTCCGCGGTGGTCTGGATCCGGTTCAGCGCCGGCGGGGAGACCGGCGACTTCTCGGTCAGGTATGCGGTGAAGGCGTCCAGGTCGATCACGCCGGTGACCGCGTTGGTGCCACCGGTGAGGACGCTGAAGCCGTCACCACCGCCGGAGAGGAAGTTGTTCACCGTGACCCGGTAGGTCGCGGTGTCGCTGACCGCAGTGCCGTTGATGGTCAGGCTGCCCCGGACCACCCGGGTGCCGCTGCACGGCGCGGTGGCCGGCGCGGTGGTGCCGGCCGGGTCGACGACGTAGTGCACGGTCGAGGACACGTACAGCACCTTGCTGACCGTGAACTGCTGCTCCAGCAGGCAGTAGAGCTGCGCGCCGGTGAGGTCCAGGGTCACCAGGTTGTTGGTGAACGGCTGGACGGCGAACGCGTCGGCGTAGGTGACCGGGCCGGCGTCGAGGTCGGCGCGGACACCGCCGGGGTTCATGAACGCGGCGACGGCGTTCTGCTCGTTGTCGGTCGCGGCGAGCTGGGCGTCCGCGATCACGTTGCCCAGCGGCGACTCACCGAACATGTACGTCGGCTTGCCGTTGGCGTCGGTCCCGGTCTGGTACAGGTTCTCCGGCGTCTTGGTGAGCACGGCCGTGGTCTCGCCGACGACCTTGTCGGCCACCGGGCCGAGGGCCGTCTTGTACCGGTTGATCAGCTCGGTGCTGGCCGGGTCCTTCGGGACGTCCCGGGTGACCACGACGTTGTTCGCCGACGCGCTGACGATGTCGCCGCTGCTCCGGTCGACCTTCAGGTCGATGTCGGTGACCAGGCGGCCGAAGGAGCTGGCGCTGGTGACCAGCTTGCCGTTGATGTTGCAGTTGTACGCGGCGTGGGTGTGCCCGCTGACGATCACGTCGATGGACGGGTCCATCCGGTTGGCGATGTCGACGATCGGGCCGCTGAACCCGACGCAGTCGTTGATGCCGCCACCGTTCTGCACGCCACCCTCGTGCAGCAGCACGACGATGGCCTGCACGCCCTGGGCGCGCAGGATGCGGGCGTACTTGTTGGCGGTCTCCGCCTCGTCGGCGAAGGAGAGGCCGGCGACGCCCTGCTGGCTGACGATCTGCGGGGTGCCCTCGAGGGTCATCCCGATGAAGCCGATCTTGACGCCGTCGACCTTCTTGATGCCGTAGGGCGGCAGCAGCGGGTTGCCGGTGGCGGTCTTGAAGGCGTTCGCCGACAGGTACTGGAAGTTGGCGCCCTCGAACGGGGTGCCGTCGCCGCAGCCGTCCACCGGGTGGCAGCCGCCGTTCTGCATCCGGAGCAGTTCGGCCGCGCCCTCGTCGAACTCGTGGTTGCCGACGCTGGTGAACTCGAGCCCGGCGAGGTTCATCTCCTCGACGGTGGGCTCGTCGTGGAACGCGGCGGAGAGCAGCGGCGAGGCGCCGATCAGGTCACCCGCGGCGACCGTGATCGTGTGCTCCCGCTCCTCCTCGGTGGTGCCGCGCAGCATGTTGAGCTGGGTGGCCAGGTATTCCGCGCCACCGGCGGTCTTCCCGTCGATGGTGCCGCTGGAGCCGGTCGGCGGCTCGAGGTTGCCGTGGAAGTCGTTGATGGCGAGCAGCTTGACGTCGACCGGCTTCGGACGGGCCTCGGCCTGGTCAGGGTGTACGGCGACCGCGGTGAACGCGGTCGCGGCGAGTGCGGCCAGGCCGACGGCGGCCCGGCGGCGCATCCCGGGGACGGACATGGAACTCCTCGTGAGATACCGGCGCTTGGTGTCCGGGCGATGGTTCGCCCGGCGACCCTGATCCGTGCCGTGACAGGGGGTCGATCGCGGAAGGCGGCAGTCGGGGGACACCGCTTCACCGGGGGCAAGCTTCTCACCCGCCGGGCGAGAGGTCGACCGGAGCGGCTCAGCGGAATGGTGAATATGGACGGCGACCTGTACCGATCTGCCCGACGAGTCCGACATGACGGGCAGGTGAAATCCTTCACGCCGCCCCGTTGTCACCGGTGTGCAGTAGGAAAGTAGCCATGACGTCGAACGGCACCAACTGGACGGTGGACTCGGTTCGCTCCGCCGACGGCACCACGATCGCGTACGAGACGGCCGGCGAGGGTCCGCCGATCGTCCTGGTCGGCGGGGCCTTCAACGACCGGAGCACCACCCGCCCGCTGGCCGCCGCGCTCACCGCCGACTTCACGGTCTACGGCTACGACCGCCGGGGGCGCGGCGACAGCGGCGACACCGGGCCGTACACGGTGCAGCGCGAGATCGAGGACGTGGCCGCCCTGATCGACCGGGCCGGCGGCGGCGCCCGCCTCTACGGCCTCTCCTCCGGCGCGATCCTCGCCGCGTACGCCGCGGCCGAGGGGGTGCCGGTCAGCGGGCTGGCGCTCTTCGAGCCGCCGTTCCAGGCCGGCCCGCACGGCGGCCGCAAGCCCGGGCTGGCCGAGCGGTTGAGCGAGCTGGTCTCGTCCGGCCGGCGCGACGAGGCGGTCGCGCTCTTCCTGACCGACGCGGTCGGCGTGCCGGCCGAGGCGGTCACCGGGATGCGCGACGCCCCGGAGTGGGCCTGGATGGCGGGGCTGGCACACACCCTGGCCTACGACACCACGGTCACCGGCTACGGCGAACTGCCCGCGGACCGGCTCACGGCGATCACCGCCCCCACCGTGGTGCTGGACAGCACCGGCAGTCCGCCGTGGCTGCGCGACGCGGCCGCGGCGACCGCCGAGGTGATCCCCGGGGCCACCCACCTCAGCCTGGCGGGTGGCTTCCACGAGGTGCCGCCGGAGGTGCTGGCCCCCGCGTTGCGCGACGCCCTGCTCGGCTGAGCGGTCCGGCGCCCACGGCGCCGGCTCCCAGGGACCAGGGCGCCGGCGCCGTGCGCCGGGTGGACCAGCAGGAGGGTGCGGCTCCTGCTGCTCCACGAACGGCGGCCAAGCGGCACGCCGTCGCTGCCAATGTCACCGGGAAGCGTTTGCGTCGACAACCTCTGCGGGGGCAAATACGACCACCGGGCGGCGATCCCGACCGAACGGTGAGCGCGTTCTGCCGGTCCGCCCGGTAGCGCTCCCCTGTCAACGCTCCGCCGCCTCCACGACCAGTCGGCGAACCCGGGAGCGGGACCAGCGTCCGGCGACTCCGGGCCGGTCCGCCAGATAGCCGGTGGCCCGGGCGACGTCCCAGCCGTGCGCCTCGCGCAGGCCGCGGGCGAGCATGCCGAGGTAGACCGGGGCGGGCGACGCCCAGTCCACCTCGGACGCGCGGTGCGGGGCGGTGAAGGTGAGCATCGGCAGGCCGCTCCGCGGGTACCGGTCGAGCCGCGCCGCGTGCGGGTTCGAGCCGTACGCGACGTACCAGAGGAGCGGCTCCACGGTTTAGAACCAGCAGGTCTGCCCGGCGGCGTGGCTGACCTGGACGGTGTGCGTCACGCAGCCACCGTCGATGACCCGGTGCAGCAGGAACGCGGTCGGCTCGGCGACCCACCCGATCTCCGAGTCGTCCGTCATGGCCAGGCTGACCTGCATCCAGGTGCTCGGCGCGGTGGTCAGCACCGTGCCGGCGAAGGCGCTGGTCACGGGCCGGTGCAGGTGGCCGGCGGCGACCCGTACGACATGGGGGTGGCGCCCGATCACCTCGGCGAGAGCGTCGGCGTCGGTCAGCCCCATGGCGTCCATGGCCGGGACGCCGACCGCCACCGGCGGGTGGTGCAGGCACACCACGGCGGGCACCTCGGCGCGGCCGGCGAGCACCCCGTCGAGCCAGCCGAGCTGATCGTCGCCGAGCCGCCCGGCGTCGTCGCCGACCGCGAGGGAGTCGAGCACCACGAGCGTCCCGTCCTCGTGGTCGACGTGGTAGTAGGCCGAGAAGCCGCCGGCCAGGCAGGGGGTGCCGCCGAAGGTGTCGAGCAGCGACTCCCGGTCGTCGTGGTTGCCGGTGGCCAGGTGGACCGGCAGCGGGAAGCGCCCGATGATGTCGCGCAGGGCCAGGTATTCGTCGGGGCGGCCGTTGGCGACCAGGTCGCCGGTGATCACCACGCAGTCCGGGCGGGGGCGCAGGGCGAGCACCCGGCCGAGCGCCCGGTGCAGCCCCGACGCCTGCTCGGCGGCGAGCGGGCCGGTGGTCACGTGCGGGTCGCTGAGCTGGGCGATGAGCATCGGCGCCTCCTGACGAGCCCGGGGCCCTCACGCTATCGCCGCCGACCCCCGTCGCGCGGCCCCACTCCACCCACAGGCCCCGTCCACAGCCTGTGGATAGCACATGTGTACGAAGGTCGCCGGCTCCCGCGCTGGGTACCCTTGATCGCGCCCCCCGGCCCCTCCCAGCAGGAACGACGTGGATCACGAACGAGTCGTCCGAGACGTCACGGTCCGCCTTCCGATGGCGTCGACCGCGCTGGAGGCGTGCCAGTGGACCGTCTCGGCGCTCGCCCGGCACACCCCGGCGACGATCTCGATCCTGCTCCAGGTCCACGACCGGCTCCGGTGCGTCGCCGCCACCGGCGCCTGGCAGGTCTTCTCCACCGTCCCGCCGAAGACCGGCATCGTCGGCCGGGTCTACGACTCCGCCGAGGCCGCCACCGTCCCCGACGTGACCGCCGACCCCGACTACCTCCCGGTACGCCCCGACGTCACCGCCGAGGTCTGCGTGCCGGTGCGGGACCGGGCGGGCCGGGCACTCGGGGTGCTGGACCTCCAGTGGAGCGGCCCGGTCGAGCTGGAGCGGTGGCGGGAGACCGCACAGCGGCTGGGCGACCGGCTCGGCGCGCGGATCGGGGCGCTCGGCGGTCCGCCGGCCGAGAGCCGCAGCGAGAAGCTGCTCCGGCACGCCGCCGCGATGACCACCGCCCCCACCGAGTGGGATCTGATGACCGCCGCGATCACCGCGGCCCGGGACGTCTCGGCCCTCTCCGCCGCGGTGCTGATCCTCGCCGGCCGGCGCGACACCCGGCTGGGCGCGCCCACGGGCACCCCCGGTGCGCTGGAGGCCCGGATCCGGGCCGAGTTGGGCGACGCCGGCCCGGTGGCGCTCGGCCGCATGATCGCCCGGGCGCACCGGCACGGCTCGGCGTACACGCTGGGCGAGGCGGGGCATCCGCCGACCGAGGACTACCTGCCGCTGACCCGGGCCGGGGCGCGCACCCTGGTGGCGGTGCCGGTCGGCCCGCCGGACGGCGGCGGGGCGCTGCTGGTCGCCGACGAGCGGCTGCTGCGGCCCGACCCGACCACTGTCAACCTGATCGAGCTGCTGGCCGGGCAGGCGTGGACCTGCCTCGATCGGCTGCGTACGCTCGCCCGGCTGCGCGAGCAGGCCAGCTCGGACCCGCTCACCGGGCTGCGCCACACCGGGCCGTTCGGGCAGCGGATCGCGAGGGCCACGCCGGGGCGTACCGCCCTGCTGGCGATCGACGTGGACGGCTTCAAGGACGTCAACGACACGTACGGCCACCAGGCCGGCGACCGGCTGCTGGTGGGGCTCGCCCGGGCGCTGGAGGGGGCGCTGCGCCAGGGCGACGAGCTGTACCGGACCGGTGGCGACGAGTTCGTCGCGGTGATCGAGGTGAGCCGCCCGGAGGAGGCCGTCCGGATCGCCGAGCGGCTCACCGAGGCTGCCCGCCGCACCGGCCGGACGATCAGCGTGGGCGTCGCCCTCCCCCGCCCCGGCGAGACCCCCGAGCGGACCCTGCGCCGCGCCGACCAGGCCCTCTACGCGGTGAAGCGCCACGGCCGCGACGGCGTACACCTCTCCGCCGCCTGACCGACCCACTCCTCGCGCGATCTTGCAGTTTCGGCCCGCGCGTCGCCCTTTTGCACCCGGTTCGCCCGGGCACAAAGTGCAAGATCGGCGCGGCGTGGGGGCGGGCGGGGCTTAGCGGGTCAGTTCCCGGGCCAGGAGTTCGGCGACCTGGGCGGTGTTGAGGGCGGCGCCCTTGCGCAGGTTGTCGCCGGTGACGAAGAGGTCGAGGGCGCGCGGGTCGTCGACGGCGCGGCGGATCCGGCCCACCCAGGACGGGTCGGTGCCCACCGCGTCGATCGGCATCGGGAACTCGCCGGCAGCCGGGTCGTCGACCAGGATCACGCCGGGCGCGTTGCGCAGCACCTCGCGGGCGCCCTCGGCGTCGACCTCGGTGGCGAAGACCGCGTGCACCGCGACCGAGTGCCCGGTCACCACCGGCACCCGGACGCAGGTGGCGGAGACCTTGAGGTCGGGCAGCCCGAGGATCTTGCGCGACTCGTTGCGCATCTTGAGCTCCTCGGACGACCAGCCGCCGTCGGCGAGCGAGCCGGCCCAGGGCACCACGTTGAGCGCCAGCGGCGCGGGGAACGGGCCCAGCTCGTCGCCCACCGCCTGCCGGACGTCGCCCGGCCGGGAGCCGAGCACCCGGTCGCCGGCGATCTTGCCGAGCTGGGCGTGCAGCGCGTCCACACCGGCCTGCCCGGCCCCGGAGACCGCCTGGTAGGAGGCGAGGACCAGCTCGCGCAGGCCGTACTCGCGGTGCAGCGGGGCGATCGCCACGATCATCGCCAGGGTGGTGCAGTTGGCGTTGGCGATGACTCCCTTCGGCCGGTTGCGGACCTGTTCAGGGTTGATCTCGGGGACGACCAGCGGGACGTCCCGGTCCATCCGGAACGCGCCGGAGTTGTCCACCACGACCGCGCCGCGGCTGACCGCGACCGGTGCCCACTCGGCCGAGACCGCGTCCGGGACGTCGAACATCGCCACGTCCACGCCGTCGAACGCCTCGGGGGTGAGCGCCTGGACGGTCAGCGACTCGCCCCGGCACTGGATCTGCCGGCCGACCGAGCGCTCGGAGGCGAGCAACCGGATCTCGCCCCATACGTTGCGGCGGGAGGAGAGGATCTGGCACATCACCGTGCCGACGGCACCGGTCGCTCCGACCACGGCGAGGGTGGGCAGCGACGACATCCGCGCTACCGCCCTGTGCCGGCGTAGACGACGGCCTCGGTGTCACCGCCCAGGTCGAAGGCGTCGTGGATGGCCCGGACCGCCTTGTCGAGGTCGGTGTCCCGGCAGACCACCGAGACCCGGATCTCCGAGGTGGAGATCATCTCGATGTTCACCCCGGCCGCGCCGAGGGCGGCGAAGAAGCCGGCCGCGACACCGGGGTGCGAGCGCATGCCGGCGCCGATCAGGGAGATCTTGCCGACGTGGTCGTCGTAGAGCAGGCCCTTGAACTTGACCGGTTCCTGGATCTTGCTGAGCGCGGCCATCGCGGTCGGGCCGTCGGTCTTGGGCAGCGTGAACGAGATGTCGGTGCGGCCGGTGCCCTCGGTGGACACGTTCTGCACGATCATGTCGATGTTGATCTCGGCGCCGGCCACGGTGTCGAAGATCCGCGCGGCGGCACCCGGCTCGTCGGGCACCCCGACGATGGTGATCTTCGCCTCGCTGCGGTCGTGGGCGACCCCGGTGATCAGTGCCTGTTCCACAGGAAGGTCCTCCATCGATCCGGTGACCATCGTGCCGGTGTTGGTCGAGTATGACGAACGGACGTGGATCGGCAACCCCGCGCGCCGTGCGTACTCGACGCTGCGCAGGTGCAGCACCTTGGCGCCGCAGGCGGCCAGCTCCAGCATCTCCTCGTAGGTGATGTGCTTGATGTGCCGGGCGTTCGGCACGATCCGCGGGTCGGCGCTGAAGACGCCGTCCACGTCGGTGTAGATCTCGCAGACGTCCGCGTCGAGCGCGGCCGCGAGGGCCACGGCGGTGGTGTCCGACCCGCCCCGGCCCAGCGTGGTGACGTCCTTGGTGTCCTGCGAGACGCCCTGGAAGCCGGCCACGATGACCACCGCGCCCTCGTCCAGCGCGCCCTTGAGGCGGCCCGGGGTGACGTCGATGATCCGGGCCCGGCCGTGCACCGAGGTGGTGATCACGCCGGCCTGGGAGCCGGTGAACGAGCGGGCCTCGTAACCCAGGTTGTGGATGGCCATGGCGAGCAGCGCCATGGAGATCCGCTCCCCGGCGGTGAGCAGCATGTCCAGCTCGCGGCCGGGCGGCAGGGGGCTGACCTGGTTGGCCAGGTCGAGCAGCTCGTCGGTGGTGTCCCCCATGGCGGAGACCACCACGACCACGTCGTCGCCGGCCTTGCGGGCGGCCACGATGCGCTCGGCCACCCGCTTGATCCGCTCGGCGTTGGCGACGGAGGACCCGCCGTACTTCTGCACCACGAGTGCCACGACGGTGCACTCCCTCCCAGCGACGACCCTGAGCGTGCCGACGCCGCCGGTACTTCGGTCCGGCGGCGCGTGTCAGACCAACCCAGGGTATCGGGCGGCGCACGGCGCCGGGTCGGGTGATCCCACCATCCGGCCCGGGGTGGGGCGGGTCACCGGAGCCGGCCGGGGCGCGCGACACGCCGACCGGAACACCCGGACGGCGGGCTCCCCCGACCCCGCCGGCACCGCAGAATGTCCCGGTGCACGCACACCGACGCGCGGCCCGGCGGCTGACCGGCGCCCTGGCGCTCACCCTGCCGGCGCTCCTGGCCGCCTGCACCGCCAACCCGCCGAGCCCGGCCCCGACCAGCGCCGCCGACCCGGTCCCGGCCGAGGTGGACGCCGCCCGCGACGAGCTGGCCGCGCTGGCCGCCGCCGCGCAGGACCGGCACCTCACCGCCACCTACGCCTTCGAGCCGGCTGACGGAACGGCCCGGACGATCGCGGTGACCAGCGCGAACGACGGCACCTGGCGGGTGGACGTGCCCGGCTGGGGGCAGGGCGGCGCAGTCGACGTCTCGCTCGCCGCGACCGCGGACGGGCTCTTCCAGTGCGCCCTGCCCTCCGCCGGTTGGGCGCAGCCGGCGGGTTGCGTACGCCTCGGCGACGCGGACGACGCGGTGCCCCGGAAGCTGGACCCGCGGGTGCAGCACCCGTTCACCGACTGGTTGGAAGTGCTCACCGACCGGCGCGCCCCGCTCGCCGTCTCGCCGGCCGCCCCGCTGCCCGGGGTGAGCGGCGAGTGCTACTCGGTCGAGTCGACCTCGGCCTCGCTGAACGCCCCGCTCGACGTGGGCATCTACTGCTACCGGCCGGACGGCACCCCGGCGGCGGTCCGGGCCGGGTTCGGCACCCTGAAGCTGAGCGGCGAGCCGGGTGCGGCGCCGGCCACCGTGCCGCTGGCCGGGCCGGTCACCGAGGGCGAGCCGGTGAGCCGGGAGGCACCGTCGCCGACCGACAGCCCGAGCGCGGGAACGCCCTGACCCCTGTGTCCGTTACGGGTGCTCTTGGCCACATCTGTCGGGGGCTGCCACAAGGGCAAAACGCCCATCTGGGACCCTTACCCGCATGCCCGACCTCACCCCGCTGCTCGCCTTCCGCTGGAGCCCACGCGCCTTCGACCCGGCCGCGATGCTCACCGGCGACGAGGCCACCTCCCTGCTGGAGGCCGCCCGCTGGGCACCTTCGGCCGGCAACACCCAGCCGTGGCGGTTCGCGTTCGGGCACCGGGAGGACGACACGTGGAAGCGGATCCTCGTCAGCCTCCCGGCCGACGACCAGCGCTGGGCCCGCCACGCCTCCGCCCTGGTCGTCGTCGCCCACACCGGCGGCGACCCGGAACGGGCCGCGTACGACCTGGGGCAGGCCGTCGCCCACCTGAGCGTGCAGGCCACCGCGCTCGGCCTGCACGTGCACCAGCTCACCCGCTTCGACCGGGCCGGCCTCGCCACCGAACTGGACCTGCCGGTCGGGATCCGGCCCACGGTGGTGGTCGCGGTCGGCCGGCTCGGCGACCCGTTCGCACTTCCCGAGGACCTGCGGGACCGGGAGACGGGGCTGCGCCAGCGCCGGCCGCTCGCCGACCTGCTCCTCGCCTGATCGCCCGGCCCGGCCGGGGTCACCCGCCGCGGCTGGCCCGGAGCAGCACCGTCGCGGCGTCGGTGTTGCGGTAGCGGACGTGCCGGCCCTCCCGCGACCGGGAGACCAGGCCGGCGGCGTGCAGCGCGGCCAGGTGCTGCGACACGTTCCCGCCCGACATCCCCGTACGCCGGGCCAGGTCGGTGGTGGTGGCCGCCGTGTCGAGCAGGTGCAGCAGGGCGGCCCGCCCCGAGCCGACCACCCGGGCCAGCGCGTCGCCGGGCCGCGCCTCGGGCACCTCCCAGAGCGTCCCGACCGCCCGGACCGGGTACGCCCCGGCCGGCAGCGAGTCCTCCAGCAGGTTCCACAGCACCCGCCGGTCGGCGAAGACGCTGGGGTTCAGCGCCAGCCCCCGCCCGCGGAGGTCGAAGTCCCGCTCGAACGGGTCATCGCTGACCACCCGGTCCCCGAGCCAGCGCAGGCTCGGGTGGAGCTGCCCGAACAGCCGACCGGCACCGCCCTCGGCAAGCTGGACGGCACGGTACGCGACGTCGGCGTCGAGCAGCGCCCGCATCCGCGTCCAGTCCGGGGCGATCGCCTCGTCGTACCAGACCCGCACCGCGTCGACGAGCTGCGGCAGCAGGCCGCGGGGATCGGCGAGCAGCGCCTGCCCGAACGGGCTCAGCGGCCTTCGCGGGGTGGTCGCCAGCAGGTCCTGGACCACCACGTCCGGCGGCGTCGCCGCGATCTGCTCGAGCTGCTCGGTCATCTCCAGGTCCGGCCGGGCCGCCGGCGTGAGGAAGTCGGGGAGCCAGCGGCGGGGCCGGGTCAGCTCCACCAGCGGGCGGACCCGATGGGCCACCTCCGGACGGCGCAGCGTCAGCCGGGACCGGTCGATCCAGGGCAGGTGCACGGCGTAGCGGACCGGATCGGCCAGCGCCCACATGCTCATGACCGTCTCGTTCGCCGGCGAGACGGCGAACCGCACTCCCGCGACGTCGGCCAGGCTGAACCGCAACTCGGACACGCGCACCCCCGCAGGCAGGATTCGGCCCAGCCTAAAAGGCTCGACCGGACCATGGGGGGCACGGTTCACTCACCCGCCATGGGGGCCAGAGACACCATCCGCACGGCCGTCAGCCACGTCGTACCGCCGGCCGGGCTGACCCGCGCCCTGGCCGTGCAGGCCATGGTCTACGCCGTCGGCAACGGCCTGTTCCAGGCCGGCAGCGCCGTCTTCTTCACCCGGGCGCTGGGGCTCAGCGCCGCCCAGGTGGGCCTGGGCCTGTCCATCGCGGCGGGGGTGTCGCTGCTGGGCACGGTGCCGCTGGGCGGGCTCACCGACCGGTACGGACCGCAGCGGGTCTGGGTCGTCGGGCTGGTGCTGGAGGCGGCGCTCTTCGCGACCTACCCGTTCGTGGGCGGCTTCGCCGGCTTCCTTGCCGTGGTGGTGGCGCTGGCCGCCGTGCACGCCGCGACGGGCGTGGCCGTGCAGGTCTACTCGATCAACGCGCTCCCCCCGGCCGAACGGGTCACCGCGATGGCCTACCAGCGCTCGTTGCTGAACGTCGGGTTCGGGCTGGGTGCGGTGATCAGCGGCCTGGTGCTGGCGGTGGACACGATCGCGGCGTACCGGGGGATGGTCTGGTTCATCGCGGCGGTCTTCCTGGTGACGGCGCTCTTCGTGCGGCGGCTGCCCCGGCTGCCGCAGGCGGCCCGGGCGGCCGAGCCGATGAGCCGGCTCGCCGTGCTGCGGGACCGCCCGTTCCTGGCGGTGTCCCTGGTCTCCGGGCTGCTCACCGCGCACCAGACGCTCTACCTGACGGTGATGCCGCTCTGGATCCTCACCCACACCGACGCCCCGAAGACGGTGATCGCCGGGCTGGTGCTGTTCAACACGGTCCTGATCGTGCTGCTCCAGGTACGCGCCAGCCGGGGCGCCGACACCGCGCCGGGCGCGGCTCGGGCGTCCCGCCGGGGCGCCCTGCTGATCGCCCTGTTCTGCCTGGTCCTGCCGATCTCCGCGGTGACCCGGGGCACGCTCACCCTGGTGGTGCTGGTGGCCGCCGCGACGCTGCTGATCGTGGCCGAGCTGGTCGAGTCGGCGGGCACCTGGGGGCTCGCCGCCACCCTGCCGCCGGCCGCCCACCGCGGCGCGTACGTGGGCGCGTTCCGGCTCGGCACGCAGCTGCAGTACCTGATCGCCCCGGCGGGACTGACGGCGCTGGGGGTGACCACCGGCGGCTGGGGCTGGTTCCCGACGGCGGCGATCTTCGCGCTGGCCGGGCTGGCGCTCGTACCCCTGGTGGGCTGGGCCGAGCGGACGCCGCGGCTGGGTGCGACGGCCCCCGAGATGACGGTGACAACGGTCCCATAGTCCGGACCTGGCTTCCCACGGCCCACCTCGCCACGTAGGGTGACCTTGTCATGTGGCGGGCGTACCTTCTCCTTGGCTGCCGCGACGAGGCCTGACCGGCCGGCACCTCGTCGCGGAGTTGAACCGCGCCGTCCAGCACATCCGAACTTCCTCTCGGCACCGCCGCGCACCGTCGCCCGGCAACTCGCCGACACCTTCCGATCTGCTGACGCCACATGTTCCCAGGGAGCACTCCGAGATGGCTCAACCTGTCACCGACGCTGAGACCGATCCGATCGCCCGGCAGCGCCCCAGCCGGATGCCGTTCCAGCGCTACCTGCCCTACCACCAGCAGTTCCGGTTCGACCTGCCGGACCGCGCCTGGCCCACCCGCCGCGTCGAGGCCGCACCCCGCTGGTGTGCCGTGGACCTCCGCGACGGCAACCAGGCCCTGATCGACCCGATGTCCCCCGAGCGCAAGCGGCGGATGTTCCAGCTGCTGGTGCAGATGGGCTACAAGGAGATCGAGGTCGGCTTCCCGTCGGCCAGCCAGACCGACTACGACTTCGTCCGCCAGCTGATCGAGCAGGACCTGATCCCGGAGGACGTCACCATCCAGGTGCTGACCCAGTGCCGGGAGCACCTGATCGACCGGACCTTCGAGTCGCTGCGCGGCGCGCGCCGGGCCATCGTGCACTTCTACAACTCCACCTCGACGCTCCAGCGCCGGGTGGTCTTCGGCCTCGACCGGGACGGCATCACCGACATCGCCACCACCGGCGCCCGGCTCTGCCAGAAGTACGCGGAGATCCACACCCCCGACACCGACATCCACTACGAGTACTCGCCGGAGTCGTACACCGGCACCGAGCTGGAGTACGCGCTGGAGGTCTGCGCCAAGGTCATCGAGGTGGTCGACCCCACCCCCGACCGCAAGCTGATCGTCAACCTGCCGGCCACCGTCGAGATGGCCATGCCGAACGTCTACGCCGACTCGATCGAGTGGATGCACCGGCACCTGCCCCGCCGCGACAGCCTGGTGCTGAGCCTGCACCCGCACAACGACCGGGGCACCGGGGTGGCCGCCGCCGAGCTGGGCCTGCTGGCCGGCGCCGACCGGATCGAGGGCTGCCTGTTCGGCAACGGCGAGCGCACCGGCAACGTCGACCTGGTCACGCTGGGGCTGAACCTGTTCTCCCAGGGCATCGACCCGATGATCGACTTCTCGAACATCGACGAGGTCAAGCGCGCCGTCGAATACTGCAACCAGCTGCCGGTGCACGAGCGCCACCCGTACGCGGGGGATCTGGTCTACACCGCCTTCTCCGGCTCGCACCAGGACGCGATCAAGAAGGGCTTCGACGCGCTGCACGCCGACGCGGCGGCCGCCGGGGTGCCGGTCGACGAGTTCACCTGGGCCGTGCCCTATCTGCCGATCGACCCGAAGGACCTGGGCCGCACCTACGAGGCGGTCATCCGGGTCAACTCGCAGTCCGGCAAGGGCGGCGTCGCGTACATCATGAAGTCCGAGCACCAGCTCGACCTGCCGCGCCGCCTCCAGATCGAGTTCTCCGGCGTGGTCCAGCAGGTCACCGACCACGACGGCGGCGAGGTGGAGCCGGGCACCATGTGGGAGATCTTCGCCCGCAACTACCTGGTCGACCACCAGGTCGACCCGGCGGTCACCCTGGACGGCTACGCCATCGGCACCGCCGACGGCAAGGTCGAGATCGAGGCCCGGATCGGCCAGGACGGCGAGGCCCGCCCGCTCACCGCGGTCGGCAACGGCCCGATCGACGCGTACGTCAACGCGCTCCAGTCGCTGGGCGTGGCGGTACGGGTGCTCGACTACCACGAGCACGCGCTCTCCTCCGGCGGGGACGCGCAGGCCGCCGCGTACGTGGAGTGCGAGGTGGACGGCCGGACCGTCTGGGGCGTCGGGGTGGACGCCAACATCGTGACCGCCTCGATCAAGGCCGTCACCAGCGCGGTCAACCGCGCCCGGAGCTGACCGACGGCTGGTCGGGTCCCGCGCGCTGGGGCCCGGCCAGCCGGTCAGACCGGTACGACCGTGGGGTTGCCGTCGTCGAGGACGACCGCCTGCGCCACGATCACCCGCTGCCCGTCGAAGGTGGCCGCCGGCGAGCCGTGCAGCCGGTAGCCGTCGGCGAGCGCCTCGCTGACCCGGCGGCAGAAGTCGGCGTCGTCCGGCCCGGTGAGCAGCCGGTATCGCAGCCGGGCCGGCGTCGCACTCTCCTGATCACCCATGGCCTGACGCTAACAGCATTACCGGTCACCGCTTGTCCGGCGGCGTCGCGACGGGCAGCGAAGGGCAGGGCTGGGCGCCGGGCGCGGTCCGCGGCGGGCGGTGGATCAGCAGCCCGGCCAGCACCGCCCCGGCCAGCAGCAGGCCGGCGCACCAGAGCAGCGCCCCGCGGAACGCGTCGGCCAGCGCGGTCTTCTGCGCGTACCCGCTGCCGGAGAGGCCGACCAGCAGCGGCAGCGCGGCCACCGCGAGCAGGCCGCCGGCCCGGGCGGCGGCGTTGTTGAAGCCGCTCGCCACCCCGGCGAACCGGTCCGCCACGGCGGCCAGCACCGACGCGGTCAGCGGGGCGACCACCAGGGTGAGCCCCGCACCGAACAGGAGCACCCCGGGCAGCACGTCCACCCAGTACGACGCCCCGGGGCCGACCCGGCGCAGCAGCAGCAGGCCGGCCGCGGCGACCACCGGGCCGACGGCGAGCGGCAGCCGGGGGCCGATCCGGGCTGCAAGCGCGCCGGCCCGGGCCGAGCCGACCAGCAGCAGCAGCGTCATCGGCACGGTGGCCAGGCCGGTGGACAGCGCCGACCAGCCGACCACGTTCTGCAGGTAGACGGCGAGGAAGAAGGTGAACCCGCCGAGGGCCGCGTAGACCACCACGGTGAAGATGTTCAGCACCGAGAAGAGGCGACTGGTGAACAGCCCGGTGGGCAGCATGGCGGTGTCGCCCCGGCGCCGCTCGACCAGCACGAAGACCACCGCGCCGAGCACGCCGACCACCGCCGCGGCCAGCACCGCCGGGGAGCCGGCGCCGCGCGCCGGGGCGTCGATCAGGGCGTACGTGACGCCGCCGAGCGCCAGCGCGCCGAGCAGCGTGCCGGCCACGTCGAACCGCCGGCCGGCCCCGGTACGCGAGGTGGCCTCGTCCCGGCTCTCCGGCAGCCAGCGCAGCGCGGCGAGCACCACCCCGACCGCCAGCGGCAGGTTCACGAAGAAGATCCACCGCCAGGAGAGCGCGTCGATCAGCCAGCCGCCGAGGAGCGGGCCGATCGCGGTGGACACTCCGGAGAGCCCGGACCAGATGCCGATGGCCCTGGCCCGGTCGTCCGGGTGGAAGCTGGCTTGGAGCACGGAGAGCGAGCCGGGGGTGAGCAGCGCCCCGCCGGCGCCCTGGAGGAACCGGGCCGCGATCAGCCAGCCGGTTCCCTGGGCCAGCCCGCAGAGCACCGACGCCACGGCGAACCACACCACTCCGAGCAGGAAGATCCGCCGCCGCCCGAACCGGTCGCCGAGCGCGCCGCCGAGCAGCACGAAGGCGGCCAGCATCAGCAGGTAGCCGTTGACGGTCCACTGGAGACCGGCGACGGTGGCCCCCAGCTCGGCGCCGAGCCGGGGCAGCGCCACGTTGACCACGGTGCTGTCGATGAAGACCATGCCGGAGGCGAGGATCGCGGCGAGCAGCGTGCCGTGCCCGGCGGCGGAGCCGATACGCAGCGCGGGAGCGGGTGCCGTCATGGGTAACCACTCTGCCGCTCCCCCCATTCAGATGCCACGAATCACGGAAACCGTCGCCCGGGTACTGTGCGGACTCGCCCGGAGCCCGCAAGCTGGAGAGGTGTCGTCTGTGCGTACGAGATCAGGAGCCCGTGCCGGGCTGGCCGTCGCGCTCACCGCGGTGCTCACCCTCGGCGCGGCCGGTTGCGTGCCGGTCGACGAGCCGGACGTGCCGCCCAGCAGCGCCGGCAACGTCAACCAGCAGCTCGGTCAGCTGACCGTCGCCGCCGCCGGCTCGATGAAGGGCTACAGCCGGACCCACTTCCCGCACTGGCGGGACACCGGCAAGAACTGCGACGTGCGGGACAGCGTGCTGCAACGGGACGGGGAGGGCATCAAGCTCTCCGGCTGCAACGTGGTCGGCGGCCGCTGGGAGAGCCTGTACGACGGGCTGACGCTGACCGATCCGGCCGACGTGGACATCGACCACATGGTGCCGCTGGCCAACGCCTGGCGCTCCGGCGCCGACGAGTGGGACGACTCGAAGCGCGGCGACTTCGCCAACGACCTGACCCGGCCGCAGCTGATCGCGGTTTCCCTCCGTTCCAACCGGGCAAAGGGTGACCAGGACCCGTCCCAGTGGAAGCCGGCGAACCGGTCGTTCTGGTGCCAGTACGCCGCGGACTGGGTGGCGGTCAAGCACTACTGGCGGCTGACGGTGACCAGTGCCGAGAAGGCCGCCCTCACCGACATGTTGGAGGGCTGCACATGGGCGAACAAGCCGTGACCGGAGCCGGTGGCGCACCGGCGCCGGAGAGGACGCCGGACGCGACCGGCGGGGACGCCGCGGCGGCCGCCGGCGGCGCGACCGTGCCCGGCCCGACCTCGGCCGGAATGACGGCCGACGGCACGCCGGCCGCCCCCGCCGACGTCTCCGGGGCCGGGATGTCCGCCGACGCCACCCCGACCGCGCCCGCCGCGGCCCCGCCGGCGCCCGGAGCGCAGGAGCGGACCAGCGACATCACCGCCGGCCCGGGCGGGGTGATGACCGACGAGGCCGGCGTGGTGACCGGCGACCTGACGCTGCGCACCGAGTACGCCGACGGCCAGGTCACCCTGCGGGTGCAGTACAAGGACGCCGACGAGTGGTACGCGGTGACCGGTGGCCGGGTGCCGCTGGCCGACCCGGCCGCGCTGGACGCCGTGCACACGGTCGCGGTGGCCCTGCTCAACCGCCCCGAGGGCTGACCCGCCGGACGCGACGAGGCCCCTTCCCCGCTCGCGGAAAGGGGCCTCGCGTCGTCACGTCACGGGGTCGGGATCAGCTCCCCGGTGTCGCCCGGCGCCGCGCCGTCGTCCGGCCGGACCAGCTCCGGCTCCACCTCGTGCGGCCGGATCCGGCCGGCCGCGATGTCCTCCGCGTAGTGGCATGCCACCCGGTGCCCGCCCAGCACCTCGCGCAACGCCGGCCGTTCCTCGGCGCACCGGGTCGGCTGGGCCCACGGGCAGCGGGTGTGGAACCGGCAGCCGGGCGGCGGGTTCGTCGGCGAGGGCAGGTCGCCCGCAAGCAGGATCCGCTCCCGCCGGTCCTCCACCTGCGGGTCCGGCACCGGCACCGCCGACATGAGCGCCTTGGTGTACGGGTGCATCGGCTCCCGGTAGAGGTCGTCGCTGGACGCCTCCTCCACCAGGCCGCCGAGGTACATCACCCCGACCGTGTCGGCGATGTGCCGGACCACCGCCAGGTCGTGGGCGATGATCAGGTACGTCAGGCCGTGCTCGTTCTGCAGCTCCTCCAGCAGGTTGATCACCTGCGCCTGGATCGACACGTCCAGCGCGGAGACCGGCTCGTCGGCGACGATCAGGTCGGGGTCGAGCACCAGCGCCCGGGCGATGCCGATGCGCTGCCGCTGCCCGCCGGAGAACTCGTGCGGGTACTTGCGCAGCGCCGAGGCGGGCAGGCCGACCGCGGCGAGCGCCTCCCGGAGCCGCTTGGTGGTGGCCGCCTTGTCCTTGGCCAGGCCGTGCGCCTTGAGGCCCTCGACCAGCAGCGACTCCACCGACTGGCGGGGGTCGAGGCTGGACAGCGGGTCCTGGAAGATCATCTGGATCCGGCGACGCATCCGGCGCATCGACTCGCCCTTGAGCGCGCGGATGTCGGTGCCGTCGAAGACGATCTCGCCGTCGGTCGGCTCGACCAGCCGCAGCAGGCCCCGGCCGAGGGTGGACTTGCCGCACCCCGACTCGCCCACCAGCCCGTACGTCTCGCCCTTGTTGATGGAGAGCGAGACGCCGTCGACGGCGTAGACATGGCCGACGGTGCGGTCGAAGAGCACGCCGCTCTTGATCGGGAAGTGGACCTTGACGTCGCGCAGTTCGACCAGTGGTCCGGTCCGCTCGGTCGACTCGGTCACGGCACCGCCACCTCCTCGGAAACGGGGTTGTTGCAGCGCAGGTCGCCGCCGGTCGCGGTGGGTTCGAGCGGAGGCGTGCCCTCCAGGCAGGCGTCCACCACGTTGTCGCAGCGGGGGGCGAACGCGCACCCCTCGACCCACGGGATGTTGTCGGCCACCGAGCCGCGGATGGCGTGCAGCCGCTCGCCCCGGGGCGAGTCCAGCCGCGGCACCGAGCTCAACAGCCCGTGCGTGTACGGGTGCCGCGGCCGGGCGAAGAGCTCGTGCCGGGCGGCCCGCTCGACCACCTTGCCGCCGTAGAGCACGTTGACCGTGTCGCAGAGGCCGGCCACCACGCCCAGGTCGTGCGTGATCATGATCAGGGCGGTGCCGGTCTCGTCGACGAGCTGCTTGAGCAGGGTGAGGATCTGCGCCTGGATGGTCACGTCCAGCGCGGTGGTCGGCTCGTCCGCGATCAGCAGCCGCGGCTTGCAGGCCAGCGCGGTGGCGATCAGGGCGCGCTGCCGCATGCCGCCCGAGATCTGGTGCGGGTACTCCTTGAGCCGCCGCATCGGGTCGGGGATGCCGACCGCGTCGAGCAGCTCCCGGGCCTCCTTCATGGCCGCCTTGCGGTCCATCCCGCGATGCCGCTCCAGCACCTCGGCCACCTGCGTGCCGATCGGCACGACCGGGTTCAGCGAGGAGAGCGGGTCCTGGAAGATCATGCCGATGTCCCGGCCGCGCCGGTCCCGCATGTCGTCCGGGCGCAGCTTCAGCAGGTCGGCGCCGTCGAAGTTGACCTCGCCGGTGACCTTGTTGCCCCGCCGGGGCAGCAGGCCCATGATCGCCAGGCTGGTCACGCTCTTGCCGCAGCCGGACTCGCCGACCAGGCCCACGGTCTGCCCCGGCTCCACGCTGAAGCTGACCTTGTCGACCGCCGTGAACGGCCGCTCACCGCGTCGCTGGAACACCACGCTCAGATCGCGTACGTCGAGCAGGCTCATCGGGTCACTTCCTCACCGTGCTGGTCCGTTGTCCCCATCGCCGTCACCGCCGGCTCTTCGGGTCGATCGCCTCGCGCATGCCCTCACCCAGCAGGGTGAAGCCCAGCGCGACCACGATGATCGCGACGGCCGGGAAGTAGGCCAGTTCCGGCCGGACCTCGAAGTAGCGCTGCCCGTCCACACCGAGCATCAGGCCCCACTCGGCCCGGTTGATGTCCGGGTCACCGAGACCGAGGAAGGAGAGCGACGCCGCCTCCAGGATCGCGGTGGAGAGGGTCAGCGTGGCCTGCACGATCACGGCGGTCATCGCGTTGGGCAGCATGTGCCGCAGCACGATCGACCCCTGCTTGACGCCGAGCGCCCGGGCGGCCAGCACGTGGTCGCTCTCCCGTTGCGCGAGCATCGAGCCGCGCAGCAGCCGGGCGAAGATCGGCACGTTGACGATGGCCACCGCCATGATGACCGTCCACTGGCTGGACCGGCTGGCCATGGCCACCAGGCTGATCGCCAGCAGCAGGGCCGGCAGGGCCAGCATCACGTCGGTGAAGCGCATCAGGATGTTGTCGACCCAGCCGCCGAAGGCGCCGGCGATCGCGCCGACCAGCACGCCCAGGGCCAACCCGATGAGCGTGGCGAGCACACCGACGAACAGGGTCTGCCGGCTGCCGTGGATCATGCGGGACAGGAAGTCCCGGCCGAGCGGGTCGGAGCCGAGCGGGAACTCGCTGCTGGCGCCGGGGATGTTGTCGACGGTGAGGTTCTTCGTCAGCTCGTCGAAGCGCTGCGCCGGGTCGTGCGGCGCGAGCAGCGGCGCGAAGATCGCGACCAGGACGAAGAGCGCCACGATGGACGCGCCGACGATCGCCGTCGGGTTGCGCCGCAGCCGGCGGAACGCGTCCCGGACCAGGCTCACGCCGCCCTTTTCGGCGGTCGACTGGGCCAGCTGCTCCAGCCGGGCGCGCTTGCGCTCGCCGAGCCGGTCGATGCCGCGCGGCAGGGTGCCCTCGCGCTTCTCCTCGACGACGGCGGGGTCCACGCTCTCGCGCGGAGTGCCCACGGTGGGCCGGGTGATCGGGTCACTCATCGCACACGCACCCTCGGATCGATGAAGGCGTAGGAGAGGTCGACCAGGAGGTTGACCAGCACGAAGACCAGCGCGGCCAGCAGGATCAGCGCCTGGAGCACCGGGTAGTCGCGGCCGCCGCTGATCGAGTTGTAGATCAGCGTGCCGAGGCCGCCCCAGTTGTACACCCGCTCGGTGAGCACCGCGCCGGAGAGCAACGCGCCGGTCTGCAGGCCGATGGTGGTGACCACCGGCAGCAGGGCGTTCCGCAGGATGTGCCGGCCCCGGATGGTCTTGTGCCGCAGGCCCTTCGCCTCGGCGGTGCGGACGTAGTCCTCATTGAGCACGTCGAGCACGCTGGCCCGGGTGATCCGGACGATCACCGCGAGCGGGATGGTGGCCAGGGTGAGCGCCGGCAGGATCAGGTGCCACAGCGCGTCGCTGGCGGCGTCGAACTCCCGCGTGAGCAGCCCGTCGAGGACGAAGAAGCCGGTCACGTCGGTGTTGTCCACCCCGGTGCTGATCCGGCCCGAGGGCGGGAACCAGTGCACGTTCTGGGTGAAGACGTCCTTGAGCAGATAGCCCAGGAAGAAGATCGGGATCGAGATGCCGAGCAGCGTTCCGGCGATGCTCAGGTTGTCGAGCAGCCGGCCGCGGTGCCGGGCGGCGATGTAGCCGAGCGGCACGCCGAGCCCGATGGCGATGATCATGGCGGCCGCGGCCAGCTCGATGGTGGCCGGGAAGGCGCGGCCGATCACCTCGGTGACCGGGTCACCGCTCCGGATCGAGTTGCCGAAGTCGCCGGTCAGCAGCCGCTGCATGAACTTGGCGTACTGCACCAGGATCGGCTGGTCGTAGCCGAGGGCCTTCACCAGCAGGGCGCGCCGCTCCGGCGTGGCCCGCTCACCGAGCAGCGCCTCGATCGGGCCGCCGGGGAGGTTCCGCAGCCAGACGAAGACCAGCGCGGACAGCCCTATCAGGGTCACCACCAGCTGCAGCAGGCGGCGAACTATGACTCGCAACATCTCTCACACACCAGATTCTCGGTAACAGCGGGTCGGCCCGGGCCGGGAGAGAGAGCCCGGCCCGGGCCGATTCCGCGTACGGCGTCAGCGGTCAGTGGCGCTTCAGCCGACGCTGACGGTGTTGAACCGCTCGTCGGTCAGGGGGCTGGCGACCAGACCCTTGACGTCCTTGGTGACCACGATGGCCGGCGGGGCGTGCCAGACCGGCACGGCCGGCAGCCACTTGGCGGCGATGTCGCGGTTGACCTGCTCCCACGCGGCCTTCTTGCCGGCGTCGTCGACCGTGCCGTCGGCCTTGGTGATGGCGTCGAACATCTCGGTCATCGCCTGGTCGCCGAACTCGACCTTGGCCCGGCCGAAGAAGGTGCCGACGAAGTTGCCCGGGTCGTTGTAGTCACCGGTCCACCCGAGGATGTGCAGGTCGTGCTTGCCGAACTGCTGCACATCGTCCTTGTAGCCACCGTTCCACGGGCGGGCCACACCGTTGACCTTGATGCCGACGGCCTGGAGGTCGTTGGCCAGGACGGTGAAGATCTCCTGCGGGTTCGGCATGTACGGCCGGGAGACGTCGGTCGGGTAGTAGAAGTTGAGCGTCAGGTTCTCGGCGCCCGCCTCCTTGAGCAGCTGCTTGGCCTTGTCGACGTTGTACTCGTACTTCTGCACGTCCGGGGCGTAGCCGAGCACGGTGTCCGGCATGAACTCGTCGGCGACCTTGGTGCCACCCGGGCCCTTGGTCTGGACGAGCTGCTGGCGGTTGAGGGCGTAGGCGATCGCCTGGCGCACCCGCAGGTCCTTCAGCTTCGGGTTCTTCTGGTTGAAGCCGAGGTAGAGGATGTTGAACGCCGGGCGGTCGAGGACCTGGAAGCCCTCGCCCGAGAGCGCCTTGCGGTCGGCCGGGGCCGGGAAGTCGATGCCCTGGACGGTGCCCGCCCGCAGCTCCTGCTTCCGGGTGTTCTCGTCCTCGATGATCTTGATGACGAGCTTGTCGACCTTGGCCTTCTCGCCCCAGTAGTCGGGGTTCCGGTTCAGGGTGATCTCACCCTTGGCCTTGTCCCAGCCACCGAAGGTGAACGGGCCGGTGCCCACCGGGTGCTCGTTGGCGAACGCGCTGTACTCGAACGAGTCGCCGTTCTGCTTCACCGTGTCGGCGTCGTACTTCTTGAGCGCCTCGGGGCTGGCGATCGAGAGCGCGGTCAGCGCGAAGGCGCCCGGGAAGGCACCCTTGTACCGGTTCATCGTGACGACGGCGGTGCCGTCGTCCTTGGCCTCGCACTTGTTGTAGACCGGCTCGCCGACACCCTCGGCCTCGTTCTTGGCGAAGCCGCCGAAGACGTCCGAGTAGTAGATCATCTGGGACTGCGCGGCGGCGCCCTTCATGTTGAACCAGCGGTCGAAGTTGAAGCAGACCGCGGCGGCGTTGAAGGGGGTGCCGTCGTGGAACTTCACGTTCTTGCGCAGGTGGAAGGTCCAGACCTTGCCCTCGGGGTCGTGCTCCCAGCTCTCCGCCAGGGCGCCCTGCAGATCGGCCGTACCCGGCTTGTTCTGCACGAGGGTGTCGTACATCTGGCGGATCGGACGGAACGACTCGCCGTCGTCGTTGAAGATCGGGTCGAAGTTCTTGGGGTTACCGGCGCCCGCGAAGACGAAGGTGCCGCCGGTCTTGGCCCCACCGCTGTCCTCGTCGCGCTCGCTCTTGGCGCAGCCGGACGCTCCGACCGCCAGAGCGGCAGCGGCCGCGAGGGCCACGGCCGCTTTAAGCCTGCTCGCCTGCATCTCTCACCTCTGTCATGCGCATGTTCCACGCCGAGTTGTGACTCAGTCCGTGTGCGGGAGGCTATGACACGACACACAGAATGCGGAACGCCCGCGAGGCAATCGCTATCAAGCCGACACCAAGTGGCGGGTCTGACAGCTTCCGATCTCCCGACAAACAGCACTGTCACAGCCCGGAGCAGATAGTGAGATCGGACGGATCGCCGCAAAACCGGCCAGCCGCCGGCCGGGTGGCGCGCACGTGGCGAATCGCACCCGTCCCACATTCCGGACTGGCGGACGACTCCGGCCGGCCCCGCGCCCGGGACCGGCCGGCCTGGTCGTCGCTCCGGTCAGATCGCCCGGCGGCCCTCGAACGCGCGGCCCAGGGTGATCTCGTCGGCGTACTCCAGGTCGCCGCCGACCGGCAGGCCGCTGGCCAGGCGGGTCACCGCGATCCCCATCGGCTTCACCATCAACGCCAGATAGGTCGCGGTCGCCTCCCCCTCGGTGTTCGGGTCGGTGGCGAGGATCAGCTCGCGGACCGCGCCCCCGCCCAGCCGGGTCATCAGCTCCCGGATCCGCAGGTTGTCCGGGCCGATGCCCTCCAGCGGGTTGATGGCGCCGCCGAGCACGTGGTAGCGGCCGCGGAACTCGCCGGTCCGCTCGATCGCCACGACGTCCTTCGGCTCCTCGACCACGCAGAGCACCTCGTCCGTACGCCGCGGGTCACGGCAGATCCGGCACTGCTCCGACTCGGCCACGTTGTAGCAGGTGGTGCAGAACCGCACCAGCTCCTTGACCTTGCGCAGCGCACCGGCCAGCCGGTTGACGTCGGCGGGATCCGCCGAGAGGACGTGGAAGGCGATCCGCTGGGCGCTCTTCGGGCCCACGCCCGGCAGCCGGCCCAGCTCGTCGATCAGGTCCTGGATGGCACCCTCGTACATCTGCCGGCTCAGAACCCGGGCAGGCCGAGGCCGCCCATCCCACCCGCGACCGGGCCCATCTTCTTCTCGGTCAGCTCCCGGGCCGCCTCGGCGGCGTTGCGCACGGCGGCGACGACCAGGTCCTCCAGCGTCTCCACGTCCTCCGGGTCGACCGCCTTCGGGTCGATCTTGATCGCCTTCACCTCACCGGTGCCGGCGACGGTGGCGGTGACCAGGCCACCACCGGCGGTGCCGGTCAGCTCGGCCTCGGCCAGCTCGGCCTGGGCCTTGGCGATCTGCTGCTGCATCTTCTGCGCCTGCTTCAGCATCTGCTGCATGTTCGGCTGTCCACCTGGGCGCACGGATGGCTCCTTCTCGCACTCGTCTGATCGGCCGCGCCCAGCCTAGTCGGGCGGCGGCACTGCTCCTCGTCGGTCGACGCGCGCTCAGCGCGCGTCGACCTCGTCGATCTTCTCGGCCCCGAACGCCTCGCGGAGCAACTGCACCGCCTGCTCCTCGCCGGACTGCCGGGCGGTCTGCTCGTCGATGACATCGTCCAGCGGTTCATCGCCCGGGTCGAAGCCCTCGTAGACGGGCGCCGCCGGGGCCGCGCCCGCCGAGCGGCCGCCGGCCGGCCCGTCGTAGTCCGGGTCGTAGGGCGGCTCCCCGGCCCAGTCGGCGTCCGCGGTCTTCCGGGTCGCCTGGGCCGCCCGTGGGCCCTTGCTCGGCCCGCCACCGGCGGCAGCGGCCGCCGCAGCCGCCCGCGCCGCCGCGATCGCGCTGTTCTTCGGCGTGCCACCGCCCGCCGGCGTCGCGCCCGATGGCCCGGCCGGCTTCGGTACGGCCGGCGCCGTGGCCACCGACACCGAGGCGGTCGGCACGGTAGGGCTAGATGTGCCGGCCGTGGTCACGGCTGCCGCCCCGCCCGGGCGGGCGGCCTCGGGCCAGCCGTCCCCGCCGTCGGGGGCAGCCGTCGGAGCGTCACCGGTAGACGGGGGCTCCCCGGCGCCACCCGGTCGGGCCGGTTCCGGCCAGTCCTCCTCGTCGTCCCCGCCGGTGGCCGCCTCGGGAGCGGCCGGGCCGGCCGGTCGCCGCACGGGGCCACCGGATGACGCCGACGCCTGGGCGGACGGGCCGGCAGGGTTCCCCTGCCGGCCGCTGGCCGGTTGCGCCGCGCCAACGGCGTGGTTCCCCGGGGCGTCGGACGCACCGGACGCCGGGCGCGCCGGGGCGGGACCTGACGGGCCGGACGCGGGGCCCGTCGGCGCGGCGTCGAGCGAGGCGGGCGCGGGACGGGTTGGCGCGGCGTCGGACGAAGCGGGCGCCGGGCGGGCCGGCGCGCTGTCCGATGAGGCCGCCGGGCGTGCCGGGGCGGCGTCGGACGCCGGGCGGGCCGCGCCGGAGGGGCGGGACGGGCCGCCCAGCGAGGCCGCGCCCCGTTCACCGGCCACCTCGCACCGGATCTGCCAGCGGCCGCCGAACTCCTCGTAGAGCGCGTCGGCCAGGACCGAGGTGTGGTTGGCCATCATCTGGGCGAGCACCGGCGACTTGACGGTCAGTACGAGGGTGTCACCCTCCACGTCGCGCACCACCGCGTCGCGCATCAAGGCCGCAGCCGGCTTCCTGATCCGGTTGACCTTGGTGACGATGTCCGACCAGACCCGCCGCACCGCGACCGCGTCCAACGCGCCGGGCGTGGTGGAGCCGGGGCGCGGCGGCTCGGGCGTGGCCGGATCGGGCAGCACCGCGGAGGGCGGCACCGGCCGCCGGGCGGGCGCGTCGGACGCCGCGGAGTCGGCGCCGGGCGTCGGGCCGGCCGGAGCCGGACCCGGCTGGGCGGCGACCCCGCTCGTGGCGGGGCGGGCGGCCGGGCCGGGCTGGGCGGAGCCGGTCGCGGACCCGTCCGCCGGACGGGCCGGGGTCGACCGGGCACCGGCCGCCGCGGCGGCGGCGCGGGCGGCGGCCGCCCCGGTCGGGACACCGGCAGCCGCCGGCGTGCCGGCGGTCTCCGGGTCGGGCGCGGCGGCAGCCGCGGTCGGGGCGGGAGGCGCCGGGCGTACCTCCGGGGCGGGGGCGACCGGCGCGGGGCCGGCGGCGGCCGGCGGCGGCTCGGTGCCGCCCAGGGTGAGCCGGCGTTCCATCCGCTCCAGGCGCTGGAGCAGACCGCCGGTGGAGTCGTCCGCGCCGGGCAGCAGCATCCGGGCGCAGATCAGCTCCAGCAGCAGCCGGGGCGCGGTGGTGCCGCGCATCTCGACCAGGCCGTTGTGCACGATGTCGGCGCAGCGGGACAGGGTGGCCGGACCGAGCTGCTGGGCCTGGGCCGTCATCCGCTCGATCTGGTCGGCCGGGCCGTCGATCAGGCCCTTGGCGGCGGCGTCCGGCACCTGCTGGAGGACGATCAGGTCGCGCAGCCGCTCCAGCAGGTCGGAGGCGAACCGGCGCAGGTCGTGCCCGGCCTCGGCGACCCGGTCGACGGTCGCGTACGCGGCGGCGCCGTCCCCGGCGGCCAGTGCGTCGCACATCTCGTCGATCAGCGCCGAGTCGGTCACGCCGAGCAGCGCGGCGGCCCGGGCGTAGCTGACCCCCTCCGGGCCGGCGCCCGCGATGAGCTGGTCGAGCACCGAGAGGCTGTCCCGCATGCTGCCCCCGCCGGCGCGCACCACCAGCGGGAAGACCGCCTTCTCGACCTTGACCCCCTCCGCCTCGCAGAGCTGCTCCAGGTAGGGCCGGAGCACCTTCGGCGGGAACAGCCGGAACGGGTAGTGGTGGGTCCGCGACTTGATCGTGCCGAGGACCTTCTCCGGCTCGGTCGTGGCGAAGATGAACTTGACGTACTCCGGGGGCTCCTCGACCAGCTTGAGCAGGGCGTTGAAGCCGGCCGACGAGACCATGTGCGCCTCGTCGATGATATAGATCTTGAAGCGGCTCCGGGCCGGCGCGAAGAACGCCTTCTCGCGCAGCTCGCGGGCGTCGTCGACGCCGCCGTGGCTGGCCGCGTCGATCTCGATGACGTCGATCGACCCGGTGCCGTCGGTGGCCAGCGAGCGACACGAGTCACACTGCCCGCACGGCTCGGGCGTGGGCCCCTGCTCGCAGTTGAGCGAGCGGGCCAGGATCCGGGCGCTGGAGGTCTTGCCGCAGCCCCGAGGGCCCGAGAAGAGGTAGGCGTGGTTGAGCCGGCCGCTGCGCAGCGCCTGTGACAGCGGCTCGGTGACCTGCTCCTGGCCGATCATCTCGGCGAAGGTACGCGGCCGGTACTTGCGGTAAAGCGCCAGCGTCACGCGTACCGCCTCCTCTCGACCGAGCCATTCTGCGCCGGTCGGGCGTGGGTGACCACCCACCACCCCGCGACCTGACCCGCAGGAAGGTTACCGGCACCCGGAGACAGAAAGGCCTCCCGTGCACCCGGCAGAGCTCGCTTATCCTTGCTGCCTTCCGGCCCTGGGGAGGTTCACGAGATACCGCCGCACGGGAGGTGACGCCAAGCCTACCCGACCCGGGGTGGATCTTCAGGGGGTGGTGGGGTGGCTGGCCCGTCGGAGACCTGTATTCTGGCTCGCGGAGGATTCGCCTAGAGGCCTAGGGCGCACGCTTGGAAAGCGTGTTGGGTTAACACCCTCACGAGTTCGAATCTCGTATCCTCCGCTTGCTGAGTACGAAAAACGACAGGGCCGGCCCCACGGGGACCGGCCCTGAGTCGTCGCTACCGTCGCTCTCGTCTCAGTTGCCGACGCCAGGGCCGGTGGACGGGCCGGCCCTGGCGTCAGTGGGTACGGGTCAGAACTTGCCCTCGGCCACGTCCGCGAGGGTCACGCGGGCGACCGTGTAGTTGACGGTCACGCCCACGCTGTCGGAGACGTACTTGATCAGCAGGCCGGTGTCGGCGTCGATGGTCAGGCTGTCAGTGCCGCCGCCCGTGATCAGCGCGCCGGCGGCGAGGGTGATCACCGGCTGGCCGTAGAGGGTGCCCTGCGTGACCTTGACCTCGGGCATCTGCCCCAACAGCCGCACCACCCCCGCGCGGACCGTCGGGCTGCCGGCGCCCGCCTTCAGCGCGTCCAGCGAGTTCTCCCAGACCCAGTTGTCGGTCAGATTACCCACGGTGGATGCGTCCTGATGGGTGGCCTTGAGCTTCGCGGCGATCGTCGCGTCGATCGAGGGCTTGACGCCGGGCGCCTCCAGGGCAGGCGCGGTCTTCGGGTCCTTGACGTACGCGAGCGCCATCATCTTGCGGGCCTCGTTGAGGTCGCCCTTGGCCGCGTACTCCGCCGCCGCGACCGCCTTCTTCCGCCCGGCCTCGTCCTCGCCGCCCGTCGGGTGCTTCCCCTTCACCTGCGCCGAGAGGGCACCGCGGGTCTTGCCGAAGTAGAGGTCGCCGTTGTCGGCGAACAGGTCCCAGACATCGACCTTGAGGCCGTTCGTGTAAACCTGGTCGCGCAGCACGAGCGTCGCGTCGCCCTCCGGCTGCGGGGCGGTGATCAGATAGCCGACCAGCTTCACCAGCGGGGCGTTCTCGGCGGTCACGCTGCTGGTCGCCGGGTTCGGGGCGGCCAGGTTGGAGGCGGGGGCCTGGGTGCCGGCGCCGGCGGTGACCACGGCGACCGCCGCGATGGCGGCGGCGAAGCCGGTGCCGGCGGTGGCGCGCCACGCCAGGCGGCGGTGCCGCAGCTTCCGTCCGCGGCTCTCGATGTGGTCGAGGTCGGGTGCGTACGGCCGGTCTCCGGCGATGCCCTGCAGTGCCGCGCTCAGACGTGCCTCGGTGTCCTGCGACATGGTCAGATGTCTCCTCGGTTCAGTACGGACTTGAGCTTGATCAACGCCCGGCTCGTCTGGCTCTTGACGGTGCCCTCGCTGCACCCGAGGACCGCGGCGGTCTCCCGCTCGCTGAGCCCCTCGAGAAACCGCAGGACGACGGTCGCCCGCTGCCGCGCGGACAGCGACTGCAGCGCCTGGAGCAACTCGTCGCGGTTCACCACCTCGTCGGACATGTCCACGGCGGTGATGTCGGCCAGGTCGACGTCGGGATGCACGGTGACGTTCCGGTTCCGGCGCCAGCTGCGTCGCGACTCGTTGATCAGGATGCGTCGCACGTACGCGGACGGACTGTCGGCCCGCTGGACCTTGCGCCAATGGCTGTACGCCCTCGCCAGGGTCTCTTGGACAAGGTCGTCGGCCAGGTACCAGTCCCCGCACAGCAGGTACGCCGTGCGGTGCAACGATGCGGCGATCCCCTGGACGAAAACCCGAAAATCGTGCTCCTCGCCGCTCGCCGTCCCGGCCGGTGGGTGCTTCATTACGGTCGTCACATGGGGGAAGACACCCGTACGGGCGCGGACGTTGTCAAGGAATCGGGATCTTTCTCGGGCTCGGCACGTCTGGCGTTCCCAGCGAACCACGCCCGGCCCCCGAGAGCCGGTTCCCCCGGTTTTCCCGGGGTCAGCCAACGCGGCGTCTGATCGCCGCCAGACTCTCCGCCCGCCGCCGAGCAGGCTGGTGGCATGAACGGAGTTCTGGATGGAAAAGTGGCATTGGTAACGGGCGGCAGCCGGGGTATCGGGGCGGCCGTGGCTCTGCGGCTGGCCCGGGAGGGCGCCGACGTGGCGCTGACCTACGAGCGGCGCGCCAACCGGGCGGCCGAGCTGGTGGAGCAGATCAAGGCGGTGGGGCGGCGCGCCCTGGCCGTGCCGGCGGACAGCGGCGACCCGGCGGCGGTGCGCGCGGCGGTCGACCGGGTCGCCGGGGAGTTCGGCCGGCTGGACGTGCTGGTCAACAACGCCGGGGTGTTCCTCGTGGGCCCGGTGACGGAGCTGGGCGAGGACGAGGTCGAGCGCACGATCGCGGTCAACGTCCGGGCGCCGTTCGTGTTCGCCCAGGCGGCGGTCCGGCACATGACCGACGGCGGCCGGATCGTGAACATCGGCAGCAACGTGGCCGAGCGGGCCGTCTTTCCGGGTCTCGCCCTCTACTCCATGAGCAAGACGGCCCTGATCGGCCTGACCCGGGGGCTCGGCCGGGAGTTGGGCGGCCAGGGGATCACGGTGAACCTGGTCAACCCGGGGCCGACCGACACCGACGCGAACCCGGCGGACGGGCCGAACGCCGACGCGATCCGGGGCTTCACCGCCCTGGGCCGCTACGCCGCGCCGGCCGAGATCGCCGCCGTCGTGGCCTTCCTGGCCGGCCCGGACGGCGGCTACGTGACCGGCGCGACGATCAACGCGGACGGCGGCTTCGCCGGCTGACCGACGCCGTGGCAGGGGGCCGGCTCCACGCGGGTCGGCCCCTTCCGGGTACGCCGTCAGCCCCGCTCCGCCGTCCCGGGGGCCGGGCGGCGGTCTGTGGGGTGGCCGTTGCCGGCGCCGGTGCGGTCTCCGCCGGGTGGTCGGTCGGCGGCGCGGCCGGTGCACCGGGGCGTCGACCGCCGCGCAGCGCCCAGCCGGCGAGCAGCACCGCGCCCGCCGCGCCGACCAGCTGGATCACCCGGTAATCGACCAGGACCAGCAGGCTCGCGCCGGCGAGCACGGCCAGCGTGCCGGGGCCGAAGGTCAGCGTGTTCACGGTCGCGGAGACCCGCCCGACCAGCGCGTTCGGCGTCTCCCGCTGCACCGCCGTCCAGACCGTGATCAGCACCAGCGGAGCCCCGATCCCGACGGCCAGGGTGCCCGCGACCACCGGGACGAGGCCGGGCGCGGCCCGCAGCGCCAGACCGGCGGCCAGGAGCGCGATGGCCGCCGCGGTCACCCGCCGGTCGCCGAGCCGGCGCAGCAGGGTCCCCGCGGCCAGGCCACCGACCAGCGACCCGACGCCCTGCATGGTGCCGAGCACGCCGTTGAACTCCGGCGGCCGGTGCAGACCCTCGTCCACCACGGCGTACGCGAGGGCGCCGTTGATCCCGATCAGCAGCATGGCGGCCCCGGTGCAGACGACCAGGTGCCGTAGCGGGGTGTGCCGGCGGAGGTGCCCGAGTCCTTCGGCGAGCTGGCGGGTCCAGGGCTCGGGCGGGGCCGGGGGCGCCTCGCGTACCCGGATCAGGGCGAGCAGCAGGGCGGCGAGGGCGAACGTGGCGGCGTCGAGCAGCACCACCGGGTGCCCGCCGTACGCGGCGAAGAGACCGGCGCCGGCCAACGGGGCGACCAGCTTCATGCCCTCGTTGACCGTCATCCGCAGCCCGTTGAAGTCGCCGAGCAGCTCGCCGGGGACCACGGCCGGCACCAGCGCCGCCTCGGCCGAGTCGATCAACACGAAGCTGACCCCGTACGCGACCATCACGGCGAAGATCAGCCAGACCCGGGCGGCGGAGTCGACCAGCAGCAGCACCGGCAGCAGGGCGGCCATGGCCAGGTGCAGGGCGATCAGCAGCGGGCGGCGGCGGAACCGGTCGGCCAGCACCCCGATCAGCGGGGCGACCAGGGTGGGCCCCCAGGTGCCGAGGGTGACCAGCCCGGCCACGCTGCTCGACCCGGTGAGGTCCTTCACCCAGATCCCGGCCACCAGCAGCATGGCCGCCGTGCCGAAGCCGGAGACCAGCACGCTGGTCAGGTAGCGGCCGGCGTCGCGGTTGCCCAGCACCCTGGTCGTACCCCAGCTCATGGCACCTCCCCCGTGCGGTGCGATTCTGTCCACACCCGACCCCCAAGTCAATGCTTGGGGGTGAATGCGACGAGCGGGTGGGGTTCAATGGCGGCCGTGAGCACCACCGACCCACGCCTGCGCGCGCTGGCCCACCCGCTGCGGCTGCGCATGCTCTCGCTGCTGTGGAGCGCGCCGCTCTCCGCCGCCGCGCTCGCCCGGGAACTGGCCATCTCGCACGCCCTCGCCAGCCAGCACCTGCGCCGGCTGGACGCCGCCGGCCTGGTCGAGCTGGCCGACGTCCGGGCCCGGCGCGGCGGCCGGGAGCGCCGCTACCGGGCGGTACGCGGACCCTGGCTCACCGAGCAGCAGGAGGGGCAGCCGCTGCTCGCCGAGTCCCTCGCCCGCAACCTCCTCGACCGGGTGGCCGACCGCGCCCCGGGGACGGCCGGCGTCACCACCGACGCGGAGCTGTGGGTCTCCCCCGACGACTGGGCGGCGGCGCGCCGGCGGCTGCACGCGATCATGACCGAGCTGCACGACGCCGCCCAGCCGCCGCACGCGCCCGGTACGGTCCGGGTGGGCGCCACCCTCATGGCCTTCGAGATGACCGACCGGCCGCCGGCCGCCGAGGGCTGACCAACCGTCGTACACATGTTCCATCCACAGCCTGTGGACGCCGAGAGGATCGGATGAGTTACCAGCTCAGCGCGGTGGTCGCCGACGTC
Source organism: Micromonospora sp. NPDC023966 (assembly GCF_040639095.1). Taxonomy (NCBI): domain Bacteria; kingdom Bacillati; phylum Actinomycetota; class Actinomycetes; order Micromonosporales; family Micromonosporaceae; genus Micromonospora; species Micromonospora sp. NPDC023966. Next base: position 19,488 of record NZ_JBEZZJ010000004.1, on the reverse strand, counting down.
GAGCTGCTCCGCGAGCAGACCGCCGACCGGGATCACGCGGTGCTCGCCGCGCTGCGCCAGGACTTCGCGCTGCTGCCGGTCACCCCGCAGCTCGTCGAGGAGTTGACCGGCCGGCTGCCGGACTTCGCCACCGGCGAGCCCTCGGCGGACCAGCCGTTCCAGCTCGTCCTCTCCCCCACGCTCACGCGACTCCTGGCTCGCTGGTCCCGGCGGGGACCGGTGGCGTACCTGGAGGCGGAGTTCGCCGGCGGCCTCGGCCACCAGGCCGCGGCGGTCTGGCTGGGCGGCGAGCCGAGCTGGGGGCCCTGCTTCGACGACCGGCTGGACCGGCCGCGCGCCGAGTGGCCGATCAACGCGGCGCTCGCCCGGCTGGGCGCCGAGCCGGGGCCGTGGATCGACCCGTTCGCCGAACTGGGCCTGCACCTGGAGCGGGACACGGCCGGCTGGCTGGCGCACGGGCGGCGCGGGCTCTCCGCGGACTACTGGGACGAGCTGGCCGAGGAGTGGGAACTACGGCAATCCGACCAGCACCAGCAACCTCGTCGCCCCGGTCCCGTTGGGGACTGGGGGATTGCATGAAACTGCGACAATTCGGATTCATCGCCGCGCTGATGACGGCCGCTTCGATCGCCGGCAGCGGCGTCCGTCCACAGGGGCCGGACGTGCCGGCCCGGCCGGTCGGCGCCGCCGAGGTGGTCAGCCTCCACGGGCTGGGCAACGCTGAGTTCGGCGCCACCGAGGAGGACCTGACCCGGCGTGGCGTGCTGCGCACCGACGAGGACGCGTGCGGGCCCACGTTGGCCGGCCACGGCTCGGTCAGCCCGGTCTTCGTCGACGACCGGCTCGTCCTGCTCTGGCTCGACGACCCGATGAGCACACCCGAGGGGATCACCGTCGGCACGCCGGTCGACGTGGTGCACACCGCGTACCCGTCGGTGGTCGACCTCGACGCTCCACAGGGGATGCACCGCTTCGACGCGCTGCTCGCCCGCAGCGGCGACCGGGCGTACCTCTTCCTGCACGACGGCGTCACGGTCCGGAAGATCATCGCTGGGTACGCGGACTGGGCCCGCCGCCTCTTCGACGAGGGTTACGGCCCCTGCTGATCCGCCCGTGGGTTGTGCGCCCGCCCGTCGGACGGTAGAGACGACGCATGCGTCGGGTGGTCATGGTCGGCCTGTCGGTGATCGTCGTGGCCCTGCTGGGTGTGGCCACGAACGTCGCCACCGGGGCGCTGCCCGAGCGCTGGTCCCCGTACCTCTGGCTGGCCTGGCCGCTGGTGCTGCTGCTGGTGTCGGTCCTCGTGGTCATCGAGGTGCACCGCGGCCGGGAGCCGCGGGGGACCGGGAGCGCCGGCGCGCCGCGGGCCCGGAAGGTGCTGCTGGACCGGGTCCGCCGCTACTGGGTGACCAGCGTGCTGGACCGGTCCCTCCACGAGGAGGCCCGCATCGAGCTGGGCATCGCCGCCACCGCCGACGACCGCCGGCACCCGTGGAGCCTGCGGGCCAGCCACCGGGACGGCTTCACCGGCTCGCTCGACGACCAGACCTCGATGTCGGCCCTGTTCGACCAGCTCGACCAGGCGGTGGTCATCGTCGGCGCGCCCGGGGCCGGCAAGACGACCACCCTGCTGGAACTCGCCCGGGACCTGCTGGACCGCGCCGGCCAAGACCCGGACGCCCCGATCCCGGCGGTGTTCAACCTCTCCTCCTGGGCGACCCTCCGCCGGCCCCTCGACCAGTGGCTCGTCGAACAGCTCACCGAGCGGTACGGCATCCCGGCGGAACAGGGGGCCGCCTGGGTCGCGGCGGGGCAGATCCTGCCGCTGCTGGACGGCCTCGACGAGGTGGCCGAGCAGCACCGCGACGCCTGCGCCGAGGCGATCGCCGCGTTCCACGGCCGGCAGCCGCTCACCCCGATCGCCGTCTGCTGCCGGCAGGCGGAGTACGCAGGGCTCCGGTCGGAACTGCCCCTCTACGGCACCGTCGCCATCCAGCCGCTGGACCGGTCGCAGATCGAGCGGTACGTCGACCGGCCGGGGCTGGGCGGGCTGCGGGACGCGCTCGACGCCGACCCCGAGCTGTGGCAGCTCGCCGACTCGCCGCTGATGCTCAGCATCATGGCGCTGGCGTACGCCGAGCCGGCCGTTTCCGGGCCCGGCACGACGCGGGACGGCTCCGGCCGCGAGCGCCTCTTCACCCGGTACGTCGACACCATGCTGCGCCGCCGGCCGCACCCCCGGTACCGGCCCGAGCGGACCGCCGGCCACCTCGCCACCCTCGCCCGGGCGCTCAGCCTGCGTGACCAGACCGTCTTCGTGCTCGACATGATCGACGAGTCCTGGTCGGACCGGCGTCCGGCCGTGTGGTGGACCTCCACGGCGCTCGCCCGCCTGTTCGGCTGCGCCGCGCTCGCCGCGCTGCTCGGCTCGGCGGGCTGGGCGCTGGGGTCGGTGGCCGGCCAGGTGGTCGCCGGTGGTCTGCTGGGGCTGGCCGTGCTGATGCACACGGTCAACTACGACGACCTGTTCGAGCTGACCCGGGCCATCCGCGACCGCCGCGACCGGCCGCCGGAGAGCTGGGTGGCCGCCTGGACCACGAGCGTCGCCGAGCTGGAACGGCTCATCCTGGTCTCGGCGCTCGTCGCCGGCACGGCCGTCGGCGGGCTCACCGGCTGGTTCACCCCCGGCGGCCCGAGCTGGGCCGCCGGCCTCGGCTACGGCGCCGGGTTCTTCCTCGCCACGGTGGTCTCCCTGATCGCCCTCGACAGCGCCCAGGTGCAGCTTCACTTCCGGCCGCCGCCGCCCCGCACCGACCGGCGGGAGCTGCCCAGCCCGCTGCTGCGGCAACGGCTGACCGTCATGGCCGGCGACCTCGTGGCGCTGGGCCTGGTCGTCGCCGCGCTCGGCTTCGTGCCGGTCGCGCTGGCCCGGGGTGCGGCCGAGGCGCTCCGCTTCGCGGTGCTGCTCGGCGGCGGCGCCACCCTCCTGCTGCTCACCGTGGTGGCGTTCTCCCCGATGGTCGAGCAGGCGCTGGTCCGGCGGCGGCTCGCCCGGGCGGACCTGGTGCCGTACCCGCTGCTGCCGTTCCTCGACCACGCGGTGCAGTGCCTCTTCCTGCGGCAGGTCGGCGACGGCTACATCTTCGTGCACCGGGAACTGCTCGACCACTTCGCCGAGCGCGCGGAGGCCGACATGCCGCTGCTGCGGTTCCGGGCCGCCGGGCAGGCCCGACGGCGGGAGGTGCGACAGGGAGCCCGGGATCTGCCGGGCGCCCGCAACGGTTGGACCTGATGTCAGAGGCGCCGGAACTACGATCCACCCATGCCTGAATCTTCCGAATTGCCGGATCTCCCCCGTACGCCTGCGGCGACGACGGCGCTCTCCGTGGCCACCCGTTACTTCTCGCCTGCGCTGCTCAACCACTCCATCCGGTCCTACGTGTGGGGGGTGATGTACGCCCGCGCACACGGAATCGCCTTCGACGACGAGCTGTACTACGTCTCGGCTCTCCTGCACGACACCGGGCTCACCGAGCCGTTCGACAGTCATGCGCTCCCGTTCGAGGAGGCCGGCGGGCACCTCGCGTGGGTGTTCGCAGTCGCCGCCGGCTGGCCCGAGGCCCGCGCGGCCCGCGTGGAACACATCGTCGTCATCCACATGCGCGCCGACGTGTCCGCCGCCGAGGACGCCGAGTCCCACCTGCTGCAGGTCGCAACGGCCTGGGACGTGGCAGGACGACGCCCTGAGGAATTCTCCGACGCGGTCAGGAACAGCGTGCTCGACCGGTACCCCCGACTGAACTTCGCCACCGAGTTCCTGGCCTCGTTCGAGGACCAGGCGGAACGCAAGCCGTCCAGTGCGGCAGCACAGGCAATCGAATCGGGCGGACGCCTCGTGATCCCCGCGCATCCGCTCGACGCCTAGTCGTGCCGGCTCCGAACGACGGACGCCCGGCCGATCCTCACGGATCGACCGGGCGTTCGCGCATCTCACGAGCGGTGGCGGCGGGATTTGAACCCGCGGAGGGCGTAAACCCTCACACGCTTTCGAGGCGTGCTCCTTAGGCCACTCGGACACGCCACCGCCGAGTAGGGTACAGGACCCCGGGTCCGGACGCCGAACCGGTATCCCCGGGCCCGGCCTGGCAGGATCTTTGCCATGAGTACGCACATCGGCGCTGAGCCGGGAGAGATCGCCGAGCGGGTCCTGATGCCGGGCGACCCGCTGCGGGCCAAGTGGATCGCGGAGACCTACCTCGAGGACGCCCGCTGCTACACGACGGTTCGCGGCATGCTGGGCTTCACCGGCCGCTGGAACGGCGTCGAGGTCTCCGTCCAGGGCTCCGGCATGGGCATGCCGTCCGCCTCCATCTACGCGCACGAGCTGATCAACGAGTACGGCGTGAAGACGCTGATCCGGGTCGGCTCCTGCGGTGCCCTGACCGAGGACCTCCAGCTGCGCGACGTGGTCGCGGCGATCGGCTCGTCGACCGACTCGAACATGAACCGGATGCGGTTCGACGGGCTGATCGACTACGCCCCGGTGGCCGACTTCGGGCTGCTGCGCACCTCGGTCGAGGTGGCCGAGCGGCGCGGCATCACCATGCGGGTCGGCCCGATTCTGGCCGCGGACGCCTTCTACACCGACCGACCGGACCTCTACGACTCCCTCGCCGACTACGGGGTGCTCGCGGTGGAGATGGAGTCGGCCGCGCTCTACACGATCGCGGCCCGGTTCAAGGCCCGCGCGCTGACCATCCTGACGGTCAGCGACCACATCAAGACCGGCGAGAAGACCACGTCGCAGGAGCGCGAGCAGACCTTCGGCCAGATGGTCGAGATCGCCCTCGACACCGTCATCGCCTGACCCGACCCGACCCTCGAGCACCCCGCCACCGACCGGTGGCGGGGCGCTCGCGTTACCGGTGTCACCGAAAAGAATACGACCGGTCGTTCTTATTTCCGTTACGCTGCCGGCATGACCTCCGACGGCCGCATCGCCCGCGGCGACCGCACCCGCACTGCGGTGCTCGACACCGCCGTGGCGCTGGCCACCGAGGTCGGCCTGGACGGGCTCTCCCTCGCCCAGCTCGCCGACCGGCTCGGGGTCAGCAAGTCGGGCCTATTCGCGCACTGGCGCTCCAAGGAGGCGCTGCAACTCGCCACCGTCGATCGGGCCGTGGCGCAGTGGGAGGAGCGGATCGTCGCTCCGGCCCTGCGCGCCCCCCGGGGCGTCCGCCGGCTGCGCGCGCTGCACGAGGCCCGGATCGAGTTCTACGCCGCCCGGGTCCTCCCCGGCGGCTGTTTCTTCGCCAACACCGAGTTCGAGTACAACGCCCGCCCCGGCCCGGTCCGCGACCGGCTCTCCGAGGCGTTCGGCCGGTGGACCGCGTTCCTCGAACGCCTCGTCCAGGAGGCCGTCGACCTCGGCGAACTTCCCACCGACCTGGACGGGCCGCTGCTGGCGTACGAGATCGACGCGCTGGGGATCAGCGCGGTGATGCGGTCCCGGATGCTCGACCCGGACGCCACCTACCGGCACGCCCGCCAGGGCCTGCTGAACCGGCTGCGGGCGCTCTGCCCGGATCCGACCCTGCTAGCGGAAGGCCAGTCATGAGCCACGAGTTCGGTCACGTCGAGCACGTCCCGGTGCACTTCGACGACCTCGACGCCATGGGCATCCTGCACAACGCCCGCTACGCGGTGCTGCTGGAGCGCGCCCTGACGCCGTACTGGGCCGAGCGTGGCGTCGCCTTCCGCGGCGACCTGCGCGGCGCCCCCGACGTGTTCCACGCGGTCCGCGAGTTCACCATCACCTACCGGGCCCCGGTCACCGGCGTCGGCCCGGTGGCGGTGCACTTCTGGCTGGAGCACTTCGGCACCAGCAGCGCCCGCTACGCCTTCGAGTTCCGCTCGGTGGACGGCGCCACCGTCTACGCCGAGGGCACCCGGTCGATCGTCCGGCTGGATCCGGCCACCCTGCGCCCCACCGCCTGGACCGAGGCCGCGCGCGCCGTCGCCGCCACCCTGCTGCGTCCCGCCCCGCAACCCGCCTGAGCGGGCCGGTGGGTCAGCGGAAGAAGGCGCGCAGCAGCGCGACGCTCTCCGCCTCGCACACCCCGCCGTACACCTCGGGGCGGTGGGTGATGCGGCGGTCGCGCAGCACGTCCCAGAGCGAGCCGACGGCGCCGGTCTTCGGCTCCCACGCGCCGAAGACCACCATCGAGATCCGGGCCAGCGAGATCGCCCCGGCGCACATGGTGCACGGCTCCAGGGTCACCACCAGGGTGCAGCCCTCCAGCCGCCAGCGGCCGAGCCGCTCGGCGGCCCGGCGCAGCGCCAGCACCTCGGCGTGCGCGGTCGGGTCGCCGGTCAGCTCCCGCTCGTTGCGGCCGATCGCCAGCTCGGCGCCGTCCGGGCCGTAGACGACCGCGCCGACCGGGACGTCCTCGATCGCGTCGGCCCCGTCGGCCGGCACGCTGTCCGGGCCGGTCACCGCGACCTCCAGGGCCCGGCGCATCCACAGCTCGTGCCGCTGCCGGCGGCCCACGCCGTCGAGGTCGGCGAACCCCTCGTCCGCGCCCGGACCGACCCGGGCCGGCCGGCCCGGGGTGGGCTGCCCCGGGCGTACGGTCTCCAGCGCCGGATCGGTGGCGTCGGCCGGCTCCGCCCCGCCGGTCCACGCCGATCCGGGCGGCTCAGACCTCACGCAGCTCCTCGACCTCGTCGGCGCAGCCGAGCACCTGGCAGATCTCGGCGGTGACGTCGGCCGGCATCATCCCCTCGTGGCCGCAGAGGGCGAGCAGCTTCGGCGCCGGGATGCCCAGGTCGGCGAGGATGTCCGCGTCGCCCACCGGGTCGGCCTCCGGGTCGACGGCCGGCTGCTCGGTCTCCTCGTCGCCGGCGGCGGCCGGCCGCGGCTCGTCGGCGTCCTCCAGCCCGGTGACCGAGGTCTTCAGGTCGCCGACCAGCAGAGCGCCCAGCCGCGACTCCTCCGCGTACGCCGAGTCGGAGCCGAAGACCCGCAGGTCCTCCCCCTCGTCCAGGCGCAGGATCACCAAATACGTGTCGTCGGCCTCGACGAAGAGCAGGGAGAGGTCGGCGTCCGGCTCGACGTCGCGCAGCCGGTCGGCCACCTCCTCGATGTCGGTGACCCCCCGCAGGTTCACCTCTTCGGCGGTCCAGGCGCCCTCGACGCGCGCCACGGCAGCAGCGAAGTACGACACGGTCCCCCCAAGTTGGCCTCGGCAGCACGCCGACTCGTCACGCGTTGCACGTTAACCGGTCGGGTCGGCAGGCGACCGGTCAACGCCCCGAAGGGCCGGCCGTTCCTGGAGAAAGTCGGTCAGCCGGCGATGCGCCGGCGGGTGGCGATCAGCTCGCGCAGGCGCTCGGTGCGGGCCCGCTGCGGCCGTTTGCGCTGGCGCACCGTGCGGGCACCGGCCAACTCGGCGAGGAGCTGCAGGCGGCGGCGGCTCCGCTCGGGGTCGAGCCGCGGCGGGGTGGTCCAGGCCATACCGCGAGCGTGGACCGTCACCGCGCGTACGTCAAGGTGGCCTTCACTGCGCAGCGAAACCGGCACGCAGCGTCACCAGAGCGGCCAGTTGCCGGTCTGCCCCCAGCGCACCGCGACGATCGCCGCGGCGATGCTCCAGCCACCCGCGGTGACGATCGCCACCCCGGTGGCCACCGCCCGGTCGCCGTGACGGACCAGCACCGCGGCGGCCAGCCAGGCCAGCCCGCCGGCGAACAGCGTCCACCAGGCGTAGCCGGACACATCCCGGCCGAGCAGGCCGAACAGCAGCAGCCAGGCGAAGGCGGTCACCGCGCCGACCGCCACCCCGGCGCCGGTCACCGGGTACGGCTCGCGGTAGCTCGGCCGCATCGGCGTCCCGGACGGAAAGAGCCCCGACGGGGTACGCGGCAGCGGGCGCACCGGACCGGCACCGGGCTCCCCGGGTACGCCGTGCCACCCGTTCGTCACCGCTGCCCCCTTCACGGACCGTAGACGTACCGAGGTCACGCAGAGCGACCGTTCGAGACGGACCTGTCTCAGCGTTCGTCCCTACGGTAGTGGTCTGTCAGGATGACCGGATGCGCTCGCCATCGATCGGACGCCGCGCGCGTCCGGCGTACCCGGTCCTGCTGCTCGTGGCGGCGCTGGCCGCCGGGTGCGCCCCGGCCGACCGCCCCACGGCGGCGCCGGGCAACTCGTGGCAGAGCCCGAGCGCGCCGGCCACCGGGGCGCAGCCGGTCGAGCCGACCGCCCCGGTGTCGGCCCCGCCGCCCACGCCCACGCCGGCACCGAGCCGCGCCGATCTGCGGCACGTCTTCCCGGTCCGCGCCGGCAACGTCGACTACCACCCGACCCACTCCGGCTACCCGGGGACGGACATCTTCGCCGACTGCGGCGAGCCGGTGGTGGCGGTCACCGACGGGGTGATCCTGGAGGTGAGCCGGGTGGACCGGTTCAGCCGGCGGGGACCGCTCGGGCCGTACAACGGCGGGCTGTCCGTCTCGCTGCTCGGCGACGACGGGGTCCGCTACTACGGGTCGCACCTGAGCGCGATCGCCGGCGGCGTCGACGCGGGCGTCCGCGTCCGGGCCGGTCAGCAGCTCGGCAAGGTGGGCCGGACCGGCAACGCCAACAACGTCTGCCACCTGCACTTCGGGCTCTCCCCGAAGTGCACCGGCCACGACGACTGGTGGATCCGGCGGGGCGTGGTCTGGCCGGCGAAGTACCTCGACTCGTGGCGCGGGCGGGGCAACCGCGGGCCGGCCGCCGAGGTGACCGCCTGGCAACGCCGGCACGGCTGCCCGAAGGCGCCGAGCGGGTCCGCCGCGGCCGGCTGACCGGCGTCCACTCCCGACACCTCCGCACCGCACCGCGCGGCGGGAGGCGCGGGCGCGTAGGTTGCAGGGCATGACTGCGCGGGATCCCATCGCCGACCTGCGGCGGATCGCGTTCCTGCTGGAGCGGGCGAACGAGGCCACCTACCGGGTCCGGGCGTTCCGGTCGGCGGCCAAGGCGCTCGGCGCCCTGCCGGCCGGCGAGGTGGCCGAGCGGGCCCGCAGCGGCAAGCTCACCGAGCTGTCCGGGGTCGGTGACGTCACCGCCCGCTGCGTGGTCGAGTCACTGGCCGGCGAGGAGCCGGTCTACCTGCGCCGCCTGGTCGCCACCGAGGGCACCGATCTGGGCGAGGCCGCGGCGAAGCTGCGGGACGCACTACGCGGCGACTGCCACACCCACTCGGACTGGTCCGACGGCGGCTCTCCGATCGAGGAGATGGCGCTGGCTGCGGTCGAGCTGGGGCACGAGTACGTGGTGCTCACCGACCACTCGCCGCGGCTGACGGTGGCCCGAGGGCTCACCGCGGACCGGCTGCGCAAGCAGCTCGACCATGTGGCCGCGGTGAACGAGGCGCTGCCGAAGGGCTTCCGCATCCTCACCGGCATCGAGGTGGACATCCTCGCCGACGGGTCGCTGGACCAGGACGAGGAGCTGCTGGCCCGGCTCGACGTGGTGGTCGGCTCGGTGCACAGCGGCCTCAACGATGACCGGGCGAAGATGACCCGCCGGATGCTTGCCGCGATCGCCAACCCGCACCTCGACATCCTGGGCCACTGCACCGGCCGGATGGTCTCCTCCCGGCCGGCCGGAGTGACCGGCCCGGGCGACCGGGGGCACCGGGCGCGTACCCGCAAGGAGAGCGACTTCGACGCGGACGCGGTCTTCGCGGCCTGCGCGGAGCACGACGTGGCCGTCGAGATCAACTCCCGGCCGGAGCGTCAGGACCCGCCGAAGCGGCTGATCCGCCGCGCCCTGGAGGCCGGCTGCAAGTTCGCCATCAACACCGACGCGCACGCCCCCGGTCAGCTCGACTGGCAGCGCTTCGGCTGCGAACGCGCCGCCCTCTGCGGCGTACCGGCGAACCGGGTGGTCAACACCTGGAAGGCCGACCGCCTGGTGAAGTGGACCGCCGGCCGCCGCTGAGGGGTCAGCCCTGGGCCGCCGGCTCGGCGGCCCGCGCGGCGGGGGCGACGGCCGGCACGGGACCCGGCCGGCGCCGGCCGAGCATCCCCTGCGCGACGGCCACGCCGAGCAGCACGACCAGGGCGCCCACCGGCTGGTGCCAGTTCATCCGCTCGTCGAGCACCACCGCGCCGACCAGCACCGCGAACACGGGAATCAGGTAGGTGACGGTGGAAGCCGTGCTCGCCCCGGCGACCCGGATGTTGCGCAGGTTGATCACGAAGGCCAGCCCGGTGCCGAGCGCGCCGAGCGCCAGCACGGAGGCCACCACCTTCGCGGAGAGCCCGGTGGGCACCGGCGGGGCGCCCGCCACCAGCGGCGCGACCACCGCGAGCTGCGCGGTCGCCACCAGCAGCTGCGCCGCCGACAGCGACAGCCCGGAGTACGAACTGCCGGCGATGAACTTCTTCTGGTAGGGGATGGCCACCCCGTAGCAGGCCGCGGCCCCGAGGCACATGAGCTGGCCGGTGAAGTGCGACCCGCCCACGCCCTCCCAGACGCCGAGGACCACCAGCACGCCGGCGAAGCCCAGCCCCAGCCCGACCGCGCGCCGCACGGTCAGCCGCTCGGTGCGGAACACCAGCACCGCCAGCGGCAGCACGATCAGCGGCGTGGTGGCGTTCCAGATGCCGGCGAGCATCGACTCCACCCGCTGCTCGCCGAAGCCGAAGAGGGTGAACGGCAGCGCGACGCCGAAGGCGGCCACCACCAGCAGGTGCGCCCAGACCCGGGGCTCGCGGGGCAGCCGGTCGCGCAGCAGGGCCAGCACCACCAGCAGCGTCACCGCGCCGGTGGCCACCCGGTAGAGGGTGAGGTGCAGCGGGTGCAGCTCGGCCACTCCCACCTTGATGAAGAGGAAGCTGGAACCCCAGATCACGCCGAGCGCGAGGAACCCGGGCAGCCAGCTCCGGGCCGGGGCCCGGTCAGGAGTGATATCGGCTGTCACCCCTGACACTCTGCCGCAGGGGTACGACGAAGTCCCGCGAAATTCGGACGCCGTGTCGACCGCCACAGCAACCGCTGTGTGGGCGGGTGCAGACGACCACGGCAAAGACGGTCGACAACGGGGTGCCACGGTCACGTAGGGTCGCAACGTGGGACGAATCGATGACCTCGCCAACCGCTACGTGGCCGACTGGGCTCCGCTGAGCCCGACCGGCGCCACCTACGTCGGCATCGCCGGCTACGACGACCAGCTCGACGACCTCACCCCCGAGGGCTACGCGGCCCGCGCCGACCTGACCCGGCGCACCCTGGCCGACCTCGACGTGACCGAGCCGGACTCGGAGGCGGAGCGGACCGCCAAGGAGGCGATGCAGGAGCGCCTCGGTCTGGACCTCGCCCGCTACGAGGCCGGCGAGACCAGCAGCGAGGTCAACGTGATCGCCAGCGGGCTGCACGAGCTGCGCATGGTCTTCGACCTCATGCCGACCGAGGGCGACGACGCCAAGGCGAACGTGGCGGCCCGGCTCAACCGCTTCGCGGGGGCGCTGGAGGGCTACAAGCGCACGCTGCGCGAGGCGGCGGCGGCCGGCCGGGTCAGCTCGCAGGTGCAGCTGGTCGAGGTCGCCAAGCAGTGCGACATCTGGGTCGACCCGAACGGCGACAACTTCTTCCACGGCCTGGCCGAGCGGCTCGGCGCCGAGGGCGCGATCGGCGCGGAGCTGCGCAAGGGTGCGGCCGCGGCGACGGCGGCCACCGCCGAGTTCGGGCAGTTCCTCCGCACCGAGCTGGCCCCGCAGGGCCGGCAGAAGCAGGCCGCCGGCCGGGAACGTTACGAGCTGGCCTCGCAGTACTTCCTCGGCGCCCGGGTCGATCTCGACGAGACGTACGCCTGGGGTTTCGCGGAGCTGGCTCGCCTGGAGGGTGAGATGCGGGCGGTGGCCGCCCGGATCGTCGGCCCCGGCGCGAGCATCGACGAGGCCGTGGCCGCGCTCGACGCGGACCCGGCCAGGACCATCCAGGGCAAGGAGGCGTTCCGGGACTGGATGCAGGCGCTCGCCGACAAGGCGATCAGCGAGCTGCACGGCACCCACTTCGACATCCCGGAGCAGGTCCGCCGGATCGAGTGCTGCCTCGCCCCGACCAGTGACGGCGCGATCTATTACACCGGCCCGAGCGAGGACTTCTCCCGGCCGGGCCGGATGTGGTGGGCGGTGCCGCAGGGCATCACCGACTTCTCCACCTGGCGCGAGGTGACCACGGTCTACCACGAGGGCGTGCCGGGTCACCACCTCCAGGTCGCTCAGACCGCCGTCCGGGCCGACCTGCTCAACCGCTGGCAGCGCCTGCTCTGCTGGGTCTCCGGGCACGGTGAGGGCTGGGCGCTCTACTCCGAGCGGCTGATGGAGGAGCTGGGCTACCTGGAGGACCCGGGCGACAAGCTCGGCATGCTCGACGGGCAGGCGTTCCGGGCCGCCCGGGTGATCGTCGACATCGGCATGCACCTGGAGCTGGAGATCCCGGCGGACAACCCGTTCGGCTTCCACCCGGGCGAGCGCTGGACGCCGGAGCTGGGCTGGGAGTTCATGCGGGCGCACTGCCGGGTGCCGGACGAGAACCTGCGCTTCGAGCTGAACCGCTACCTGGGCTGGCCGGGGCAGGCCCCCTCGTACAAGGTGGGCGAGCGGATCTGGCTCCAGGCCCGCGAGGAGGCGAAGGCCCGCAAGGGCGCCGACTTCGACCTCAAGGAGTTCCACCGCCAGGCCCTCGACCTGGGCTCGCTGGGGCTCGACCCGCTGCGGCGGGCGCTGGCCCGGATCTGAGCGGAACGACGACGGCCGGGAGTCGGAGGGAATCCTCCGGCTCCCGGCCGTTTCGCTTGGCCGTCGGGGTCAGGCCAGGTCGAGCTTGAGCACCGGCCGGGCGGTGAGCGTCTTGGAGTTCTCGTAGGCCAGCTCCATCACCGGGTCGGTGAAGGTGATCGGGACCGGCGAGGTGATCGGGAGGCCGTCGGGGAACGGCAGGTCCGGGGTGAGCGTGATCTTGATGCCGAGCAGGTGCCCGACGAAGCGGGTGGCGTAGAAGGCGACGTCGCCCTCGACCGTCAGCCGGTCGGTGACGTACCGCTGCTTCTTGCCGGCCGGGCCGCTGGCCAGGAGCGTGAAGTCCTCCGTCACCGCCTTGTCCATGGTGAACTTCAGGCACTTGAGCATGCCGTCATGGGTGGGCAGCTCGACGATCCCCTCGAACCGCAGCCCGGTCATGGTCACCTTGGAGCCGGTGAGCTTGGACGGCGGGTCCGCGACGATCGGCTGGTCCGGGTCGGCGGCCAGCTTCGGCAGCGGCTTGCCCGCCTCGACCGGCTTCGGCTTGGTCGGCGCCGGGCTGTCGCAGTCGGCGTCCGGCTTCGGCGGGTCGGCCGGCTTGGTCGTGGCGCTGCCGCTCGGCGTCGGCTCGGTGGTGGTCGTGGCGCTCCCGGTCGGGGTGGCCCCGGTGGTGGTCTCGGTCGCCGCCGGCTCGGCGGCCGCAGCCGGGGCGGACGAGGTGCTCGGGCTGGGCGAGGGCTCGGCGTCGTCGCCCCCGGTGAACAGGTCGGTGATGCCGTCGACGATGTCGGTGAGCAGGTTGCCGTCCGAGTCCTTCTGCTCCTCGGCCGGCGCGGTGCTCGGGCTGGGCGACGCGGACGCCGAGGCCGAGGTCGAGGCGGACGCGCTCGGGCGCGGGGCCGGGGCCGTGGCGGTCGGGCAGGCGGCCGGCGCGGCCATCGCCGGCTCCTGGCCGCGGAGCGCGAGCAGGCCGGCCGCGGACACGGTGGCGACCACGAACAGGATCGCGTACGCCCTGGGGTCCCGGTGCCCGCCGCCGCGCGGCGTGTCCGGCCCGACGGCGGGCAGCACCTGGGTGCTGTCGGCGGAGCCGGCCGGGTCCACCGGAGCGGCCTCGCGCAGCGGGTTACGCGGCTCGGGCAGGGTGTCGGTGAGGACGCCGGTGGTCTCGTCCTCGCGCTGCCGGGGCAGCAGATCGTCGACCAGGGCCGGCTCCGGCTCCCCGGCCGCGTCGTCCTCCTCCGCCGGCTCCACGGGGTCGGCCGGCTCCGCGGCCGGCTGCTTCCGCGGCACCCAGGCGAAGCCGAGGGCGCTGCCGACCATGCCGAGCAGCAGGCCGATGAAGAAGCCGCCGAGGTTCACCCCGATCATCGAGTAGAGCGCGGTGACCGCGGCGACCACCGAATAGAACATCCGCTGCTGCGGGCTGAACCAGAGCAGCATGCCGCAGGCGAAGAGGATGACCGGGATCAGCCAGGACAGGAAGCCGGTGGGCCCCATCTGGAAGGTGAGGCCGTTGAGGCTCATCTGCGTCGTGCCGAAGATCTCCAGGCCGGCCAGCGCGGTGAAGAGCCCGCCCCAGAACGGCCGCGTCCGCCGCCACCGGCGGAAGTCGCGCCACGCCTGGCCGGCCCGACCGGGCCCGGCCTGCTGCGTATCGGCGGTTGTCACGTACTCCTCCTGGCAGTGCTGACGGCGTGAGACAAGGACGAGGCCCGCGGAGGGCGCCCTCCGCGGGCCTCGACATCAGATCAGAAGCATTCCTTGGCGTCCTTGCCCACGTTGACCTTCAGCTTCAGGCCGTTCAGGGTGAAGACGCCCGCGCTGGTGGAGCGGGCGACCTGCTCCAGGTCGGTGATGGTCACCGTGTCCGCGCTCTGCCCGAAGCCGCCGGGCTGGCCCTTCGTCGGGTTGAGCTCGTTGGCGTCGCGACCGATCTGGATGTTCTCGAACCTGGCGTCGCCCTCGAGGGAGTCCATGTCGATCAGCAGGTTGGTGGCGGTGGCCGGCTTGCCCCCGCCACCGGCGTTGATGGTCAGCACGATCGGCACACCCGGGATGCTGGCGTTGACCGACTGGCAGAGGTCGTAGAGCTTGGCGTCGGCGATCTCGGAGACGGCCACCGGGTGCTGGTTGTGGCTGCTCTTCTCCTCGACCATGCCGCCGTACTGCTTGAAGCCGGTGCCCTCCAGCTTCGAGGCGCCGACCTTGAAGGTGGTGCCCGAGACGGCGAACGAGGCCGCGATGGCGCCGTTGGCCATGCCCAGCACGATGCCGCCGGCCACGACGGTGGCGGGCACCATCATGGCGGCGAAGCGACGCCAGCGGGTGCCGCCGCTCACCTGACGGTTGTCCGATTCACTCACGAGGTCCTCCTCGACAGGGGTGCGTCACCGGCGCGGGACGCGACGCGGGACGGGGAAAGCTGCGGGGCGACGCGGGGCCGTTGTGCCGACGGACCGCGCGGTACGCGGATTGCATGCTCCCGCGAAGCGACAGACCTCACAAGTCCCTTGCTACTGGTGGGTAACACAACCGTGGTATCAAGATCGCCCTCGGTTACCAACGGTTAACATCCCGACAGCAACGGGCTCAGGGCAAAACGGCCCTATTACGACAGGAAGGCAGAGACGCTTCACCTGTGGTAGCGATCACCGACCTTCGTCACAGTTCGGTAACGGACAGCTGACAAGCCGCTGAGGGTGATGGTCCCTTCACCCGTCCGGCCGACCCGGCTGACCGTCCGGCGGCTGGTCAGCTCCGGCCGTCCAACCAGGACCACAGCAGGCGGTGGTCGATCGAGTCGATCCGGCCCAGCGGGCGTCCCGCCGCCACCCGCGCCCGCAGCTCCGCCCGGGTGAACCAGCGCGCCTCCACCAACTCCTCGCCGTCCACCCGCACCTCGGTCGAGGCCGCCGTCGCGCGGAAACCGACCATGAGCCCGGCCGGGAACGGCCAGGCCTGCGAGCCCTGGTACGCCACGTCGACCACGGTCACCCCGGCCTCCTCGGCCAGCTCCCGGCGGACCGCGTCCTCCAGGCTCTCGCCGACCTCCACGAAGCCCGCCAGGGTCGACCAGGAGTCCTCCGCCGCGCCACGGTGCCGGGCCAGCAGGCACCGCTCTGGCTCGCCGGGCGCCTCGACCAGCACGATGACCGCCGGCTCGATCCGGGGGAAGAGCAGCCGCCCGCAGGCGGCGCCGGTGCAGGACCGGGTGTGGCCGCCGTCGCCGGCCACCGTCACGGCCCCGCAGCCGCCGCAGAACCGCTGGCCCCGGTGCCAGTGCAGCAACCCCCTGGCGTACGCCTGGACGGCCGCCTCAGCCGGCCCCAGCCCGCCCACCAGGGCCCGCACGTCCACCGCCTCGGCCGCGCCGGCCAAGTCGCGCGCCTCGGCCTCGCCCAGGCCGGAGAGGTCCACGGCGAACACCGCCCGGCCGGCGTCCAGCCCGAGGAACACGGTCTCGTCGGCGGCGGCGCGCAGCCCGGCCGCCCCGGACGCGGAGCGGCGCACCGGCGCCCGGTCGACCGAGACCAGGCAGCGGTCCCGCCACAGCGGCAGCAGCACGGTCTCCGGGTCGGTCAGCCGCGCCTCGATCCACGCCGGGTCGGCGCGCAGCGCCCCCGCCCGGTCCAGCCAGCCACCGCCGTATGCCAGGGTCCGCTCGTCCGTCCGCACCCGGCCACCGTCCCACGATCCGGACCGGCGTGGGCACCCCGCCACGAGGTGATGACGGCGACACCTGCGAGCGGCGGACGGCGCGACCCGGCCGGCCGCCGGAGCTGTGACTCCCGGCCGGCCCGGGCGTTGGTTAACGTAGGTGTCTCCCGTGGGGGAAGCGGTCCCCACGTGGTACTTCCGATCGAGGTTGCTGTGACGCTGTACGGCGAAAAGGTGCCTTCCGCCGACGACCGGCCGACCGTGAAGGTGACGGCGGTGAGCTGGCCGGACGTCGAGCCGGATCCGGCCGCCGCACCCACACCGGGCGGTCCCGGGAAGCCGGGGCGGTTCCGCCGCGGGCGCATGCTGCTCGCCGGCGGGATCGTCGCCGCCGTGCTGGCCGCCGGCACCGGCGTGGGCGCCTACGCGTACGCCGGTGACGTGCCCCGGGGCACCACCGTGCTCGGCGCCGAGTTGGGCGGGCGGAGCCGGGCCGAGGCGGCCCGGGCGCTCCACGCCGAACTGGCGCGCCGCGCGGCGGCGCTGAACGCCCCGGTCACCGTCACCGTGGGAGAGAAGACGGCCGAACTCAAGCCGGCCGACGTCGGGCTCGCGATCGACGTGGACGCCACCGTGGCGGCGGCGGCCGCCGCCGACGCGCACCCGGTGAGCCGCCTCGTGGGCTCCCGCACGGTCGAGCCGGTGGTGACCGTCGACACCGCCCGGCTGGAGGCCGCGCTGCGCCAGGCCATGGGCGCGCAGGGCCGCGAGATGACCATGCCGGCCATCATCTTCACCGGCACCACCCCGAAGCCGGTCTACCCGAAGCCGGCGCTGACCGTCGACGCGGCCGGCGCGGCCCACGCCGTAAAGGCCGGCTGGCTGGCCGGCGCGCCGGTCGCCGTGCCGCTGGTCGAGAAGTGGCCGGCGAGCAGCCGCGAGGAGGTCGACCGGCTCCTCGCCGAGCTGGCCCGGCCGGCCGTCGCGGCGCCCGTCACGCTGACCACCGAGGGCGGCTCGGTCACCATCCCGCCCGCCGCCATCGCCCGGGGGCTGCGCTTCTCGGCCGACGACGCCGGCAAGCTGACCGCCCGCGTCGACGTGAAGCGGCTGCGGGCCGCGCTGGGCGACCGGCTGGCGAAGCTCGAGGTCGCGCCGAAGGACGCCGGGCTGACCATCAGCGGCGGCAAGCCGAAGGTGGTGCCGGCCCGGGCCGGCCGGCAGGTCGACGCCGCGGCGCTCGGCCGGGACCTGCTCGCGGTCCTGCCGAAGGCGGACGGCCGCACGGTGACCGCGGCGCTGAAGCCGGCCGAGCCCGAACTGACCGAGGCCAAGCTCGCCGAGCTGGGCATCAAGGAGCGGGTCTCCACCTTCACCACCCGGTTCCCCGGCGGTCTCTCCTCGCCGCGCAGCCAGAACATCGTCCAGGCTGCCAAGGACGTGGACGGCGCCATCGTGCAGCCGGGGGAGACGTTCTCGCTCAACGGCCACACCGGCGAGCGCGGCTACGACCGGGGCTACAAGGACGCGCCGACCATCGTGAACGGCAAGCTGGTGCCGGGGGTGGGCGGCGGCGTCTCGCAGTTCACCACGACGCTCTTCAACGCCAGCTACTATGCCGGGCTGGAGGACGTCGAGCACAAGCCGCACTCGTTCTACTTCAGCCGCTACCCGGCGGTCATCGAGTCGACCATCTACTGGCCCCAGCTCGACTTCAAGTTCCGCAACAACACCCCGTACGGCGTCCTCATCGACACGTCCTACACGTCCAGCACGATCACCGTCTCGATGTGGAGCACCAAGATCTACGACAGCGTCAAGACCGAGTACGGCCCGCGCCGGAACATCACCCAGCCGAAGACGGTCTACCTGGATCCCGGCCCGGACTGCATCTCCGCCGCGGGCAGCGTCGGCTTCGCCCAGGACGCCTACCGGGTCATCAAGAAGGACGGCAAGGTGGTGAAGCGGGAGAAGTTCAGCTGGCGCTACGACCCGGAGCCCCGCTTCATCTGCGCCGAGCCGCCCGCCTGACGACCGCTGAACGCACGCACGGAAAAGCCCCGCCGGCCACGTCGCCGGCGGGGCTTTCCGCTGTCGTACGCCCTCAGGGCCGCGCCTCGGCCAGCCCGCGCCGTACGCCGTCCGCGCCGCGGTCGGTGCCGTAGACGGGGGTGCCCGGCTGCTGGCGCCAGCTCTCGTCGAGCGTGCCGGCGTCCACCGGGTCGAAGCCCAGCTCGTCCACCAGTTCCATGACCACCCGCTTGGCGTCGGCGTCGTCCGCGGCCACCGGGAGTGCGATCCTGTCCCGCGTGCCCGCCGGCTTCCCGCCGTCCATCAGGTACGCGGCCTGGATGTTGTTGAAGACCTTCACCACGCGGGCGCCCTTGAGATGGTCCGCCGTCCAGCGGCTGGAGCTGAGGCTGCGGTCCAGCAGCTCGGGGATGTCGCCGTCCCGCTCGGGGTAGTAGTTGTCCGCGTCGACGACCAGCTTGCCGTCGAAGAGCGCCGCCGGCAGCTCCGGCACGGCCCTGAGCGGGATGGCGACGACGACCAGCTCCGCGCCCTGGACGGCCTCCTCCAGGGTGGCCGCTCTGGCGCCGGTCTCCGCGGCAAGGTCGGCCAGGCTCTGCGGCCCGCGTGAGTTGGCCACCGCGACGTCGTGGCCCAGCGTGCGCAGCCGACGGGTGAGGGTGCCTCCGATGTGCCCCGACCCGATGATTCCGATCTTCATGACCACTCCTGCCTCCGCCAGCGCCTGGCGGTCAGTTCCGGCCGAACCATCAGCAGGTACCCGGACCGGTCCGCCCCGATCGTCGGACGACGCGTACAACACGTCACGTTTTCCACCCGCCTGACGGGGCAGGCGGGCGGTCCCGCACCGACGGTACGAGACGGGGCCGGGTGCCCGGGGCGATTCACCGAAGCGGGCCACAAACGCAGTCAGGGCCACCCCGAAGGGTGGCCCTGACTGGAAAGGTTGTCCGGCGGTGTCCTACTCTCCCACACCCTCCCGAGTGCAGTACCATC